>QHVI01000070.1 GCA_003223515.1 Candidatus Angelobacter sp. Gp1-AA117
GACTTGGGTGCAAAATTCTTGGATCAAATCCGCTCCCAGCATCTGATACGTTTTCATACGAAGCGCTTAGAGGAACTCGGTCTGAAGGTACTCACGACACCCATGGCGGCATAGGGATTTTCAGGGCAGAGGACGCAAAGGGCGCAGAGGAAGAACAAGTCGTTTTTGTGTATTGGGTTTAACACCGTCTTGCCCTGCTATGCGACGCAGGCACTGAGGACGCGAAGAAAAGAAAAAAGGGCATGGGATCTGCCATGCCCTCATTGACGATTTGCTTAACGCTTTACCGGACTTCAACCGGCTGAGTTAATTTGAAGGTGACGGCCCTCTCTGCGGCCAGGACAATCTCCTTGTTCCCTGTGAAGGCCGCGCCGGCTGTGCCGGCTCCGGCTCCGGCTGCGGCGCCGATGGCCGCGCCCTTGCCGCCGCCTGCCAGTGCGCCGATCAGCGCGCCTGCGCCCGCGCCACCGCCAATGAAGCCGGTACTCCGCTTGCCTTTTCCTTTAAGAGATTGAGTCACGGCCGCGGTCTGCACGTTCTGCTCCTTGCCGTTGATGGAAATGGAATTGAGCCGGATTTCCAGCAGGGCGCCGCCCTTAAAGTGTCCCATGGCTTTGGCGGCCACCACGGTGCCGTGCGCGGAAGCGCCTTTGTCAATCACTGTCTTGCCGTCTACCGTGATCGGTTCGGCCACAGTGGCGGAGAAATCCTGGCCAGCCTGGCTGCTTTTTGAGCTCAGCGTCTCGCCCAGACGCACGGTTACGACGGTTCCGGCCGGTATGGTTACCGCCTGTTCGGCGGCCACTGTCTTTTTAGCCGGCGCGCCGCTGGCATTTGCCGTCTTCGAATTTCCGGCGCCGGAGTTGTCGGTGCTGGTAGCCGGAGTGTTTGAGTTCTGGGAACAGCCCAGCATCAAAGCCACCAGCAGAGCAATCAATAAATGAAACTGTGTGAATTTCACGCTCACCCCCTGGCAAAACTTGTATCAGATATGTATTGCTTTGGGCAATGGGCGGGCAATCGCATAAAGGTTTCAATGCTGTTTTGCGATAGAACTATGCCGCCCGCTTCGCGGGCTTCCCCTGTCTTTTCACCATCACCCACGGCTTGCGCCGTGGGCTAGAAGAATCACGCCAGCTTCGCTGGCTAGAATCGCCGGCTAGAATCTCACAAAAAGTCTTTCATGCGATTGCCCCAGGGCGTGTACTTTGCGGCTACTCGAGATCTCCCGCCGAAGCCGCAACCGCCGAGGCGCAAGGCGTGGACGCGGCTTCTTCTTTCAGTTTCGCCAGGAACCTTTGGGTGTTCAGCAAAGGACGCTCCAGGCTCACGTTGTAACTGGTCCATTCCGCCCCTGGTTCGCGCTCGAAATGGGCGCGCATGCTTTCCATCTTGGAATCCAGATCGTCGAGATAATGCAGCATGAGCGCTTCCGGAAACATGGGCATCTTGGGGCTGCCAAATTCGTATTTGCCGTGATGGCTGATGATCAGGTGTTCCAGCAGGGTCTTGTATTCGGCGGGAAAGCCCGGCACCTGCACGATCTTTTCCTGGAGCATCTCCAACTCGATGATCATGTGCCCCAGCAGTTGTCCGCGGGTGGTATAGGTGAAAGACCGGGCAAAGCTCAGCTCGTGCACTTTTCCAATGTCGTGCAGAAAGGCCCCGGTCAGCAGCAGGTCGCGGTCAATGATTCCGGGATAGTTGCGGCTGGCCAGGTCGCAAATCTGGAACAGTGAAACCACGTGATCCAGCAGTCCACCGATATAAGCGTGGTGGAGCGTCTTGGCTGCCGGAGCATTTTTGTAAGCCCGCTCGATCTGCGGATCAGCCATGAAAGTCTTCACCAGTTGTTTTAAATAAGGGTTGCGGAAGCCCTCCACAAAATCGGCCACCGTTTGCCAAAGCCGGCCAATGTCTTTGGTGGTGCGTGGCAGGTAGTCGTCAAATTCAACTTCGGCGTCCTGCATGGAGCGCAGCTTGTGCAGGGTAAGCTGAAAGCGGCCATTAAACTTATTGAGCAGCCCGCGTACTTTGACGAAGTCGTCCTGGTCAAAAACGTTGATGAAATCGGAGACGTTGTCCCACATCTTGGCGTCAAGCTGGCCAGTGCGATCGACCAGCGTAAGCGAGAGGTAGAGTTCACCGCTCTTTTTCGGCTTGGCCTGCTTGGAGGCGACAACGAAGGATGAGGTGATTACCTGGTTTTCAAACCGGGCTGCATCGGCGATGTAAAAATCTTTCATGCGGGTCAATCGGGTCAGGCGAAGAGTTATATTACTGTACTTCCGGGGAAAGGCAATCGGGGAAACACGGGATTGAAAAAATTAACCTCTGACCGCATGGAAATAGGAATCGAGGCATTCCGATGGAATGAGGTGTATTACAGTTATGGCGCTGGCTTCGCCAGCTCTGCTCCTTATCTATTTCTATACCCACAGCTTGCGCTGTGGGCTACAAGAATCCCGCCAGCTTCGCTGGCTATACCCAAAATCACACGGTCACAGCACTAGTATCCCACCGCTTCGGTTTTCCACTGGTCATAGACCCGCGCGGCTTTGAACAGGTCGAAGAGGTCTGAATCCAATTCGCCGTCCTTCACGGCAAGATTGAGGATTTCCAGCGCCCGCTCCACCGAGACAGCCTTCTTGTACGGCCGGTCCGCCGCCGCCAATGCATCGAAAATATCCGAGATGGTCATCATCCGGGACTGCAGCGGGATTTCCGGCGCCGACAATTTATAGGGATAGCCGCTGCCGTTGAGCTTCTCGTGATGCAGGCGGGCGATTTCGGGAATCTGGTTGATCTCATGCGTCCATGGAATCTGTTGCAGGAAATTGAAGGTGTGGACTACATGCGCCTCAATCTGCTTCCGCTCCTTTTCATCCAGGGAGCCTTTGCGGATGGAGAGCAGGCGAATCTCGGACTGGGTTAGCAATGGTTTCTGCTTGCCATGGATATCCAGGTACTGCACCGCGCCAATCTGTTCCAGGCCGGCAAAGTTGCCGGCGGGCAACACGGTTGGCTCGTTGGCTTCCAGGATCGCCCGGAAGTGGCAATCCAGCTCCCGCAACGCGTCTTCCAGCTTGCCGTCAAATTGCTTCTGCTTGCCCAGATACTCTTCCCGGCCCTTTTCCAGCAGGTAGTCGATTTTTGACCGCAGGACTTCATTTTCCAGCGTGCGTTTCACAAAGCTGAAACGCTGCTCAATCAGTTCGAGTTGCGCCGGATACAGTTTCCTGGCCTTGACCAGAACTTCCTCGGGCACGCCTACCTTGCCAAAATCATGGAGCAGGCTGGCATAGCGGATCTCACGCATGTCGTCGCGGGAGAAGCACACGCCGGCATACGGACCGTGGCCGGCCCGATCGGCCGCCTGGGCCAGCGCCAAGGTAAGATTGGCGACGCGGAAGGAATGGCCTGAAGTGGTGGGATCGCGGGTTTCAATCGCGGTGACCGAGGCGCGTACAAAGCCCTCAAACAATTTGTAAATGGATTCATACAACTGGCTGTTTTCCAGAGCTACTGCCGCCTGGCTGGCCAGGGACACCACAATTTCCATCTGCCTGGCTGTATAAGAAACCACCTGCTGGGCAATGGCGGGAAGTGAATCCAACCGCGCATTGCCATCGCGCTTGGCATTGATGAGCTGCAGCACGGCCACCGTCTTGCCCTTCTGGTTGCGCATGGGCACAGCCAGGATTGACTTGGTCCGGTATCCCGAATCTTCATCAAACTTGCGGTTGATCCTGTACGGCACGTCCGCGGGCAGATGATAAGCATCCTCGATGCAGAGGGTCTCTCCGGTCAGCGCCACGTATCCGGCGATGGATTTGTCATTGATATCCATGGTGATGGCACGGAATGGCACATCGACACTGTCGTTCTGTGCCAGGCTGAAGCGCAGGCGCTCTTCGAAGAGTTCTCCTTCAGGCGTGGGCTTGTTGTTGAAGGGTAAGCGGCGCTGGTTGCGCTGCAGAGGAATTCTCTCGACCAGATAAATCGAGCCGGCATCGCTCTGGGTGAAATCGCGCGATTTAGTCAGGATCATCTCCAGCAGCTTTTCCGTGTCGTGCTCGGCGGAAAGCGCTATGCCGATCTGGTTCAGCTCGTGGATCTCCTGGCTGGCTCCGACCAGCCGCTGGTTTACCTCCTGCCGTGAGTGCACCAGGTGGATGTGATCGAGCGCATTATCTATCATGCGCTCCAGCAGGTCCTGCGGCACACCTGGCGGCAGGTATGCATAAACAGCGCCATCGGTGCGCGCATTTTTGAATCGCTGGTTGGTCAGGGCAAGCACACGGGCGTTGGGCACGCGCAGCTCGGCATAATGCTTCTCGACAATCTCTTCGGAGGAAACCAGAATCA
Organism: Candidatus Angelobacter sp. Gp1-AA117; assembly: GCA_003223515.1. Classification (GTDB taxonomy): domain Bacteria; phylum Acidobacteriota; class Terriglobia; order Terriglobales; family Acidobacteriaceae; genus Angelobacter. Next base: position 4,369 of record QHVI01000070.1, read on the forward strand.
CGCGCTCGACCACCGGATTTTCCTGGCCGATATTTTCAAAAGTTACGCGGCGAAATCGCTGCACGCCGATAAGCAATTTGCGGGCCACCGGATCTTCATCGAAGTAGGCAATGATCGGGAGCGCGCGCGGGGCCGGGATTTCACGTCGTCTTCGCAAAGCTGTGGCATTCATTCTGGCGGTGGACACCACCCTGTTCGTCCCGGAAGGGGAAATCTTACCAGATAACCGCTTTTCAACAAGGAGGGGCAGGTACGGAAGTAATAAGGTGAAACAGAATTGGTAAATGAGTAAGTTGGTAAATGGAGTAATTGAAGATGCCGAACACAGGCTTTTCATTTACCCATTTACCAAATTATCCATTTACAAAATTTCTTTTTCTTACTTCAACTGCGGAAAAGGTTTAAGGTCTCCACTGGCGATACAGGTTGTTCCTCGAAAATCAGGCGCTGCTCGAAGGGTGTGGGCGCTTTGTGCTTCATGAGCATCCGCCACCCGATGAATACCCCGGCCACAAAGATCGCCAGGCGTACAGGATGCGGCAACAATCGCACTTCAATGCCCGCTGTCACGGTGGTAAAGAAGTAAAGACCCAGCACATAGAAAACCACCAGAACCACCGAATATTCATGCCATGGAGGATAAGAGCAGGTGAAAGGTATCTTCCTGAAGCGCAGCAGCAGCAAGCCGGTCAGGCACCAGGACCAGAGCAGCACCACTACTGTGTGCTCCAGGGCAATCATCCATCCCCAATAGTATGCATAGACCGGCAAAGCGATCAGCACCAGCCACGGCCAGATAAAGGTAAGAATCACCTTGCAGGAAACGGCTGCGGATTCGTGCTTCTCAGGGTCCACGATCATCTTGTGAACCCAGTTGGCGCGCAGCTCTGTTGGCATCTCAAAGACAAATCTGAGCCCGCAGATCAGGAAATAGGAGAGCACCAGAGGAATTGCCAGCAGGCTCGTGCTCGGAACACTGCTCGATAGTCCTGCCTGATGAGAGAAGCCAAACAGCAGATCTTGCGAGGCAATCACCAGCCCCAGCCCGGCAAATGCGCCTAAGAACAGAAGATGCCTCTCGCTCCTCATGAGCGTTCTAAGGATGAATGGATAGCAGGCCTTCTGGAATGGAGTGCGCAACAGCCAGCGATGGGAAAGCGGATTGAGAATCCAGCGCCGCGAAAAACGTTTCTTGAGAGCCGTATCTGTGCTCTCAGGGATATGAGTGAAGTGCCTGCGATAGCTGGCTCCGTACAGCACCAGCGCCGTCACAATGACCATGAGCAGCGCAGTGAATCCAAATCTGGCGAGCGCAGAGAGTTCCGGAGTCGCTCTTCCCACCAGCACGCGTGAAAAAGCCAGAAACCATGCCGGCGGGAGCAGGTAGATGCGCAGCGGAATCGTTCCATGCAGATGGCGTAGAACCGTTGGAACTGCAAAGCTGGTCACCAGCAGCGTGAGCAGATACATAATGCCGGCCACGCGCAGATAAAGCGATACTCTGCGGAACAGCCTGCGCGGCAAGGCCAGCATGAGCGCCCCAATCAAGGCGAACATGGCAAAGAAGATGAACAGGCCCGCCAGCAGCACGCTCAACATGTGCACACCGGCAAAATAAAGGAACAGCATGAAGGTGCCATGCTCCAGGTTCACGAGGACCGGAAACATCACTGACGAGACGGCATTCACATCGATGGCAAACAGCACTGCGAGGGAAACCACCGCCAGCAGGTTGGCGAGGAAGATGCTGCGGGTGCGAAGCGGCAGTGGCGCCAGGTTCATGTAGTCGCGCCGGTCGGGAAAGATTACATCCCACTTAAGCAGCGTGACCGCCCCGGTAATCACCATCGAGAAAACGATGAAGAAATAGGAATCCGGCAGAGAGGCATCGTAGGGATCAAACGGCGCATTGCCGCGAATGAAGCGAATGAGCGAAGAGTATTTATCGAAAAGAAACATCGAGGCAAAGGCTCCCGGCGAGGCCAGCAGGGCAAACATGGTCCCGATGCCCAGATCAAGTTCATCGTCGCCGGATTCGCTGCCGGTCTGAAAAATGCGCGTGCCAAAGTGCTCCACCAGCCGCCAGAATGGCCGTTGGCGCAGACCTTCATGCCATTGAAAGATCCGTTCACGCAGCCAAGTCAGCATTATGCCCTCATGGCTTCCACGATGTCGCCGACGAGAACCTCCGCATCCTTCTCCTCCACGAAATGCGAGAAGCTATCTTCCAGCGAAGGCAAACCTGTGATCTTTTGCAACCCGTTCACCGATTCATAAGCAATCAGCTTGCCTTGGCGCAAAATGAGCAGATGCGTGCAGACCTTCTCCACCACTTCCAGCACGTGCGAGCAATAGAAGATGATCTTCCCGCGCTGGCCAAGCTGTTTCACCAGCTTGCGGAATAGCAGAGCCGAGGTCACATCGAGACCCGAGAGAGGCTCGTCAAAAACCAGAATTTCCGGGTCGTCCATGAGCGCGGCGATCAGCAGAATGCGCTGGCGCATGCCTTTCGAATAGGCCGAGATGGGAGCATGACGGTGCGGATACAGTGACAGCAGGTGGAGCATCGAATCAATGCGCACCTTCAGGCATGGGCGCTCCATGCCGCGCAGCGTACCCACAAATTCCAGGTATTCCCAGCCGCTGAGATAAGGATAAAGCAGGGCTTCTTCAGGAACATAACCGAGCCGCTTTTTGTAAGCCATGAGATCGTTCTTGATGCTCTGGCCATGCAGCAACACCTCGCCCCGCGTAGGCTCGAGCAGCCCGGTGATCATCTTGACTGTGGTGCTTTTTCCGGAACCGTTGGGGCCGAGATAGCCCAGGATTTCACCCGGCCGGATGCTGAAGCTCACGTTGTCCACGGCGGGTATGCCGGCATAACACTTGGTAAGTCCCCTGGCCTCTAGCACTGGTGGTCCTCCGTCAAAGGACTTTTGTCTATGGACACCGGAACTGCGCCGCCAGTTCCCGAAATTCATGGCAACTGCCGGAATATAGAATACTACATAGGGTGGGGTTGTTAATGCCGGCGACTTCGAGAATTTTGTTCTTGTTGCGGTGAAGACGAGGTGGTTCTCGCCAGAATCTGGTAAATGGGTGATTTGGTAAATGAGTAAATTAACCCCCAAACCTTTTGATTCATCGGGATATCAAGCCAGAACGATGCTGAACCGGAACATTTCCTCCAAATTCGGAGTCCTTTCTCCTGTGCGTACTCGCAATGGAAGACGGAACGGGCTCCTTCTGATTCTTCTTGCGCTGCTGGTTTACGCAGGATGGCTGCGGTGGGCAGATCAACTCCAGCGTATCCTGACCTTCGATCTGTCTACAGTGGTCATCACTGCGAAATTCGCCTCGGCTGAGAATTTCTTGTACTCGGTTTACTAAGTTACCAGGTACTAAATACTAAGTAGCAGACACGGATGCCATGCTAGTAAGGATCTGCTGGCTGGCAGCTAACAGCCAAAAGCCAGAAGCTTGTAAAGGACACAGTCATGCGCCATCGCATTGCAACAAAGAAACTAGGACGGAACACCAGCCATCGCCGGGCATTGCTGCGCAACCTGGTGACCTCGCTCATCATGGAAGAGCGCATCGAAACCACGCCAGCCAAGGCCAAAGCCATGCGCCCATGTGGAGAAGATGATCACGCTGGGCAAAAAAGGCGACGTGGCGGCGCGCCGCCTGGCGCTGGGATTTGTAATGACACGCGAATCCGTGGAGCGGTTGTTTGACACCGTGGCCCCGCGCTTCGGCGACTGCAACGGCGGCTACCTGCGCATCATCCGCAAAGGCTGGCGCACCGGCGACGGCGCTGAGACCTGCTTCATCGAACTGATAGGCAGCGAGAAAGTCATCGAAGCCAAGCGCACCAAACGGAAGGAAGAAATCCGCAAGCAAATGGAAGAACAGCAACAGCAGGCTGCGGCGGAGGAACCCGGCGGCGGCGAAGAAAAAAAAATAGTAAGAGTTGTTTTGCCGAAACGCGTCCCAAGAGGGACGCGTTTTTATTTCTAAGCCGTATTGTTTTTTAGCGCGCCTGGGCGAGAGGGATAGGGAATGTGAATGTTCTTAAGATGCCAGGGCCCGTTTATTCGGATCTGAACCGATGTTCCCCTGATTTCGACATCAGGTGATCACCAGCTTCTTACCTCATTTTTGGTAGACGTCCTCGCCTAAGCCGAGGTTGCCAGTTGTGCAGCATGGAAGTCTCCGCGTGTTGAGGATACGCTTTTTGCATCAGAAGAACCGATAGAATTGAAGACCATGCCTGATTACACACGGCTGCCCATCGGCGAAGACGCTCCCCGGCTGGTCAACGCGGTGATTGAGATCCCGCGCGACTCAGTCAACAAGTACGAATATGACAAAGATTTGCATGTTTTTCGCCTGGATCGAACCCTTTTCTCTCCGGTGCATTATCCGGCGACTACGGTTTCATTCCCCACACGCTGGGAATGGACGGCGATCCTCTTGACGTTCTTGTATTGGTGGAAGCGCCCAGTTTTCCGGGATGTCTGATGGAAGTGCGCCCCATCGGCGTGCTGCGCATGATCGACCAGGGCAAGAGTGACGAGAAGATCCTGGCTGTAGCGGAGAGCGATCCGCTCTATCGTGAAGTGAAGGACTACGCCGGAGTTTTCGAGCACACGTTGCGGGAGATCGAACACTTCTTTGCCATCTACAAGAACCTGGAAGGCAAAAAAACCGAGATTGCCGGATGGGAAAGCGTGGACGCGGCGAGAACGATTATTGCCGAAGGGCAGAAGCGGTTCAAGTAGCTGTCACTTTTGCATTGGCAGATTCCTGGCTCTCGCCAGTTCAGGACGCCCTGAGTCTGCTGTGCCGTCACAATTCTTCAGCAGTTGCGCGTAAAAGCCAGCAGCTTTCTCGGGCTGCCGCGCCTGTTCGGCGGCGCGCGCCGCGCCGTAGAGCCCGTTGAAGCGGTTGGGATCGGTTTGCAGTGATTTTTCGTATTCCACCAAGGCGTCCTCAGGACGGTTCATTTCCAGAAGCATATCGGCCAGCATCTCTCGAGCAGGCAACTCAACTTCGCCCTTGCCGACGGTATCTTGATCGTCGGCCACCGAACGCAAACGGCGCAATGCCTCCTGGTTCTTGCCCTGCGCGAAGGCCAGCCACGCCAGCGCCTGATCGTGACCGTTTTGCAAACTAGTCGCATAGTAAGCAAGGGAAGACTTGCGCGTCAGCCGCGTCATGGCGTTGTATTGTTTTAAAGCCGCTAAGGCTGCGGTTCGGTCGTGCAGGCGCCCGGCGGCAACGGCATGCGCCCAGTAGGTGATTGCCTTATCGAAAGGCTCAACGTCTGCAGGAGCCTGCAAAGCCAAAGCTTCCTTCCAGCGGCGGGTTTCAAGGGCATAGAGAGCAGGGAAAGCGCACAGGGCATTGTGAAAGTAGCCGTTCTCGCTGTCGTCAACATCCTCAGGGCCGGTCGCGAGCACCTGGTCAACTATAGCTTTGGCTTTGCGGTCGTCGCCAGTCTGGAGATAGGCATACTCCAGAAAATCCATAGAGTGCAGCTGATGAGGGCCAATGCGGAATTTTCCATCCGGTTTCCTGGCGGCTTCCACCGCTGCCAGATTGGAGCGGATGTCATCTTGCCACAAGCCGAGTCTCGCGAAAATGTGCGAGGGCATATGGACGGCATGCGGCGAGGAGGGCGCGATGCCCGCATAGCGGCGAGCAGCCTCGAGCCCGAGCTTCGCGTATTGCGGACTGTCAGCGCCATGAATCAGGTAGTGGGCCACACCGGGATGATCAGGAAGGCCGTTGAGCAGAGGCGTAAGAATGTCGATAGCGGCTTTCTCATTCTTCAGACTTTCGTCGAAGTATGCAGCCGCAAGCAGCGAAAGCGCATAGAAGATGGCGGCTTCATGGTCATCCGGATAGCGCCGGTAGACTTTCTCCATCGCGGCGGCATAGGCTGCGACGCGCTTGTCGTGCGATCGCATGGCGTAGTCTTGATAGAAAACCGATAAAGCGCCTATGTAGTCCCGTTCACGCTGGGACTTAGCCCCGGTCCTTAGAGCTTGCTGCACCAGATGCCGGCCATCTTTTAAATCCTGGCTCGTCGGACGGTCTGACATCGGGTGGAACAGGCTCATACCTTGTCCCCAATAGGCCATGGCACAGCTGGGGTCGGCGGCGGCTACTTCCTGGAACTGGATGTCGGCTTTCGCATATTCAAACGAGTGAACCAGGGCCACGCCGCGCTCGAACTTCTTCTGGACCTCAGCCGAGCACGAGGTGGGGAAAGAAACGGTGCCCAGCTTCTCTTCGCTGTCGTGAGCGCCCGCGTGGTTGGCCGAGTCGCCGGGCTGGCACCAACCATTTACAACCAGCAGAAGGTGCAGCAGGAATAAGGATGAAATACGCATGCTTCTACGGCTAGACTTTAACCAAGTGAGAAAGCGCCGGTCAATTGGCTCGTTCTTTAGTCGCGAGAATCTCACTTTGGGTTTTGTATGGGGGGAACGTCAGCCGGCTTGGCGGCGCCTCCAGCTGGGATTTCTTTAGTGTCGGTTGTCTTGGACGCTTTGGCATCAGCTGGTTTTTCATTGCAAAGCAACTTCGCCTCGCCTCCGGCTTTGCGAGCTTTGGCATCGGCCGGCTTAGTGCATGGCTCGCTAACGCCTCCCGCCTTGCGAATCTTGGTGGCGGCTGGTGTTTCATCGCAAAGCAACTTCGCCTCGCCTCCGGCCTTTCGGGCCTTGGGTGCCATTCTATTGCACTCAATTTTCGTCTCGCCCCCCGCTTTGCGTTCGGTAGTTGTAGCTGGTTTTATCGCCGTCGAAGCGGCTGGGGTCGGGCTAGGGCTCGGTTGGGTGACAGCCTTCGCATCCTTTGCATCTTGGGCGGTCTGGGCCGCAGCCGTCGCCATAAAAAATGATATGACAAGCAAAGCACACACCAGGATCCTTGCGTGTTTCAGAGACATACATCCTCCTAAATTTTTGAAGCGGACAAGCGCGTTGTCGTGCTGGCTTTCTATGAACAATTCTCTGACACAAGCTCGTGTCAGCAGGTTCAAATAGTCGGGACACCTGTTCGTGATGAGCCTGATGTTGAGAGGGCCTCATCATAGCACATGGGCCGGAAAATGCGGCGACTATAGCTATGCCAAGCTACACTTCATGGATCACGACCGTGCGCCGATAGTGACCGGAATCCAGCCGTCTGGTCCGAATCATGCGGTTTTTCAGGCGCAGTCGAATCGTGTAACGCCCTGGGTTGGACGGTGTCCAGGCATGGGTCCAAAAATTCCAACCGTCTTCTTTGTCTTGTGCGAAGCCATCAACGGCAACGAAGGGTTGGTGAGGATTAAATTGGATTTCCAGTCCGCCAACAGGACGGGAAGCGCCCCACAGGATCCCCAACACACAATAGCTGATTTTGTCTCCGGCCATCCATTTTTCCAAACGAACAGGCATCGCTGCCGGATCAATGACCGCGGATTCATACTCCCGGGCCAAACGCGGCACGCCGGCCTGGTGAGTTCTCGCCGCGAACTCGCGCATGTGCGAAGTTGCCGCAGCGCTGTCTTCCACGAGCGCGATCTCATTGACCCACTTTATGCATGCGCATCCGTACCATCCCGGTACAACCAGGCGGACAGGATCTCCGTGGTCCCGAGTCAAAGGCTCATTGTTCATCGTGGTCGCTAGGAACGCCTGGTCCGCCGCCAACTCTGCGAGGCTGAAAATCCAGCTAGCGCCCGGTGTGGAAGTCGCGGATGGGGCAGGGTAATGGTCAAATCCGGAGACCAGCACGCGCTTTGCCGGGCGATTGCGTCCGAAGCCGGCTCGTTCCAGTACGTCTGTGAGAGGAACACCTTCCCACTGGGCCACGCTTATCAGCCCAAAGTGACCGACGCCTGAGTTGCCCGAGCACTCCATCAGATGCTCACCGCAAGACCGCGCCTTCTTGTTCAGATCATTCAGGCTGAGATTGACCGGCTGCACGCCGGGGCCGCGTATACGAATGCGCCACGAAGCTGCGTCCGGAAGCAACGGTGATCCGCAAGTGCGCACATAGAACTTCTCGGTGGGCGTGGTCCGGGTGTACGCCTCCATGGCTGCAAGGTCGGTGCAGAGACGGCCGTCCAATCCACTGCCGATCACCGTCTCCATCGCATACGCAGGCTCGTCGGCGAAGTTGACCAAGGTGAGGAACCGGCTGGCGGCAGATGGCGCTTGGATTGGGTTTTGCCAACCCAGGCTTTGAATCTGGCTTGCCAGGCTGGCGGCCAGAAAACCTTTCAAGATTTCTCTGCGGTTCATGGCGTCAGTTTAATGCTTATTGCGGCTGTTGGCGCAATAAGCTGCCGGTATCCATCACCACTTTCCATTTGCCGTTTACGTGGCGCCAGATGGTGAGATACATGCCATAGGAAACGTCATTTCCGGACTTCGCTTCGTAAGTGCCATAGGTGTAGCCCAGCGATCCGTCTCTTGCAGCTTCAGCATGGGTCGGTGTCCAGGTGAGGATGAAATTCTTGTCGGCAAATATCGGCTCGTAGTGCCGGCGCAAATCGGTCTTGCCGCTGACGGTCTTCCCGTTCTGCAGGATTGAGGCGTCGTCGGCGAAGGCGTCCATCCAGCCGTCGAGACGCCGTGCGGCAGTCTGTTTGCAGAATTCTATGTCGGCGTCCCGTAGTTGCTGCTCCAGAACGGCGACGCTTGCCTTGTTCGTGGGGGCCAGATACGCCGACGATCGCGGCTTTCCCGAAATGAGAACCAAGACTACAAAAAGAAATGAGTAAATACGGTGCATGGCAACTCGCCTTTGTTTTTATATGAATACGATCGTGATGCAGCTTGAGCTGATGCCCATTTCATGTTGCTCCGTGCGGAATCCCAATTGTTATTTTCCACAGAATCCACACAATTGCACCACTTTGCGGCATTGACCGTGATTACTGGCCCGCGTAGATTCAGTCGCATCCTAAGTTCGCACTTGGATTGATGTTTTTCCAGCCGGATACCTTGAGTGCGACGAGCTGGCGGACTAACGGCTCCGTCGCTCCGGCCGATGCCCTGGGCCTGGCGGCCAAGCTGCTCAAAGATCACATGACCATCTTCATCAACTTTGAAGAGGAACTCGAAACCGAAGCCCGCGGCGAAGACAAACCGGGCATCGAAAACGAGAACCTCAATCGCTCCGTGGAGGAGCTGGAGCTCTCGGTACGCAGCTACAACTGCCTGAAGAACGCCAACATTCAGACCATCGGGGAGCTGGTGCAGAAGACCGAAGCAGAGATGCTCAAGACCAAAAATTTCGGGCGCAAGTCGCTCAATGAGATCAAGGAAATTCTTGCTTGCATGGGCCTCTCTCTGGGGATGAAGATCGACGAGCAGGGTAACGCCGTTCCCGGACCGACCAGTCAATTGCCTTCGGTTGTGCCGTCGGCTCTAGGTGGAGACTGGGAAAACCAGGAGTTTTAGATCGAGTGATCGGGAGATCGGGTGATCTGGTCTCCCGATGCGTCTGTGAGTTGACCGGCATCATCGGCGCGCTGCTGGTGATTGTTTCTTCTCTGCCTCCGCCTCGCCCGAAATTTCTTCCCACAGGGGCTATCCCGATCATGGGAGCACGGCGCAGAAAATGGCAACGCAGAACGCGTGCCCGCTTTTCGTCTCTGCCCCCGTTTGGCCTTATGTGGTCATTGTTGTTTCCCGGTCTCATATTCGTTATCGCATGGGCGAACCGTGTTGACACCCATCCAATTGGGTTTACGGTGCATTCCATCAAAGACATTTCACAAGTCCAGCCGTTCCCTGGATTTCCATCTTTGATCGTGCGCGTTGGTCTTGATTTGCGTCATGCCAGGCATCCGCACTACTTCATCAATGCAGAAGAAATTTCCCTGTCCCGGCTGCGCGATCTCCTGAAAGACAAGCTGCGTTACCGGCCAGACAAGGTCGCATTTATCCAGGCTGATCCTGATGTTGAATATCAATGGGTGATTTCCGCGGTGGATACTGCCAAAAGCACGGGCTCGGCTGTGGTTCTGGTCACCTCGGCTGAAAGGCGGCCGACACCATGAGCAGCTCTGGAGTGAAAAACCGTGAGTACCTGCTGAAAGGCGGTATAGAATACTACATAGGTAGCATCCCATGGGTGAAGCATCCAGGATTTCGCATACATCGGCTCTTATCCTGCAGACCATCAATGCCGGATATATGTACGGTTTTGACGTGATGGAGGTCACCGGTTTGCCCAGCGGCACCATCTATCCGGCACTGCGCCGGCTGGAAAAAGACACGCTCATTCGCGGCAACTGGGAAGATGCGAAAGCTGCCAGCGACCGTCCCCGCCGCCGTTATTACCGGCTTACCCGGCAGGGGAAAGACGCGCTCATGATAGCGACCAAACGGTATCCGCTTCTGGCGCAGCTTACGCCGGAAGAAAAAGCTACGCGCTGAGAGGAGAGCATGGAGCCTCCGCGTCCAATCCGTTACCTGCTGTGGCAATCTGCATTTTTGCTGCGGGTGGCCAGCCTGCTGGTGCCCAAAGCGCGGCGCCAGGAGTGGTACAACGAATGGCATGCAGAGGTGTGGCACTGGATTCACTTCCTGCATGAATCCGGACGCCTCGGTCCGGCCAGCAAATTCGATCTGGCAAAACATCTGTGGGGCGCCTTCAGCGATGCCGCATGGTGCCGCTGGAACCGCGAAACCGTGGTGCGCGCCATACACGAGAAACCCCGCACGGCCCGCTTCTGTATGGCTGCGATCAGCATCGTTTTTCTAGTCATTGTTGCAGGCAGCGAGTTTGCGCCGACTATTCGCTATTCGTTCTCCAGGCTTCCGTTCACCGAGCCCGACCGCCTGGCGGAACTCTCCTTCCATGCCAATTATGTGCACTACTACTCGGATACCCTGTTCCGTTTAGCTGGCGACTGGCAGGCCAAGAGCCAGACCGCGCAGCAGGTGGCCGGATATTCCTGGGACACTGCCAGCATCTCCACGTATCGTGGCGCTCTGCCCGTAAATGCCGCCCGCATCTCATCGAATTTCTTTGAGGTTCTGGGCAACAATGCCGCATTAGGACGGATCTTCCATCCCGGCGACGAGCACGAATGCAGATGCATTGTGATCTCCCATGAACTCTGGGCGACAGGCTTCCGCCGCGACCCGGCAGTGATCGGCAAGAACGTTGAGTTCTACGATGGAACCAGCACCATCATCGGCGTGCTGCCCCAGAGCTTCAGGTTTATCTCTCCGGAAATTTCAGTCTGGGCCGTCCAGACTAATGTGACCAAGTTCAACTTTGCCACGCGCACCGGCACCGTGATGCGTCTCAAGCCGGGTGTGCCGCTGGAAAATGCCGTAACCGAGTTCAGGAAATTTGCCGACGAGTCGGGCTTCCGCTTTGTGGCCGCCGAAGTCAATTCGCTGAAATCCTCGATCCAGCAGGGCATGCAGGTCTACGTGGTTTTCACCTTGCTGGCGCTGGCGGGCAGCGCGGTACTGCTGATCGGACGCTTTACCCGGGGCGGCCTGGCAAGAGAACATCTCAGTTCACGTGACCGTTTCCGGTGGTGGCTCTTCTTTGCCGGAAAAACCATCCTGCTGCTGGCCACCTGCTTCATCTTTTCACTGGAATTTACACGCCGCCTGTCGTTGATGTTTACCGGTGTGGTCTCGCCTGTGGCAGGTCCGGCCTCCACGTGGCTCTTCCTGGTGACTACCATCGTGGCGGTCACGTGGTCTTATCGTGATCAGACCCGCCGCTGCCGCATCTGCCTGAAGCGCCTCGGACATGAAGCCTATGTAGGCGTTCCCAGTTACCAGTTGCTCGATTGGTGGGGGACGGAGCTGGTCTGCCCCGTGGGCCATGGCATGTTGCACGTAGCCGAAACGCACGCCAGTTGGCTTGAAGGCGACGAATGGATTCAGCTCGACGACTCCTGGAAACCCCTGTTCGAAGAACAACCGGCCAACCTCCCGTAACGCTCTAACACGATGCTACGGGGAGCAACCAAAACAACCTAACCACAAAGGCCACAAAGGTTTCACAAAGTACACAGAGGAAAACTCTTGGGGAAATCTATTCACAATATTCAGGCGCTAAGGGAAGGCAAAAGGGAACAAGTCAACCACTCCTTCTGAGATACACCAGACTGGCCGCCTGCACCGGAGCGGCACTCGACAGCGCCACGGTGAATGACAATGCCGGATGCCAATGCAGCAGCCCAATACAGACTGCCAGAAAAAACGTAGCCGAGGTGTACAGGCCTGCGGTGACTCCCTTCAGGATATTTACAGCCGCAGCCTCTTCTTCGCGATGACTGAACACGGCAAGAATTGTTGAATACGTTGGAAAGGTCGTAAAGAGTCCGCTGGCTGTAGGTCCGAGCGCCTCTGCGATGCTGGTAATCAGGAAAACCATAGCGCTTGCTGAGGCCATACGCACCCACATGTCATATTTCCCCAGAGTGGATGATGTTTGCGAATGTCTGACCCTGGGAAAGGCAATCAGGATGACCGCCAGTGTGAGGATGGCGGCCACGAAGGCCCAGATCGCGGTTATGCTGACCGGCAACAACGCAGCGGCGACAGCAAAATACGCGGCCCAGCCAATCAGGGTGCTCTGCCACCAGTTCAACTTCAAACAGGCATACGCATAAACAATATTGAACGTTGCCCAGGCCAGCAGCCCCAGCAGGCTTCCACGCGCAGCATGGGAGGCAAATTGCGTTCCCTGTTCAAGAGAAAGAAATAGCAGGACAGGAAACGAAGTCAGCGGCAGTCCCAGCAGCCATCCGGCAACCGAAGGTCCCCACCGGCGTCCTGCAAGCGTGACGGCATAAATGAGAACTGGCGCAAGGGCGATTTTGAATAAGAGCACGAGAGGCTTTGTCCCGGTAATGAGGTTGTTAACCGATTTTTATTTCAGCGGGCCTGCCGCTGCCGCGCAGCAACGCGATAAGTCCCAGCAGCATGCTTAGCAAATACAACCCGAAAAAAATGCCCAGGCATACCACTACATTCTTGATACTCACAAAGCCCGGCGGGACTGGATACTGGCGCGGATGAGTCACAATCCAGGCCACATACGCGCAAAATGCGGCAGGAATCAGGGCAAAAAGATTGACGATATGTGCAGCCTTGCTGAGCATACCTGCCATTGTGCACTGCTGCGTCTTTATGAATCAACTGAAGGTGTAAATCCCGGCAAGCCAACACCGAAGGCTGATGACTCACATATCTCAAACAAGTCTTACACCCTCAACTCCACCACCGTTGCTCCTGCACCGCCTTCATTCTGCGTGGGCTCAATCAGCTTCTCCACATGTGGATGCTGCTGCAGGAACTGGCGAATGGCTTTGCGCAGAATACCCATTCCGTGGCCATGGATGATCCGCACACGCGGCATGCCTGCCAGAAAGGCCCGGTCGACAAACTTCTCCACCTCGCGTGTGGCTGTATCCACGGTCTGGCCAATTACGTTGATCTCCGAAGGCATGTTCAGATCATCTTTCAGGGACACCGATATGCCTTTAGAGCGCGCCGCCTGCACCGGTGAAGCCCCCGCCTGCACTACGACTTCAGCAACATCGTGCCGGGGAATCTTCATCTTCATGGCCCCGATTTCCACCTCGAAGGTGTTCTCGTCCACTTTGCGCTTGATCACCGCCGTGCGCCCCAGTGATTTCAACTTGACCATATCGCCTTCAGAGATGCGCTTTATCTCATGCGGGCGCGCATTGGGATCACCGGCGTCAGCGCCGGTCTTGTGAGCCACCACTGACGCATCAAACTGCTCTTTGAACTCGCGCCGCAGCCTGGCGATGCGCCGCTCGGCTTCTTTAGATAACTTCTGTGCGGCAGCGCGATCCTGCACGGCGTTGACGGCTTCACGTGTCTGGTACTCAAAGTCGCGCAGCAGGGAATCCATCTTGCGCTCGAATTCACGGGTTTTCTGCCGCTGCTCCTGCGCGCCTTCCGTCTCCAGCCGTTTCAGCTCTTTATTCAGTTCCTGCTCCCGCTGCCGCATCTTTGTGCGTTCGTCTTCCACTTGCCGCAGCTCTTCATGCAGGCGATCGAGGAACCGGCCCACGTCCTGGGTCTGGGTGTGCAGTTTCGCGCGAGCAGCATCGGTAATCTCCGCATTCAGCCCCAGCCGATGAGCGATGTTAATTCCCGCTGAAGCTCCGGGCACCCCCACCAGCAGTTCAAATGTCGGCTGCAGGGTCTTCTCGTCAAAACCTACGGCGGCATTCACCACTCCCGCAGTATTCGCAGCGTAGACTTTGAGCGACGTATGGTGCGTGGAGACCACCGTGACTGCGCCGATGCGGCGAAAATGTTCGGCAATGGCCACAGCCAGCGCCGCTCCCTCTTCCGGATCGGTGGCTGAGCCTAGTTCATCGAGCAGCACCAGCGAGTGCGCGGTTGCCGTGCGCGAAATGAAATCAATATTTGTTACATGAGCGGAGAATGTAGAAAGATTCTGCTCGATGGACTGGTAGTCGCCAATGTCGGCCAGCACGCAGTCAAAGACCGGCAGCCTGGCCGTTGTCGCCGGAACGGGAATGCCTGCTTGCGCCATCAATGCCAGCAAGCCAATCGTCTTCAGCCCAACCGTTTTACCGCCTGTATTCGGGCCGCTGATGATTAATTGGCGGTGCGCGCTGTCCAACTCCACCGAAAGCGGAACGATCTTGCCCCGGCGGTTGCGCAGGTTGCGCTCCAGCAGCGGATGGCGCGCATCGTGCAATTCAAGATGAGCCTCGGTCAATTCCGGGCGAACGCAGTCATAATCCTGGGCAAAGCGCGCCTTGCCGAACTGAAGTTCGATCTCCGCCATGATCTCCACCGCCTGCGCAATCGATGGAGCTTCTTCGCCGATGCGCGAGGTCATCTCCAGCAGGATGCGGTGCACCTCGGCCTGCTCTTCTTCCAGCAGGCGCACCAGGTCATTGTTCTGCTCAATGGTTTCCAGCGGCTCGATGAAGACCGTCTGGCCGCTGGAACTGGCCCCGTGGATGACGCCATTCACTTTTCGCCGCTGCTCGGTCTTCACCGGGATCACGAAGCGTTCGCCGCGAATGGTGACCAGCTCTTCCTGAATAGCGCCGCCCTCGGCCAGATGGCGCAGGTAGCCGCGCAACGATTCCTGGATCAGCCGCTTCTGCTTCTCTACATCACGGCGGATGCGCGTCAGCTCCGGCGAAGCCCGGTCGTCGAGAGTTCCATCCGGCAGAATCTTGTTGCGGAAGAAGCGCAGCAAAGACGTGAAGTCGGCGATGCCGAGCGAAAGCTCGCGCATGCTCTTCCAGTCGTTTTGAATGGCCTCAGGTGGGTTGAGCGCAATCTCCCGCCACTCGGAGGCTTTGTCTGCCAGCAGCAGCAGGTCGCGCAGTTCATTGATCGCCAGCATGGCCCCGGTGATCCTGGTTTTGGCCAGCAGGGTACGGGCATCGAAGAGGCTGGAAAAGTCGAAACGCGCCCCGGCCACCAAGAATTTGCGTGTTTCCTCTGCAAGCTGCTGCTGGGCGGTAATCCACTCGCGATCTTCCGTGGGCGCAAGCTCTGCGGCCCGGGCCTTGCCCAGCGGCGAAGCCAGGTATCCGGCTAGCACTTCGCGGAAGCTGTCAAGCTCCAGCACGCGTGCCGACGTATGTTGAAGAGGCTGCGGAGACATGATCCGCATATGATGGTAGCGCAAGTTAGCTGTTAGCTGCTGGCTTCTAGCTAAGGCTATTGGCCCTTAGCTCTTAGCTCTTGGCCCTTAGCTCGTATCTTCCGGGATTGGGATTTTTATGCTTGTTTAAGCCGCTACACAATGCAAATCACTCAGCTACACAACAGATTAGCCGATCTCCCGGTCACCCGATTCTGGTTGGTGCATGGATGGTGGTCTTATTAAGGGCTGATTTCATACGAAATACTGCTAAAATCTAGGCAATCATGTCCTTTCCCGTCACCCGACTTAGAAGAATGCGCCGCAGCGAGTCTTTGCGCTCCCTGGTACGTGAAACCCATCTTACCCCTACGAATTTTATTTATCCGCTGTTCGTCTGTCCGGGTGAGCGGGTGCGCAAGGAAGTCTCTTCCATGCCCGGAGTGTTCAACCTCTCCGTAGATGAGGCGGCCAAAGAGGCGAAAGAAGCGAAGGCATTAGGACTAGGCGGCATTATTCTCTTCGGCCTACCGGAGAAAAAAGACGAGATCGCCACAGGCGCATGGGCCGAAGACGGCATTGTGCAGCGCGCCACCCGCGCCATTAAGCAGGAAGTGCGCGACCTGGTGGTGATTGGCGACGTCTGCCTGTGCGAGTACATGTCGCATGGGCACTGCGGCATCGTAGAAAAAAAGAAGCACAATCCCAGCGCAGCTTCTTCGCAGCAGGGCGGAACCGCTGCGCAACCGGCTGCCGAGCCGGAATACGAAATCGTCAATGATCCTTCGCTGGACATCCTGACGAAGACTGCTGTCTCGCAGGCCAGGGCCGGCATGGACGTGATTGCCCCTTCAGACATGATGGATGGCCGTGTAGCTGCCATCCGCAAAGGGCTGGACCAGTCAGGATTCGGCAATACGCCGATCCTGTCGTATGCTGCGAAATTTGCTTCCGGATTCTATGGACCTTTCCGGGAAGCGGCTGATTCCGCTCCCCAGTTCGGCGACCGCCGCTCTTACCAGATGGACGGCGCAAATGTGCGCGAAGCCATGCGCGAGATTCAGCAGGATATCGATGAAGGCGCAGACATGATCATGGTGAAACCTGCCATGCCCTATCTCGATGTGATTGCCGAGGCCCGCCGCCGTTTCGATCTGCCCCTTGCCGCCTACCAGGTATCAGGCGAGTACGCGATGATGCAGGCTGCCATTCAGAAGGGCTGGCTCGATCGCAATCGTGTGATTCTGGAGTCGCTCACTTCGATTCGCAGGGCCGGCGCTGAAATGATTCTTACCTATTTCGCGAAGGAAGCAGCAAAGCTTCTTTAGCATTCAGCGGTCAGCAATTAGCACTCAGCACATTGGACATTCTTCCGGCGCCCTTTGCGGTGAACACCGCTGAGCGCTTCAGTGCTGAATGCTAAGTGCCGACTGCTTCTTCAGGCTGCTCTGCGAATGCCGCCTTCACGGGTGCCACCCCGGTCGCCGGTGATCAGGCGCACAAGCCAGGTCAACACAACCGCTCCGCCAATCGCCACCAGGATGGTATAGATAGTTCCACCTTGACCGGTTCCGCCCAGGGCGCGCATAACCCAGCCGCCCACAATGGCTCCGACGATGCCGATCACGATATCCATCAACGGACCATAACCCCGGCCACGCATGATCTTGCCCGTAGCCCAACCGGCGATCAAGCCCACAATAATCCACCAAAGTAAATGCATATTCCTCCTCAGTTGTAGGGAACAGAAGCTCTTTATATTTTGACGAGTTCTATAGGAACTTGTATGTCTGCGGTGGGATGGAAATCGAGAGCAGCGGAACACAATTTTTTAGCAATCAGCAAAACCCCTTGACCGTAGGACGCAACGCAGCCGAGCCGCAACCAAAAACCTGCCGCTGACGACACTGATGAACTGATTAAGCAGGCACTCTCCCGGTTCGAATCTTTCAAGAACCCCAGGTATCTAATGGATGAAAGTGGCGCATGTGAGATGTAGCTGCTTTCTCATTTACAATCAGTTGTTTGACTACTCGCGATTTTCCTGTCAAGGGGAGCACTGTTTTGCCAGACACAACTTATGACGTTGCCATCATCGGCGCAGGCCCGGGCGGCTACACGGCTGCCATCCGCGCCGGACAGCTCGGACTTAAAGTCTGCCTCATCGAAAAAGATGCGCGCCTGGGCGGCACCTGCCTGCAGGTAGGCTGCATTCCCACCAAGGCTTTGCTGTTCAATGCTGAAGTGTATGACCATCTCAAGGCTGCGCAGGAGTACGGTATTGATGGCGTGACCTCGCCCAAGTTGAACTGGAAGGTGATCCAGGATCGCAAAGATAAGATTGTCACCAAGCACACCAAGGGCCTGGATTTCCTGATGCGCAAGAACAAGGTTGTGGTCGTGCATGGTTATGGCAGGCTGACTGGCCCGGCGAAGAATGGCATCCACACTATTGATGTGACCGACGACGGAAAGTCGTCACAGATTCAGACGAAGAACATCATCCTGGCCAGCGGATCGTTTGCACGCATGCTGCCCGGCCTGCAGGCTGATTCCAATGTCCTGACCAACATTGAGGTGCTGAGCCTTTCGGCAATTCCCAAGTCAATGATCATCATTGGTTCGGGCGCCGTGGGCGTGGAGTTTGCCTCGATTTATAAATCGTTTGGCGTGGAGGTCACGGTCATCGAGATGCTGCCCCGGCTGGTGCCGGTGGAAGACGAAGAAGTCTCCAAGGAACTGCTGCGCTCGTTCAAGAAGCGCGGCATCAACTGCTTCGTGAATACCAAGGTCGATAAAGTTGAAAAGACCAAGAGCGGCATGGCCGTAAGCTTTACTCCACAGGGAGAGAGCCAGCAGCGGCTGGAAGCGGAGAAGGTGCTGGTGGCGATTGGCCGTGGCCCAAACACAGAAAAGGTTGGCCTGGATAAAACTCCCAAAATCAAGACCGAGCGCGGCTATGTTCACGTGAATGAGTGGATGGAGACCGGCGAAAAGGGCATCTACGCGGTTGGCGATATCGTTGCCGGGCTGCCGCAGCTCGCACATGTGGCCAGCATGTGCGGCATTGTGGCGGTCACGCGTATTGCCGGAAAACCAGCCAAACCGGTGAACAAGAACCATATCCCAGGCTGCACCTACTGCGAGCCGCAGATCGGCAGCGTTGGCCTGACTGAAGCCAAAGCCAAAGAAGCCGGATACCAGGTAAAGATCGGTAAATTCCCATTCACCGCCAATTCCAAGGCCAGCATCATGAATCACCATGAAGGATTTATCAAAGTGGTTTCGGATACCAAGTTCGGCGAAATTCTAGGCGTTCACATCATCGGTCCCGTTGCCACGGAGATCATTGCCGAAGCTGTGACAGCGCTTGAGCTTGAAGGAACAGTAGAGGACTTGATGTTTACTGTCCATGCGCACCCCACGGTGGCCGAAGGACTGCTGGATGCGTTCAGCGCCGTGGAAGGCGAAGCCATCAACTTTTAATTTGAAATTTGGGGCTGCTATTTGGGGCAACAAGCGTTGAGCAAGGTTCGTCTCATCTTGCAGGAGGCATTATGCCCATTGATCCTGTCTGCAAGATGCAAGTCGATATTCTCGATGCAGCCGCCAGTCACGATTACCACGCTGAAACCGTGTATTTCTGCTCGCTCGACTGCAAAAAGCAATTCGAGGCCGATCCCGACAAGTACATGCGTGGCATGAGTGACGAAGAGAAGATAGCCAGTTAGGTATTGGCGTTAGCTCTTGGCTTTTGGCTCTTGGTGCGTGACTCTTGGCAACAATGCTGCCCCTTCGCACGATTCGTGAATATCTGTGTTCTTTGAATCAGATCTCCCGATCTTCCCATGAAGGCGCTCTCATAGGCACAATTTAGCTATGCCCCGATGAAGCATTTAGAATGAAAGGCAGTGCTTCGGGTCATCAACGTCGTTTATCTGGGCCGGGTGGATTACTCTACCGCGCTCGACCTGCAGCAGACGCTTGTTCACCTAGTGAAAGAAGGCCGTGTAGGACACACGGTGCTGCTGCTGGAGCATCCTCCGGTGATCACGCTGGGCCGCAATTCCAGCAACGCCAACATCATTGCGTCTCCGGATTTCCTGCACAGCAAAGGCGTCGAATTGTTTGAGACCGACCGGGGTGGAGATGTTACCTTCCACGGCCCCGGACAGCTTGTTGGATATCCAATCTTTAACCTGCGCGCATTTACCCCGCGCATGGGAGCTGTAGAGTTTATGCGCAAGATGGAAGAGGCGTTGATCCGGACCTGCGGCGATCTGGGAGTGGTGACTCACCGCATTCAGGGACTCACCGGCGTTTGGACTGACGAACCAGCCAAGATCGCGGCCATTGGCGTGCATATTTCATGCGCGGTCACCTCGCATGGCTTTGCGCTGAATGTGAGCACCAATCTCGATTACTTCAAGCTGATTGTTCCCTGCGGCATCGCCGATAAACCTGTGACTTCGCTCGCGCAGGAGTTGGCGGCTGTCGATTCGCTGCGCAAGCTGCCATCGCTTGAGGAAATGGCGGAGTTGGTCTCGCGTAATTTCGGCAAGGTCTTTGAGGCGCAGACGCTCTGGCTGGAGTCTCTGGATGCGCTGTTTTCATCGCCAGAAGACACCCCGGCGCGGCCTCCTGCCGAATTGAGGCAGATGGCTGGAGAAGAGGACATTTACCTCGCATAGTCCCCCCAAATTGCCAAAATTGCCATAATTTGTAATTGCCCATAATTTGAAAGCTTCAAAAGCTATATCCGAATGTATTGTGAATTGTGGTTTCTAAAGTTATGCAATTACAATTTATGGCAATTTTGGCAATCTCTCACCGATCCCGCTCTCATCCAAGTAGATAGCAGGGGTTGTCATGCCGGGAAATGCCAGAACTCCGTTCAGAGAGGCCCGTGAGCAGGTCGCAAAGATCAGCACGATGAATCTCTGGTTCAGCCGTTTTGCCGGCTGGACGGCGCAGATTGTCGGGCATCCCTACATGTTTCTGTTTGCGGTGGCGGTGATCATCATCTGGGCCATTACCGGCCCCTATTTTCACTACTCCAATACCTGGCAGCTCATCATCAACACCGGTACCACCATCATTACTTTCCTGGTTGTCTTCCTGATCCAGAACACGCAGAACCGCGATGCCAAGGCGCTGCACCTGAAACTTGATGAACTGATCCGCTCCCATTATCCGGCCAATAATGACCTGATTGATATTGAAAAACTGTCTGACGAGGAACTCGATGAGTTGGAGAAGCGTTACGAGGACATCCGCAAGAAGTGTGAGGAACGCCGCAATGGCGAGCACCACAAACCCGCGGCCTGAGCGCCCTCCAAGGAAGCCCTGCTCGGTATAAACTGGTAGTCGGCTTACCATGGCGGCGAAAAAGAAATCGAACAAAAATACAGGCAACCACTCCAAGCAGGCCCACAAGCCTGCGATCTCATCCAATGGCAGACCTGCAAGCAAACTCCCTGCACCGCAACTGAACGAATATGGCATCCCTGACTGGCGGCTGGAGAAGCCTGACTTTGAGGTGATTGAGGTCAGCCATGGTGATGAGGTCCACTATGAGATTCGCGGCAAGCTGGATGCGCCGGTTCCTCCTATTCGTGATTCAAAGTATTTGAACCAGAAGCAATGCGTTGAACTCTACCGCTGGATGCTGATGAACCGCCGCATGGAGCAGGCGCTCGAAAACCTGTACAAACAGGGCAAAGTTGTTGGTGGCGTGTACTTCGGACTGGGGCAGGAAGCCTGTTCCTGCGCCTCGGCTTACGCGCTGAGTGCCGATGACTGGTTTGCGCCCATGATCCGCAACCAGGGATCGCAGTTGGTGCGCGGCTTTCACGCCCGCGACATCATGATGCAATACATGGCCAAGGCCGGTTCTCCCACGCGCGGCAAAGATGGCACCTCGCACTATGGCGATATCGAAAAGCGCAACATGGTCTCACCCATCTCCATGCTGGGCGACCTGATTCCGGTAATGGCCGGCGTTTCTCTGGGAGCGCGGCTGCAAGGCAAGGAAGTCGCCTGCCTCACGTGGATCGGCGACGGCGGGCAATCCACCGGCGTGAGCTACGAAGGCATCAACTTTGCTGCGGTGCGCAAGCTCGGCCTGGTGCTGATCGTGGAAAGCAATCTCTGGGCCTATTCCACACCTACCGAATACCAGGTGGCGGTGAAGGACCTGGCCAATCGCGCCATCGGCTACGGTATGCCCGGTGTGATCATTGACGGCACCGACGCCTGCCAGGTCTACGATGCAACCTATGAAGCCGTGGAGCGCGCTCATCGCGGCGAAGGGCCGACCATGATCGAGGCCAAGATGATGCGCATGAAGGGCCATGCCATCCATGATGCCGCCGCTTACGTGCCCCAAGAGATGCATGAGTTCTGGCGCAAGCGCGACCCCATTGACCGCTTTGAGAAATACCTGCTGCAGAAGAAATGGCTCACGCCCGAACAGAACCGGCAGATCATCGATGAAGTGGAAAAAGAGCTGGAAGAGGATCGCGATTTCGCTATGAATTCACCCATGCCCGAACCGCATACGGCAAGTGAGGGTGTGTACTGCGATAACAGTTGCCACGATATCAAGCCCAAGTACGCGATGCCGAAATCCGGAAAGCGCGGCGGCAAGCTGAAGGAAACCGAAGCGGCGATACACTTTAAGTAGCAGTCAGCAGTCAGCACTCAGCATTCAGTCCCTGAACAAAATCGTAAACTAAACCTTACCGCTGATGAACTGATGAACGCTGATACTACTGCTTAACCGCAGAGAACCCCGGGGACCCAGAGGAATTGGGATGAAGCAGCAGTGGCTGAGTGCCGACTGCTGAATGCTCATTTATGGCACAAGCAACATATCTAGAGGCAATCCGGCAGGGACTGTGGGAAGAGATGGAAGCTGATCCCACGGTTTTCTGTATTGGCGAAGACATCGGCATCTACGGTGGCGCGTTCAAGGTCACCGATGGATTCATTCATCACTTCGGTCCGCAGCGGGTGATCGATACGCCCATTGCGGAATCAGCTATTGTGGGCGCGGCCTTTGGCGCGGCGCTTACGGGGATGCGTCCGGTGGCCGAATTCCAATTTATGGATTTCATTGGCTGCGCCTTCAACCAGATTGTGAACATGGTGGCGAAATCGCACTATCGCTGGAACGCGCCTGCGCCGCTGGTGTTGCGCGGCCCCGCTGGAGGAGGAGTCCACGGAGGCCCCTTCCATTCGCAAAATCCGGAGATGCACTTTGTTCACACTCCCGGAATGAAAGTTGTGGCCCCGGCGACGCCCGGAGATGCCAAAGGGCTGATCAAGGCTGCGGTGCGTGACAACAACCCGGTGCTCTTCCTGGAACACAAATTTCTTTACCGCCGGATCAAGGAAGAAGTGCCCGAAGGGGACCGCGTGGTTCCCATCGGCAAGGCCCGGCTGCACCGCGAAGGACGCGACCTGAGCATCATCACCTATGCCGCCATGGTGCACACTGCGCAGGAGGCCGCCGACCTGCTGGCGAAAGAAGGAATTGAAGCCGAAATTCTCGACCTGCGCACCCTGATGCCGCTCGACCGGGAGGCAATTGTTCATACGGTAAAGAAAACCAATAAGGTAATCCTGCTGCACGAAGACACCAAAACCGGCGGACTGGCCGGCGAACTCGCAGCCATCATCAATGAAGAAGCCTTTGACGATCTCGATGGCCCCATCGTGCGCATTACCGCGCTGGATACGCCCGTGCCCTTCTCGCCTCCGCTGGAGCACTATTTCCTGCCCAAGGTGGAAGACGTGGTGAGGGAGGCCAGAAAGCTGCACGCTTGTTAAGAATGGGTAAATGATTCAATTGGTAAATGAGTAAATGCGGTATCTAACACAGCGTGGCGAGGCCCAACCAAAGGCTTTCACCGCAGAGGGCGCAGAGGACGCAGAGGTAACAAAAGTAGTTGATGTGTATGGTAAGCCGCGAATGACGCGAATAGCGCGAATCAGAAGATTGGTTAAAGCGCAGAAAAGACCCCAGAAATTCTTTGCGGCTGGGGACGAATTTGATGGTTAGCAAGGCAGAGAACGCAGAGAGCGCAGAGGAAGGCAAGTAAGCCGCGAATGACGCGAACTGCGCGAATCTTGCAAATTTTTTACGTGCAATTTCGCTGATAATTCTTCTCACCTTGAGATGAATTTGATTGTTAGCAATACAAAGAACTAGAAGCTAGTGCCAGGAGCTGGAAGCTTGTATTACCTATTGAAAACCGAACCCTCCGAATACAGCTTTGCTGACTTGCAGCGTGACCAGACCACTATCTGGGACGGTGTCACCAATCCGGTGGCGGTAAAGCATCTGCGCGAGATGAAGAAAGACGCAAAGCTGGTCATCTATCACACCGGAGACGAGCGCCAGGCAGTCGGCACAGCCACAGTTGAATCCGTGGATGCGAGCGATCCTAAGAACCCAAAAGTGAAAATCAAAGCGGGAAAAGCTGTTCCTAAACCAGTCACGCTGGTCGAGATCAAAGCCAACAAGTTGTTTGCAGATTCGCCGCTGATCCGGCAGGGCAGGCTCTCGGTCGTGCCGCTCACACAAGAGCAGTTTGAAGCGCTTGTTTGAGAATTCCGAGCGCAGCGAGGAAATCCGTATTTCAATCTAATTCTCCTGGGACTTGCTGGTTTTCGGTTATGGCAATCTTGGCAATTCCAGGACGATCTTCCTCGTGCCAATAGCGGTCCCTCGCCTCGCTCGGGATTCAGAAAAAGATTTATAATCAAGGGTTGCTCTAACCGTCCGATTCACACCTGTGGAAGGGATTCATGCCAACTGACGTAATCATGCCCCAGATGGGGGAGTCTATCTTTGAAGGCACCATCACCAAGTGGCTGAAAAAGCCCGGTGACAAAGTCCAGCGTGACGAGCCGCTATTTGAAATCTCCACCGACAAAGTAGATGCTGAGATTCCTGCGCCCGCCAGCGGCGTATTGAAAGAGATCAAAGTTTCTGAAGGCGCCACTGTACAGGTCAATACTGTGGTGGGCGTGATCGATGTTGAAGGAGCCCCAGCGGCTGCGAGCACAGCGAAGCCGCAGCAGCCCGCGCAGAGTGCTGCCCGGACCACTGGCGGCGCCGCTTCCACCGATGGCCCAACTCAGACCAAAGCTTCCCCGCAGGCTGATGACAGCGCCGGCAGGCAGCCCCCTGCCACTGAGAATGCTCCTGTAGTGCAAGAGTCGGGTGGCGGAGGCAGCAACGGCGGTCCCGGCACTGAGGTGGTAATGCCGCAGATGGGCGAATCGATTTTCGAGGGCACCATTACCAAGTGGCTCAAGAAGGTCGGCGACAAAGTCCAGCGCGACGAACCGCTGTTTGAAATCTCCACCGACAAGGTGGATGCCGAGATTCCCGCGCCGGCCAGCGGTGTGCTGCGCGAGATCAAAGCCTCAGAAGGCTCAACCGTTCAGGTGAACAGCGTGGTGGCCGTGATTGGCGGCGCCGGCGCTCCGGCACAGGCCCAGCCTGCGGCTGCTCCGGCCGCAGCGGCGCGCCAGCAGGAAACAGCGCGCATTGCTACCGAAGAGCGCCCGGCAGCAGTTCAACCGTCGCAGCCCCAGCGTGATCATGTGATTGACTTTCCGGCCACCGACCGCGGCCATGATGGAGAGCGGCTGCGCTCCTCACCGCTGGTGCGCCGCATTGCGCGCGAAAACAACGTAGACCTGCACAACGTGCCGGGAACGGGCCTGGGCGGGCGGATCACTAAGAACGACATCCAAAGCTTTATTCAGCAGCATGGCCCCAGTGTGCAGGGACGTCCGGCTGCACCGCCGCGTCAAATGCCACAACCGCAAGCCCAGCCCATGCCGCAGACGCAGCAACAGCCGCAAGCCCAACCGCAACAGCGTCCGGCAGCGGCTGCCGCTACGCCGGCCTTCCAGGAGATTCCGGGCGAACTCGTGCCCATGACGCCCATGCGCAGGAAGATTGCCGAGCGCATGGTAGAGTCGCGCCGCACCAGCGCCCACGTGCACACGGTTTTCAAGGTGGACATGACGCGGGTGGTGAAGCTGCGCGAAAAAATCCGCAAGCAGTGGGAGGCCCGCAACGGAATCAAGCTGACCTTCATGCCATTCATCGCCAAGGCCCTCATGCATGGCATCCGTACCAAGCCGATCGTCAACTCATCGGTCGCGGGCGACTCCATCCAGTACCACAAGAACATCAATATCGGCATTGCCGTGGCGCTGGAATGGGGGCTGATCGTTCCGGTGGTGAAGGGCGCGGAAAACCTGAGCTTTGTAGGACTGCAGCGCGCCATCATTGATCTGGGTGAGCGCGCCCGCTCCAAGAAGCTGGTGCCTGACGAGGTGCAGGGTGGAACCATTACAATCACCAATCCCGGTATCTTCGGCCCGCAGTTCGGGACGCCCATCATTCTCCAGCCGCAGGTCGCCATCCTGGGCATGGGAGGTATCTTCAAGGAGCCGGTGGTGATTACCGACGAGGACGGCAATGACTCCATCGCGGTGCGCCACATTATTCGCCTGGTCCTGGGCTATGACCACCGCATCATCGATGGCGCGGACGCCGATCAGTTCATGGTGGCTGTAAGAAGCTACCTGGAGAACTTCAACGAAGACATTGGATAGTTTTATGGGCATAGCCGCATCCCGGCTGTGCCCTATCCCATTCCTAAGGCACGTCCTAAACCTTTCGTAACAATTCCGCAGCTTTCCTGAAATCCATTTTTCGCATCTCATAACTGTGAGGCTGCTCCTCTGGTGCAGTTACTAAGGTGTGTGTCCTCTCTGGCCGGCATCCGAAATCAGAAATTTAGAGTTCTAACGCACTGAGGATTCCTCGAGCAAACTTGCCTGTGGTAAAGTGGGTCGAGTCATGAAGAATATGTTCAGAGCAGTATCGGCTGGTATTTTTCTCGCGTTCATTATTTCCTGCGGAGGAG
>QHVI01000174.1 GCA_003223515.1 Candidatus Angelobacter sp. Gp1-AA117
CAGATCGGCGGCATCGGAGCGCTGGCCCCGGAGCGGCGCAATGATCTGGCCAAGCTGGGGCTGCGGGCTATGTTCGCGGGAACCATGGCTAATTTGTTGTCAGCAGCGATTGTGGGGATACTGATCAGGAGCTAATGGCTGTTTAACCATAAATATCTCCGCCATGAATCAATCATTGTTCATCAGTGGTGATCTGTGGTGAATGTCTTTTTGTTCTTTCTGTGCGTTCTCTCTGCGGCCTCTGCGGTTAAGATTTTAGAAATGACTTCTACTTCAACAGCGTTTCAGGATGATTTCGCCCGCGCCGGCGAGGCGGCTGAGTTCATCCGGCAAAGAATCAGGTTGCAGCCGAAGATTGCGCTGGTGCTGGGCTCGGGACTGGGTGGTTTTGCCGATGAACTGCAGGACGCAACCATCATCCCTTATGCGCAGATTCCTCATTTCCCGGCAACCAGCGCCGAGGGACATGCGGGGAACCTGGTGGTCGGCAAAGTTGGCGAGGTGGTGGTGGCGGCCATGCAGGGCCGCTTCCATTACTACGAAGGACATTCGCTGCTGCGCGTTACCTTTCCGGTGCGCGTGTTCTCGCGCCTGGGCATCAAGGCTGCGCTGTTTACCAATGCCGCCGGAGGCGTTAACTTGCAGCTCAAGCAGGGCGGCCTGGTGGTTCTGAGAGACCATATCAACCTGCAAGGGAGCAATCCTTTGATCGGTCCTAATGATGAGCGTTTTGGTCCCCGCTTCTCTGACATGTCTGAGGCCTATGCCAAAGATTTTCGCGCTCTGGCGTTGGAAGAAGGCGGCCGTCACGGGATCACTATCTGCGAGGGGGTCTACGCAGCCGTCACCGGGCCGAGCTACGAGACGCCTGCGGAGATCCGCTACCTGCGCACCATTGGCGCAGACACCGTCGGCATGTCCACGGTCCCCGAGGTGATTGTGGCGCGCCATTGCGGCATCAAGGTGCTGGCCATCTCCTGCGTCACCAACATGGCGGCGGGCATTCTGGACCAGCCTATTACCCATGCTGAGGTGCTGGAAACGGGTGCGCGGGTGCGCGGGCAGTTTGTCGCGCTGCTGAAATCGTTGGTCCCACGCATGGCAGAAACCCTTCCATCATGAATTTCACAGCGCCCTTCAACATCGGCATTGCCGGGCCTTCGTGCGCAGGAAAGACCTCGCTGGCCCGCAGGCTGGCAGAGTTGCTGCCCGGCCGCACCACCATCTTTGGCCTCGATTCTTATTACCATGATCTTTCGCATCTGCCGTTTGCGGAGCGCAAGAAGTTCAACTTTGATCACCCGGAAGCTCTGGAGGATGAAATGCTGGCTGCGCACCTGCAACAGCTGTCGTGCGGCGAACCGATCCAGCGCCCGGTCTATCACTTCCCTACGCACACCCGCGCCGCTGACAAGTTTGAGGAAGTGCAGGCAGGCGATTTTCTCATCGTGGAAGGTCTCTTCACCTTTTACTGGCCACAGGTGCGCGGCATCTTTCACCTGCGAGTGTTCGTGCATGCCCCGGACTGGGTGTGCTTTGACCGGCGCAAGGTGCGCGACATCGAGGAGCGCGGGCGGACCATGGATTTTATATTGGCCCAGTACAACGAGACGGTGCGCCCCGGCAGCGAGAGCTTTATTCTTCCCACACAGCAGTTCGCCCACTTGGTGATCAGCGGCGAACAGCCTATTGAAGAATCAGCGCAGCAGATTTACGAATTGGTGCAAACGAAACAGGCTTCCGGATTCTTACCGCAAAGGGCGCCACGGACACAAAGGTAGCCGGGAATGACCGCAGAGAACGCGGAGGGCGCAGAGAAGGTCATTTTTTGCCATGAAAAGGGCTTACAATAGCGGCAACAGCTTCCCCTGGAGGCCCATAATGCCCGGACATAGATTTACTCAGACAAAGATTTTTCTGCTGGCGCTCCTGGTCACGTTTTCCGTGGCCGCCGCTCCTTCTGATACTGACCGTAAAGGCCTGGAGCAAAGACTCCGTGAAACATTTGTTGGTAAGGGCGCTACCCTGCGAAATTTTTATCAGGAAAACGAACTGGAATTCGACAAAGAAGGCCATCTGCTGGGCCAGAGCAAGACCGGGCCGTGGACATACTATGGCCGGATCCAGGTCTCTTCTCTTAAGCTGACCGGTGATTCCCTGTTGATGCGGGGAAGCCGCAATGTTGTCCAGTGGGAGGCGACCGCCGGGGAATTCAATAACTTCACGTTGGAAGACAAGCCGGTAAGAATTTCCATCCATCTGGGGCCCGGTTACAACGAAGATTCCGTTCTCCATGCCATTGACAATGTGTTCCTGACCCGCGACACGCGCCTTTCAGACGTGGTGCCTTCTTATTGGAAGGAGATACTGACCACGGAACGCCAGCGGCGGGAGGAATGGGACTTGGCAAAGGCCGAAGCCATGAAAAATGTCTCAATGGCCGCGCCTGAACTTGTTCCTCCTAAACTGCTGTCAAAGTCGGAAGGGATCGAGACCAGCCTTTCACCGTTCACCGAGATCACGGCCAACCAGCTCATTCTTTCTTACGTGGTGGACGAGAGTGGGCACGTCCAGCAGGTAAACATCGAGAAACCCATCGGCCTGGGGATTGATGATCCGATTGCCGACCTGATTTCGGGATGGAAGTACGAACCAGCCACCAAGGCCAGCCATCCGGTGGCAGTGCTGATGCACGCGCGTTTTATTTACAAGACCCCCAAGGGAGGCCGCGTTGATCCCTACCATACGCTGCCATGTCCCGGCATTGCGGGTTTGTTTGCGTGTTGAAACCTTACCGCTGATAACGCTGAAAAATCAAAAGCTTTACCACTGATCAACACAGATGAACACTGATGTGGTAAGGCTTTGATTTTTCAGCGTCAGTCGCGGTAGGAACGTGGATTTCTCCACGCCCCCCGCACAGATCCGTACGAGCGCACTTTAGCGCATACGGCTCCTACCTTGAGTAAATGGCGGCCAAGCGAACCCAAGGAGGTGGATGCAGAATACGCGCTTTCGGCAGGAGCTGATCTGCGATTTGAACGAAGCGTGTCCAGCCTATGCGACGCCTTTGACTGCGTCGGCGTAGGACACGCCACCACAGCCTTTCCACCTCGCGTCGGAAGGACTTCAAAGCGGCGAAGTTGCCGGGCACCGCGTGGTAGTTGAAATACCCCTGTACTACCGTTCGCAGCCATTTCCCGGTCTCGGCGAACTTGGCATGCATACGGCGGCGCAGTTCTTCTCCTATGGCTTGGAGTTTATTGCGCCAGCGCTTCTTGCTCGTCGTTCGTTTCACCGTGAACCAGCCGCCTTTGCGGGTCTTGCCACAGCTATGCGTGAATCCAAGGAAATCAAAGGTATCTGGCTTTCCTTGTCCCCGCTTCCCCCGATTTTGCACCGCATACCGTCCAAACTCGATCAGCCGTGTCTTCTCTGAGTGCAGTTCCAGCCCGAACTTCTTCATCCGCTCCCGCAGTTGCTCCAGGAATGCTTCTGCTTGCCTTCGGTGCTCGAATCCCAGCACGATGTCGTCAGCGTAGCGGACCACGATCACGTCCCCTTGCGCTTCTCTCCGCCGCCACTGGTTCACCCATAAATCAAACACATAGTGCAGATAGATGTTCGCCAGCAGAGGGGATATGACTGCCCCTTGCGGCGTCCCTATCAGGCTTTCCTGCCACTGCTCATCCTCGATCACTCCGGCCTTCAACCATTTCCGAATCAGGCGCTGTATGCGAGGATCCGCGATTCGGTACTCGACCATTTTCATCAGCCACTCGTGATCCATGTTGTCAAAGAATCCACGAATGTCTGCGTCCAGTACCCAGTTCACCCGCTTCCGCCTCAGTCCCACCCACAACGCATCCAGCGCTTGGTGCTGGCTGCGTCCCGGTCGGAACCCGTAGGAGAATCCCAGAAAATCCTCTTCGTAGATCTGGTTGAGAACCGTGACCGTCGCTTGTTGGACTATTTTGTCCTCCAATGCGGCGATCCCCAACGGTCGCTGCCGACCATCGCTCTTGGCAATATATCTCCTGCGTGAGGGTTGGGCACGGTATGCGCCCCGGTGGACGCGGTCGTGAAGGTCTTTGATTCGCTCCTCCACTCCTTCTCCATACTGCTGCCATGTGACTCCGTCTACTCCCGGTGCAGCTTGCTTCTTCAGCTTCTGATAGCTGCTCCGCAGCAGTTCCTCATTCACATGATGCAGCAGCGCGGTGAACTTCTGCTTCTTGTCCCTGCGAGCTGCTTCCCGCACACCTCCAAGTCCCTGGGACACACTTTCCCGACCCTGCGTCCGGTATGTGTGGGTCTTTTCGGTGTTCCTCTTGGTTGAACGGCTTCCCTCCATGCGCTCCGCTGAAGCTCGTGGCTCTTCTTCACTCCCTTCTTGGTTCGCACACTTCGTTGGTACTACCCGCTCATCCGACTCCCTGCAAGCGTGCATGCTGGTCTTATGGTTCATGGCCTTCACCAGCCGGCCCGTCGGCTTTCCGCCTCGGGCACTTGCAGGGTCTCCCGGTTCTCGCGCGCGGAGTTTTCAAGCATGCCTGGGGTCTCTGACTGC
>QHVI01000169.1 GCA_003223515.1 Candidatus Angelobacter sp. Gp1-AA117
CGGTCTTCGTAATGACATTCTCTCCGTGCTTGAGGACCATTACAAGACGCTTCAACGCGACCTGGGCGCAGCTCCTCGCAACATCTCAGTCTCTCTTTATACCCGCGAAGCTTTTTTCGATGTGACCCAGGCGGCCAAATGGTCAGCCGCTATGAACGATGGGAAGCTCCGCATTCCTATCTCCGGACTCACCGCCGTTAGTCCGGAGCTTACACGCGTGCTGCACCACGAGCTCACGCACTCATTTACCTCATACATCACCCACGACCATCTGCCGCAGTGGCTCAACGAAGGCATTGCTCAACTGGAGGAACCACGCTCAGCCGCCATATTCGGGCCGCGACTGGCCGCTCTCTATGCTTCCGGACGGCAGGTTCCTCTCAACCAGCTTGAAAGCACGTTTCATTCTTATAGTCAGGAAGAAGCCTCTGTGGCTTATGCCGAGGCCCTGGCGGCGGTAGAATGCATCCGCACCAATCACGGAATGGCCAATCTCTCGCAGCTTCTCCAGAAACTCGGAAATGGAGAACCAATAGAGTCGGCGCTGCGCACCACCGTTCACGGCGGCTACGCCCAACTGGAAAATGAAATCGCGGAATATTTGAAGAGGAATTACGGGCAGTGAGTCCAGTAGGATATGCAACATAATATATAATATAATTTTTAATAGGAATCGCAGTATCATTGGGAACTGTTATGAGCATTGCAAGTAGAACAACAAAAAGCGTGTCCTTGGACAAAGAAGTCTTAGACGAAATCGAACGTACAAAGGGCACCGCTTCTATCAGTGAACGGATCAATAGGCTGATCAAAATCGGCCTTGAGCTTGAGCGTAAACGGTCCTTGCATGCCGAAGCTGAAGCATTTTTCAAATCAGAAAATGATAGAACTGCCCGCCGGGCATTCCAATCAGCTTCCATAAAATCGTTGGCACGAGAAAATGATTAGCTTATGGCTTGGAAACGTGGCGCAAAACCCTATGGCTGGTATCCACGGAGAGGCGAGGTCTGTCTTTTTGATTTGGACAAAGAGCGGCCGGCCCTGGTCATCTCTACAGATGCTCTTAACAGATTCTCTCTTGATCTGTGTATCGTTCCTATTTCAAAGGTAGAACACAAGCAGTTTTCCCTGCGTCCGAAGGTGAAAGCGGGCGAAGGCGGATTAAATCATGATTCTTGGGTCAAATGTGATCAAGTCACCACCGTCGAAAAGAATTTAGCTGTTTATCCGGGGCTTGGCGTCTTAAGCCATGAATCCTTACAAAGAGTTGAAGATGCAATTAGAATTGCCCTGGAACTTCTGTAAGTTCCAAAGCTCATTTGGATAGAACATCAACGCCTGCATTGCACCATCCACGGCAGCTACGCCCAACTGGAAAATGAAATCGTGGAATATTTGAAGCAGTATCAAAGCATTTTCACGATGCATTATCGTTGAAATTCCCTGATGCTGCATGGTGTTCCGAATCACTTCGGGGTCCTTTACTCCGCGCCAAAGAAACTTCCGAGAAACAAAGCCTTGAGGCGCTCCGTTTGATTTCATGACAACACGGCTCCCCGGGCACCGAGTACACTTTGGTTGTTCAAGGCCAAGAGCTCGGGGGAAATCAAGGGAGAAAGATCATTTACAGGAAAGCTCACTATGACAACGAGGAATGGAGACAAGCAGGAACCACAATTTGCCGCTTTTTTAGCGATTGATTGGGCGGATCAGAAGCACGTGTGGAGTTTGCAGAGCGCCGACTCCGAACTGCGGGAGCAGGGAGAAGTGGAGCAGACGCCGGAAGCCATCGCCGCCTGGGTGGCGCAGATGAGGCAGCGATTTGGTCACCGGCCGATCGCGGTGGCGGTGGAGCAAACGCGGGGAGCGCTGGTGTTTCTACTCAGCAAGTATGAGCAGTTGCATATCTTCCCGGTTCCGCCGGCGATGACCGCCAATCTTCGCAAAGCCTTTTATTCTTCCGGAGCCAAGGATGATCCCAAGGATAGCGATCTGCTGCTGGATATCGTGTTCCTGCATCGGGAGAAGCTGCGTCGTCTGGCGCCGGATACGGAGGCCACGCGCCTGATCCAGAATCTGGTGGAGGAGCGGCGCAAATTGGTGGATGAAAAGACGGCGCAGAGCAATCGCTTGATGGCCCATTTGAAGATTTATTTCCCCCAGATTCCACGGTTGTTTGAAGATGTGGGGAGTCCGCTGGTGTGCGCTTTGCTGGAGCGCTGGCCGAGCTTGGAACAACTGCAGAAGGTGCGTCCGGCGGTGTTGCGGAACTTTTTCCGCCAGCATCGCTGCCGTCAGGAGTTGATCGAGAGCCGGTTGCAGGCCATTGGAAGTGCCCTTCCGGCGCTGGGGGACCAGGCGGTAGTAAAGGTCAAGATGCAGGTGGTGAAAGTAACGGTGCAGTTGATCCAAATTCTGCATCAGGGGATCAAGGCTTTAGACCGTCAGATCCAGGAGGCGGCGGAAGCGCATCCCGATTTTTTCATTTTTGATTCGCTGCCCGGTGCTGGAGCGGTCATGGCACCGCGGTTGTTGGCAGCTTTTGGTTCGCAGCGTGAACGCTATGAAAGTGCCGAGGAGATGCAGACCTGGTCGGGGATCGCACCGGTGCTGGCCAGCAGCGGAAAACAGCAATGGGTACATTTCCGCTATGCCTGTCCCAAGTTTTTACGGCAGACTTTTCATGAGTGGGCCGACTATTCCATCGCGCAATCGGAATGGGCGCGGGCCTACTACGAACTCCAGTGTCGGAGAGGCAAGAAACATCATGCAGCGGTTCGGGCTTTAGCCTTCAAGTGGATTCGCATCCTCTATCGTTGCTGGAAGGATCGGGTGGCGTACGACGAGAGCATCTACCTGGCTGCCTTGATGAAGCGGAAGTCACCGCTGGCCCCTGCAGCCATGGCTGCTCCCGTGGGGTTGTGAAAAAGCTGAGGAGAATCTGTGTGTATACCGGGCAGGATTGTTGCAAAACACAACCTTTCCGCTTGACAAGACTCCTCAGAAATCTTCACTCCGCGCCACAGCTTCTCGTAATGCAAACACTACTCAGGCGCTACGTTCAGGATGACAGAAGCTGGAAGCATCGTGTTCAGGAAGCAACCCCGCTGCGAAGGCATGACGTGAAAGGGTAGAGAAAACTTCGCATCTCACTCTGCTACGCCGGTGCAGATGGCCAGGATGGCCATGCGCACGTAGACGCCGTTCTGCACCTGCTCTTCAATCACCGCCTGGGGAGAGTCTGCTACTTCGGTCTGTATTTCCATCCCGCGCACCATGGGACCGGGGTGCATCACGATAGCATCGTTTTTGGCCAGGGCCAGCAGTTCAGTGGTGAGCTGCCAGTGCGCGATGTAGCGCGAAACATCTATGTCCAATCCCACCAGGCGTTCTTTTTGCATGCGCAGCATCATGACCACGTCAGTGTCACGCACTGCCTCTTCAAGGCGGCGGCTGATGGTCAGGTTGGGGGCAAGCGTAAGGGCAACTTCAGGCAAAAATTCCGGCGGGCCGCAGAGCACAACCTGCACTCCGAATTTCGAGAGCAGATGGATATTGGAGCGGGCAACGCGGCTATGCTGAATGTCGCCGATCATGGCGACTTTCAAGCCTTTCAATTGCTTTTTATGGCGAAGCATGGTGTAAGCATCAAGAAGCCCCTGGGAAGGATGCTCGTGCATGCCGTCCCCCGCGTTGATGATGGGCACGCGCAGGTTGCGGGCCAGCACGTTGGGCGCGCCGGAGGAGGGATGGCGCAGCACGATGCAGTCGGCGCCCAGTGCCTGCAGGGTCTTGCCGGTATCCACCAGCGACTCGCCCTTTTCTATGCTGGAAGCATTTGCGCTGATGACCGAGGTGTGAGTGCCCAGAAGCTTGGCTGCAAATTCGAATGAGACCCGCGTGCGCGTGGAAGGCTCATAAAACAGCAGAGCGATGCGCTTGCCCTGAAGCAGCGGGCGCGGCTCACTGGAATGCATTTTCCCGGCCAGCTTGAGAATAGAACTGATTTCATCCGGAGTGAGATGCTCCAGGTCAAGTAACGAGCGGGGGCGGGCCATGCCGGCTACGATATGCGCTCCACCAGCAGCACCTGCTCATCTTTATCAATCTCGGCGATCTTTACCTCGATGATTTCCTTGTCAGTGGTCTGCACCGTGCGTCCGATGAATGCCGCTTCAATGGGCAGTTCCCGGTGGCCGCGGTCAATCAGGACGCATAGCTGTACGCGTTGGGGACGGCCATGATCAAAAAGCGCGTCCATGGCGGCCCGGGTCGTCCGTCCGGTATAGAGGACGTCATCCACCATGATGACGTTCTTCTTTGTGATCTCCACGCCCAGAGGAGTGGTCTTCTGTATCACCGGACTAACACCTACGGTTGACAGGTCATCGCGATAAAGAGTGATGTCCAGGGTGCCGGTGGGCACGGGCTTCTTTTCAATCTGCTCGATCAGTTTGGCCAGGCG
Source organism: Candidatus Angelobacter sp. Gp1-AA117 (assembly GCA_003223515.1). Classification (GTDB taxonomy): domain Bacteria; phylum Acidobacteriota; class Terriglobia; order Terriglobales; family Acidobacteriaceae; genus Angelobacter. Next base: position 4,466 of record QHVI01000169.1, read on the forward strand.
GTTGGCCAGAGGCACGCCCCGGCGCTTGATTCCGACCAGCACCAGGTTCTGAATGCCATTATTTTTTTCGACAATTTCGTGGGCCAGGCGCACCAGAGTACGCTCAATTTCAGAGGCGGACATGAGCCGCCCTTTTTCCTGGAGGTTCGGGAGACGATGCGAAGTTCCTGTTTCCATGTTCACCGCATGATAGCT
>QHVI01000071.1 GCA_003223515.1 Candidatus Angelobacter sp. Gp1-AA117
GAGTGGCGCGGGTTCCGTCGGTTCCTGTTGCGTGGGTTGCAGAAGGTGCGCGCGGAATGGAAACTGATCTGCCTCACCCACAATCTTCTCAAGCTTTTCCGGTCCGGACGGGCATTCAAAATGACTTAAAAAACGAAGACAGCAGGCTTTTTCTCGCTTGGATTGCCAAGAAGTCTCCTTGCGGCTCGGAAAAGGAGCCCAGGCAGAATCTCAACTTCCCTCGTTCTCATTCCCCATGCAATTTAAACCCTCCGCATTGGCTAGAAAATGCGAAACTGTATTTTTTATTTCCGACAGACTCCTAGGATAAGATATTCATCCAGCTTGGTTATATCTTGCTGGTATACATCTACTACTCAATCAATATGCGTAAGTTCGCGGAAGGTTTTGTAGCGCTCCTCGATTTCCTCACGGGTGAGCTTCTGCAGGCGTTCGGTGCCGAAGTCCTCGACCGCGAATGAACCCATCACGCCTCCATAGAACATAGCGCGTTTGAAGACTTCGCGGGTGAGTTTGTCCTGGGAGGCGATGTAACCCATGAAACCTCCGGCAAAGCTGTCGCCTGCGCCGGTGGGGTCGGTGACTACTTCAATGGGCAGCGTGGGTGCGCGGAAAGGATGGCGTCCAATGCCGAAGGCGCCATCCTGGAAAAAGACCGTAGCGCCATATTCTCCGTGTTTGATCACCAGCGCCTTGGGCCCCAGCTTCAAAATCTTCTGCGCGGCGCGCGGCAGGCTGGCATCTTTGGCCAGCATCTTGGCTTCAGTATCGTTGATCAGCAGTGCATCGACGGTCTTGAGCATCTCGGCGAGTTCCTCGGGTTTGCCGGTGATCCAGAAATTCATGGTGTCGCCGCCAACGAACTTGGCTCCATTCATCTGCTTGCGCACGTTGACTTGAAGAACAGGATCGATATTGGCCAGGAAGAGATACTGGCTCTTCCGGTATTGTAGGGGTATCTGCGGATTGAACGCGGCGAAGACGCCAAGCTGAGTGTCGAGCGTTTTGGCTTCATTCACGTTCTCGCCGTACTCGCCTGCCCAGAAGAAGCTCTTGCCGTTCTCGCGGACAATACCGCTGATGTCGATGCCATGCGCGCGAAAGACCTGCTCTTCTTTTTCGCTGAAGTCGGTGCCCACAACGCCGACCACCTGAACGTCAGTAAAAAAACTAGCCGCCAGCGAGAAATAAGTGGCGGCGCCTCCCAGGATTCGATCTACTTTGCCGTAGGGAGTCTGGATTGCGTCAAAAGCAACAGAACCAACGACCAGAAGTGACACTTAGGCTTTTGCCTCCTGGCCTTTGCCGAGATACTTATCGAGCAACAGGCTGAGTTTCTGCCGGGTGGCAGCCGGAATCTTTTGCGGATCGGTCATAATGGCGTACTGAAGCGCAGAACCGCATCGGCATTTACGCTCCTTCGGCACAAGGGCGACGGCATGCTTCATGACCTGCACGGCATTTCCTGCATTGGTGGTCAATACTTTCACGACCTGGTCTACAGTGACTGCATCATGATCGGGATGCCAGCAGTCATAATCGGTAACCATGGCCATAGTTGCATAGCAGATTTCAGCTTCGCGGGCGAGCTTGGCTTCCTGCAGGTTGGTCATGCCAATCACATCTGCGCCCCAGCTACGATAGAGATTGGATTCTGCCTTGGTCGAAAACTGCGGACCTTCCATGCAGACATAGGTGCCACCCAGCTTGCCGGTTACACCTGCCTGCCTGCAGGAACCGTTGATGGCCTGCGCCACCTCAGGGCAGATAGGATCGCCAAAAGCAATGTGGCCCACAACTCCGTCACCGAAAAACGTAGCAGCGCGATGGAAAGTGCGGTCGATGAACTGATCGGGAATAATGAAATCTGTGGGCTTGTGTTCTTCCTTCAGCGAACCTACCGCAGAGATGGAGAGAATTCTCTCCACACCAAGCTGCTTCATGCCATGAATGTTGGCGCGAAAGTTCAATTCGGTGGGCAGCAGGCGGTGGCCGCGTCCATGGCGGGCAAGAAAGGCAACCTTGCGGCCTTCGAGAGTGCCCAGCACGTAAGCGTCAGAAGGATCGCCAAAAGGTGTCTGTAAAGTAACTTCGCGAATGTCCGTAAGGCCAGGCATGGAGTACAGGCCACTGCCGCCAATAATTCCTATTTCTGCCTGTTGCAAGAAGAGAGTCTCCTGAAAAGTGGGTACCCGCGATTATAACGGAGCGTTTTACTTCTGTGTTTGGGCGACGACCTTAGGGCCGGAATCGCGATCCATCTGCTTCAGAGCGGCCTCGGCAATTTTGGAAGCGGTCGCATCATCAAAGCTTTCAATGGCGATCACAAGATTCTTAACTTGCAGAATGAACACCGGACCATCTGACGTAAGGTATTTTGTCCAGCCAAGCGGATTCTGCGTCAGCGGCTCAGGATTCACCTTGTTGTAGCGGCCGGGCAGCGCCGAGGCATAGATTTTCGAAAACTCCTCGGCCGCCTTTTCACCGGCCCATTTGGAAAGGTAAATCAGGCCGATATGGGCGCTGGAGTTGAGATCGCTGGGCTTCACTCCCCTGCGGCCCACAGCGTAATAGGCTCCGCCGCGCCAGTCTGGAGTGAGGCGCTTGGCAATCTCTTCTTCGGTGTATTGCTTGAGCAGAATGCTTACATCGATTTCGCCCACCGCTCCGGCATCGAAAGCCTCATAGTCTTTCTTGAGGAAAGAAAAATCAGGCAGAAGCAGTGGAGAAATATGGCGTCCGGCCAGATATTCCTGCGGCTCCATGATTTCACGGGTAGTTGTGGGCATGCGCTCCAGGACTTTGGTGAAAGCCAGTTCTTTGCCTCCCGCCACCAGCAAATCACGCACGAACTTCATGCCTTCGCTATAAGGAAAGGTCAGCTCTTCCCGGAGCAGGAGCGGCGCGCTTTCGAAAATCGGGCTGTCGCCTTTCTTCTCCATCTGTGCCTGCATGATGTCCACGAACTCCGGCGAGGTCTGCACGCTCTTGCCGCCGGGCGCCAGAATGTAATCCAGCAGGACGATCATCGCCTGCCCTTCCATGATGGCGGTGCGGCAGGTGGACTCTTCATCGATCTTGATCAGGGCATTGGGATCTTCAGGGCCGCGCTTTTCGATCTCTTCCTCTTTCTTCACCATCTTCTCCAGGTCGAAGCTCTGGTCCTGTAGGGCATGAGTGAGTTCATGGGCCATCACGGGTTTCTGCAGGTCAAGCGCCACCCAGTTCAGCAGGTTGATGGTCTTGGTCTTCTCGTCGTAGTAGCCGGCCACCTGCTCGCCCAACAGTTTGATCAGGAAGTCGTGAAGGTTGAATTGACGCGGGAGAAGTCCAAACTTCTTCAATACCAGTTCAGATCGCTCAAAGCGGATTCGGTCGGCATCGTCCTCGAATTTTGTGCCGACATATTTCTCCACTTCGGCGCGGCTCACCATTGCCTTCTTCACCGGATGCTTGATGGGCAGCAATGTATCTTTGCTGGCGAAGTGAAGAATCTCATCCACTGACTGGAAAAGTTCTTTGGTTTCCTGGGCAGTAACGATGTGCTCTTTTTCCGGCTCGTCTTTTTTCGAGCTTTGCCCCGTACCCGGCTTTTGCGCCCCGGCCTGGGCAGAAGGCGGAGGAGGCTGCTGCGAAGACCTTTGCGAATTCTGAGCAGGGGCCAGCGTGGCGATCAGAAAAAAAGCGATAAACAATGCGGTTTTCATGAGTTTCGACAGTATTAACAATAAAGCATCCGGCAGATTTGTGCCTGCAAGGGGATGGAGATTGGATGCTGCGGGACTGGAAAAGTGAGCAGGAGCCGCGCGCCTTTAGCGGCCAAATGTGGAAACAGGCGGCTTATCCTGGCCTTTATGAATTTCCCACGCTCCCAGAACCAGGAATGGCAGCAGCACGGCGAGAATCCAGAGCTTGGCTGAAGTACGAATCTTTTCTTCCTTTTCCCAGCGGAAAAGCTTCATGCTCAGGATCAGGCCCACAATGGCAGCAATTACCAGGGCCACGATCGACTCAACCGGTAACTGCTGGCCTTTCATCATGATCTCTCTCACCCCATTCACAAGATAAGTAGCAGGAATGAATTCGGAAATCACACGCACAAAATGCGGAAAAACCTCAGAAGGCACAGTTGCTCCGCTGAGAAAGAGCATGGGAAAGTAGCAGAGCTGCACCAGAATGCCGGCTTCCTGCATGTTGTTGGCAACCGATGCAATCACCAGGCCAAGTGACCGGAATGTGATCAGGCCAAGTGAAATAAAGAACAAGAGCTGGCCGAAGTGCGCCGGCCAGGGCATGTGGTACAGGGTATGGGCCAGGATGAACACCAGGATGATGTAGGGCATGAAGATGACCCATCCCGTAACCATGGAGGCCACCAGCAGTGGCGCAGGGCTGATAGGCGTAACCTTGTACCGCCGCAGGATGTTCATCTCGCGTTCCTGTACAGCTCGGATACCGGCGCCAAAGAAACCATTTCCCAGAATCCCCAGGGTGATTGACATCGTGAGGACATAAATGATCGAGTCAACGCTTTTGCGTGCTCCGAAAACTGAGCCAAAGATAAAGAAGATCATCAACGGGAAAAGATAATTGAAGAAGATGACCACCCGCAGGCGGGCCGCAAGTTTCAGGTCGGTTGTAATCAGCGCCAGGTAGCTTTTCATCTTCAGTCTCGCAATTTCTTTCCAGTGAGTTCCACGAATACATCTTCCAGCGTGGGCCGCTTGAGGTGGACGTCTTCCAGTTGGATTCCCTGCTGGTCGAGCCACCGCATGATCTCAAACAGCGTACGCGCCGGACGGTTGGAATACACGGTCAGACTGCGTCCATCTGGTTCCAATTTGCTGTCCATGGCTTCCGGCCACTGCGGCAGTTGGATGGCATTCAACGGCTGTTCGCATACGATCTGGATACGGGACTGTCCGCGGCTTTTCTGCTGCAGTTCCCGCGGGCTGCCCATGGCCACGATTCTGCCTTCGTCCATGATGGCAACCCGGTCGCAAAGGCGTTCGGCTTCTTCGATGTAATGCGTGGTCAGCACCACCGTGCGCTTTTCTGACTTCAATTCCTCGATCAGTCCGTGAATTTCCAGGCGTATCTGGGGATCGAGTCCGGTGGTCGGCTCGTCCAGGAAGAGCAGTTGCGGATCATTCACCAGCCCCAGCGCAATGGCCAGGCGCTGCTTCTGGCCGCCGGAAAGCGTCTCATAAAATGAATCACGCTTGTCCCACAATTGCAGCCGCTTCAGAAGTTGCTCTGAGGTCAGGCTGCGTGAATAGAACGAGCCAAACAGGTCGATAGCTTCGTGCGTGCGGATTTTCGCAGGCAGATTGGTGGCCTGCAGACACACACCGATGCGGTCTTTGAGCTGCTGTTTCTGCCGCTCCGGATCGAATCCCAGCACCATGGCATTGCCGCCAGTGCGCGGGCGCAACCCTTCGAGAATCTCGACCGTGGTAGTTTTGCCTGCGCCATTGGGACCGAGAATGCCGAAGACCTCTCCGGCACTGACTTCAAAGTCAATGCCTTTCACGGCCTCCAGGTCGGCATAGCTCTTGCGCAGAGCCTGAACAGAGATTACCGGGCTTGTGCTCATGGGAAGTGTATAAGGTAGCGGGAAGGCTTTATTGATGTCTAGTAATAAAGTGGGAGGCTCTTGGCTATTGGCTCTTAGCTCTTTCTCCGTGTTGCTCCATACACTAACGATCAAATTCGTCTCGAGCCGCAAATAATTCTGCTTGGGCAGCTAAATGCTAATCCCATTTCTGATTCGCGAGATTCGCGCAGTTCGCGGCTTACTTGCCTTCCTCTGCGCTCTCTGCGTTCTCTGCGGTTAAAGCCGTTTGGTTGTGGCACGCCACGCTGTGGTAAGGGCTTTTGGGTTTTGGTTGCGGCTCAGTCGCGCTGTGTCACACGTGCTTAGCTTCTGCTATCGTTCGTTGTCATCCACAATGATCTTCTTCACACCATTGACAGTAGTCACAGTTGTACCGGAAGGCGCAGCAGAGGCCATCTTGGTGCCCGACTCCATCGATGCAGATACATCCTGGATGTATGACGAAAGCTGCTGGCGGATGCGTCCCATGGTTGAAAGATCGTTGGCCAGAGAGATCGAAGCCGGGTTCTTCGAGTGCGTATCCATGGATTGCACCAGCGACTCCAACGTCTGGTGCACGGCGTTCAGGTCGTTATAGAGCTTGAAGGTGCTGGAGAAACTTCCGCGCGAGGCCTGCACGTCGCGGATCAGTTCAGGCATGGCCATTTCAAGATTGCGCTGCAGTGAGGCCGCCATCTGCGCCTGCTGTTTGTGCGAGCCGCTGCTGATCCACAGCGTCTTCCAGCTTGATTTAGGCTTGTCGGTTCCCAGGCCGGCGATATCTTTATCGGTTGCAGAAGCTACGCGTTGCAGCTCATTTAAAGAGGAGCTGAGATCGCGCCGCAGGGTTGGTGTCGGCGATGAACCGGATTTTTTCTTATGGGCAGCAGAGGCGCCCAGGCACAATGAGAGGATCAAAACCGCAATCAGGCTAGTCTTCACAGGAATCTCCTTCGGCCAGTGCTGTAAGCATAGCGATAGAACGAAAGTGTTGTGTGATTACGAATGTGCAGGATCAGCACAATATTGGTGCTGTGCCGGTTGGAAGGTTTTGCATTCCATCCTGCTCCGGGTTAACCTTTCCGCGCTATGAAAATCGCCGGACTCCTTGCTCCTTTCTTGCCGATTCTGCTGATGGTTTCCGCTGCCGCCCAGACTGCTGATCCGCAACTGCTGGCGGAAATCAACAAGATCAAAGCCATCGACAATCACTCGCATCCGCCCAAGGTAGTCTCCGCGGGAGAAAAGGACGACGATTTTGATGCCCTGCCCTGCGATCCTCTGGAACCCAGCGATCCCACAACGATCTCCCGGCCGGAGAACCCGCAATTCTTGGCGGCATGGAAAGCTCTCTATCATTATCCCTTCAACGACAACAGCCCCGAACATGTTCGCGAACTCTTGCAGGCTAAGCAGAAAGTCATGCAACAGCAGGGAGACAACTTTCCCAACTGGGTGCTGGACCAGCTTGGCATCGAGACAGAGTTGGCGAACCGCGTGGCTATGGGACGCGGATTGCAGCCTCCGCGTTTTCGCTGGGTGCCATTTGACGACGCCCTACTGCTTCCGCTGAACAATGCCAGCGTGGCCTATGAAACTCCCGACCGCAAATTCTTTTACTCCCGCGAAGAAATGCTGCTGAAACGCTATTTGAAAGAGGCGAACCTCGGTGCTGTTCCAGCAACTTTGCAGGAGTACATCAGCAAAGTCATAACGCCTACGATTGAGGGGCAGAAGCGCAACGGTGCAGTAGCCATCAAATTTGAAGCTGCCTATCTTCGTTCACTGGATTTCGGCCCCATACCTGCTGATCCTGCTCAGCAACAGAACGAGGCAGCCCATATCTACTCCCGTTATGAAAAGGGTGGTGTGCCATCGAAGCCCGACTACATCAAATTACAGGATTATCTCTTCCGCGTAATCGCCCGCGAGGCTGGACGGCTTGGATTGCCGGTTCACATCCACACCGGTGGAGGCTGTGGCAGCTACTTCATGCTGAATGGATCGAACCCGGCCCTCCTGGAATCGGTGTTGAATGACGCATCGCTGCGCAAGACCAACTTTGTGCTGATTCACGGAGGCGCGGCCGCATTTACCAAGTACACAAACTACCTGCTGATGAAACCGAATGTCTACGCTGATTTTTCGGAGCAGACGTGGCTCATCTCCACCCGCAAATTAAGCGAGGTGGTGCGTGACTGGCTGGAGTGGTATCCGGAGAAGGTTTTCTTTGGCACCGATCTTTACCCGAACACTCCGGAGATCAACTGGGAGGAGATCGGCTGGCAGACGACCCAGTCTGGCCGCGAAGCCCTGGCCATCGCCCTTACTGGCATGATGCAGGATGGAGAAATCACACGCCAACGCGCGCTGCAACTGGCTCATATGGCATTGCATGACAATGCCGCCAGACTTTACGGCTGGATGCCGCGTTAAATTCGCCCTAATAGTCTCAAAATAAGACACATACGGCCTAAGTAGGCCGGTATTAAATAGATATTCAGTTAACTTAAGTCTTGACTTGCACCCTTAGGACTGCAAAACTCACATTGTCCAACAGGGTAAGTCTGGAGGTGTTATTCGGCTTGGCAGAAGTAAGACTACAGGAGGCTGAACCTCTTGAGAATGCCTTGCGCCGCTTCAAAAGGAAGGTCCAGCACGAGGACATTATTAAAGAAGTAAAGCGGCATTCCTTCTATTTAAAACCGGGCGAGAAACGCCGCGTGAAGGAAGCTCTGGCGCGCAAACGTAACCGTAAGAAAGCTCGCAAAGAGCAGGATTAAGCAAGAACGGGCCGTTCCCCAAAGGAACGGCCCGGATTTATAGGGCCGCAATCGGAATTCATAAGAGCTGTCTGGCAGTTGTATCGAATCTAGCAGTAAGCCACGGTGCAGTTTGTCGTGGTGGGGGCCGAACCAGCAGTAGGGGAGTCACTCTGAAATCTCTGGCCGCGGGAAGAAGTGTATTTCCGTAACAGATGGCAGGGTGAGTAGAAAGGGGCATTCTCTCATGGAGTTCCAGGACAAGGTGTTGAAGTGCGTTGATTGCGGCGCAGATTTCATATTCACCGCGGGTGAGCAACTCTTCTTCCACGACAAACAATTCAAGAACGAGCCCAAGCGTTGCAAGAATTGTAAAGGTAAGCGGGCCCAGTCCCTGGGTCTGCCACAAAGCGGCGGAAACTATCAAAGAGTAGAAACCAAGGCGGTATGCTCTGCATGCCAGCGGGAGACGACGGTCCCGTTTAAACCAACTCAAGGGCGGCCGGTTTTTTGCCGCGAATGCTTCCAGCAGCGAAAGACAACGGCTGCTTCCGCATAGCTAAATTCCTTTGTAGTTGGGCCCAATCTCTGTCTCACACACCCTTAGCGTGTCCGGGTGTGGTGTGTGCCTTTTACCAACTAAGAACTGGTTGTGCGGTATCGTCCATCTGCAAACGAGCGTTTCGCGCAACCAAAGCGGCTGAGTTTAATCAATTTCTTCTTAAGCTGGCTTCTTGGCCACCTGGGTTTTGGCGGCTTTGCTGCCGGTGCGGATGCCATTGCGCTTGAGTTGCTGCCTCTGATCTTCATGCTGGATAAGCAGGACTTCGATCTGGCGAAGAAGATCGTCAGTATTCATAGGCTTCACCAGCATCGATTGCGCGCCTTCCGACTTCCAGTCGCTGCCCAGCAGGGGATAGGCAGTCAGAATGGCCACCGCAGGGTCGTAGTCCGTCTTCTTGGCGGCGCGGATCACGTCGTAACCGGCCTTATCGTGCTCCATCTTCATGTCAGTAATGACCATGTGGTAGCTGTTGGCTTTCAGCTTGGAGGTAGCTTCTTTGGAGGAGATGGCAGTTTCAACATCGAAACCATGAATCTCGAGAATGGCTTTCAGGGTAAGTAGAATGGCTAATTCGTCATCAACAAGCAGGATGCGACGTTTCATGAGAGCTCCGGGGAACAAAGGGCTACACAATCTTACAGCGCTTAATAGATGCGGGCACTCACGCCCGGGTTGTGAGCTATTTCAGCACCCGCAGGTTTTATAATATTTTGGTGTCTGCTTATTACGTACAGAATTTTGGCTGTCGCGCCACCCAGGCGGACGGTGCTGCCATCGAACGCCAGCTTGTTGAGAAGGGACTGGCGCGGGCCGGGTCGGCTGCTGAAGCTGATGTCGTGGTCCTGAATACCTGCACGGTCACGGCTGCTGCAGATCAGGATGCGCGCGCAGCCATCCGCAGGGTGCATCGAGACAAGCCTGAAGCCAAAATTCTTGTCACAGGATGCTATGCGCAACGGGCGCCTGAGGAAGTCGCCTCGCTTCCAGGTGTGACCTGGGTTGTGGACAATTCCCATAAGCACCAGGTAGCGGAGATCGCAACCACTCGGAATTTCATTTCGCTTGAGAATGTTGCTCTGTCGGCCCCGGCGTTTACCGTAATTGGCGATATCTTCGCTCATACCGAGCTGATCGCTGCGCCGGTCTTCGCAAGCGACGATCTTGCCTCACGCACCCGGCCTAATCTGAAGGTCCAGGATGGCTGCAATAACCGCTGCTCCTTCTGTATTATCCCCAGCGTGCGCGGACAGAGCCGTTCCATGCGGCTGGAGCGCGTCCTGGACGAAGCCAAGGCCCTGGTGACTGCCGGATACCGCGAGATTGTTCTCAGCGGCATCAACCTGGGTCGCTGGGGGCGCGACTTTGCCCCGCAGCAGACGTTTGTGCAATTGGTGCGCGCGCTGCTGGAGCACACGGATGTTGAAAAGCTGCGCATCAGTTCGGTGGAGCCCATGGACTGGAGCGATGAACTGATCGAACTGATGGCTGCCTCGTCGCGTATTGCCAGGCATGCTCATGTGCCGTTGCAGTCCGGCAGTGACCGCATCCTGCGGCTTATGCATCGCAAGTACCGTCCATGGAACTACGCGGAGAAGATCAGGAAAATCCATGAAGCCATGCCTGAAGCCGCCATCGGCGCAGATGTGATGGTGGGCTTTCCCGGCGAGACCGGCGAACTGTTCGAGGAAAGCCGCAGCTTCATTGAGCATCTGCCGTTTACCTACCTGCACGTGTTTACCTATTCATCGCGTCCGGGAACGCCGTCAGCATCCATGCCGGATCAGGTGCCCGTGTCTGTGGCGCGGGAACGGAATCGGGTGCTGCGCGATCTCGCGGCAACTAAGAATCTCGCATTCCGGCAGCGCTTTCTGGGCAGAACAGTCCAGGCCATTACCTTGCAGACCGGCAATGAAGGTTCTACAGAAGCGCTTACTGACAATTACCTGAGGGTACGAGTCGCGGGCCGGCACGAAGCCAACCGGTGGATGAGAGTCGAGGTAACGGGTGTAGGGACAGACGATCTGAGTGCAACCAGCATCCTCAACTCAACTGAAAATTTACCCAAGTACCAACTTACCCATTTACCCAGTTTGACGGGTTTATCCTCCGGGAATGGCTCTTAACTACATGCTATAATTTTAAGTCTGTGCCGGGTTCCGGCTCGCTTTCAGGAGGATCGTATCGACAAACGTTTTATTCGTATGAATGACCGCATTCGGGCGCGTGAGATACGCGTGATCGATGCGGATGGCAACCAGCTAGGCGTCATGCCACCGTATGATGCTTTGAAAAAAGCCCGCGAACAGAATCTGGATCTGGTAGAAATATCGCCCAACGCTGTCCCGCCGGTTTGCCGCATCATGGATTACGGCAAGTTCCTTTATGAGCAGGAAAAGAAGGACCGCGCGGCCAAGAAGAACCAGAAACAGATCGTCCTGAAAGAAGTAAAGTTCAGCGTCAATGTAGACGAGCACGATTACGAAACCAAGCGGAACCACGTGCTTCGTTTCCTGACTGAAGGCGACAAGGTAAAAGCCAGCCTGCGCTTCCGCGGACGCGAGATGGCCCACCAGAACCTGGGCCGCAATGTGCTGGAGCGCCTGATCCGGGAAGTTGGCGACAAAGGAATTGTAGAGTTTCGTCCGCGCATGGAAGGCAACACCATGCATGCCATTCTGGCCCCGCCCAAGCAGGTGCCCGGTGGCAAGAAGCAGGAGAAGCCGGAAAAGCCGCAGCCGCCGCCACAACATCAACAACCGCGGCAGCAGCAGGCTGCAGCTCCCGCACCGGGTGGAACACCAACCGGGACCACCGGAACATAAAAAGGATTAGAAGCCGCGCATGTAGCGCGTCAGCAGCAAAGTTATGCCTAAACTAAAAACACACAAAGGCGCAGCCAAGCGGTTCAAGAAGACTGCCAGCGGCAAGATCAAGCGTGGCAAGGCTTACAAGCGCCATATTCTTACTTCAAAGCCCACTAAGCGGAAACGTCAACTGGACAGCGATACGCTGGTCAGTGATGCCGACCACGCCAAGGTGAGCAGAATGATCCCGTATTAAATAGGGACGGAGCCTGGCCCGCCTTGAGCAATCAAGCGCTGAGGCCGGACCTGAAATAAAGCGTGTGAAGAGGCCAGCTAGAAGCTCTGCCTCCAGCCGCGATAACCGCCGGAAGATCCCCGGCACGAACAAAAGGAGCATCATGCCTCGCGTAAAACGTGGTACCAAGCGCCGCCAGCGCCGCAAAAAGATACTTGAGCGCGCCAGCGGGTATTTCCTCACAAAATCGAAGCTTTATCGCTCTGCCAAAGAGTCGGTGGAGCGCGGACTGAAGTTTGCCTACTCCGGACGTCGCCAGAAAAAGCGCCAGTACCGCTCCATCTGGATTGTGCGCATCGGCGCCGCATCCAAGCAGCACGGCATCAGCTATAACCTCTTTATCAGCGGCCTGAAGAAGGCCGGCATTGAATTGGATCGCAAGATCCTTGCTGATATTGCCACGAATGATCCGGCAGGCTTTACCGCACTGACCGAAGCAGCCAAGAAGGCCAACGCGGCAGCCGCTTAAGAGCAGTCAGCACTCAGCATTCAGCCCTTTTACATTCATGCCTGCTCTGTCATTGTGGATAGAACAGGTCGTTGAATAAATCGTGTGGCACAGCCGGAATGAATCGTGTGGCACAGCCGCCCTCGGCTGTGCGGATTGCTCTGTAGGTTCAAACTTGATGAGCAGCTAGATTGAAAGTATGCTGCTGCGGCGTCCATACACCAGCCCCGAAGGGGCGGAATTATTTAGCCCAGCGCGTAAGCGCTGGGATCAGATACAAGCAGGCACAGAGCCCCGTAGGGGGCGGCACAGAATCACATGGCCTACACCGTTCCCAAGCTCGACGATTATTCCCCGGCATCCCTGGACAAAGCTGTCCAGGAACTGCTCACGGCTCTTCGCCAGGAAGCCGATGCCATTGGGAGTGAAAACGACTGGAAGGAATTCCGCGACCGCTGGATGGCCCGTAAGAACGGCATCCTCACGCAGGTGAATGATCTCTGGCTGAAAGCTGCGCCTGGTCCTTCGAAACGCGATGTCGGCGGACGCGTCAACCAACTCAAGGGCCAGGTTGAGCAAGCCGTTGAGGCGGCTCAGCAGCGCACCAGCGGATCATCTTCCAAGGCCCGCCTCGAATCGGAACGCATCGACATCACTCTCCCCGGCATCCACCCGGTATTGGGTGCAGAGCATCCCGTCATCAAGACCATGAATGAGATCGTGAATGTCTTTCGCGCCATGGGTTACTCCGTGGCTGAAGGGCCGGAGATTGAGACCGATTACTTCAATTTCGAAGCGCTGAACTTTCCGCCCAACCATCCCGCGCGCGACACCCAGGATACGCTGTTTGTCGCCGGACAGGAGAAGAAGCAGCAGCGCGACCGCCTTCTGCTGCGCACCCATACTTCGCCAGTGCAGATTCATGCCATGGAGAAGCAGCCTCCGCCGATTCGCGTAGTGGTTCCCGGCAAGGTGCATCGTGCCGATACCGCAGATGCAACTCACTCGCCCATCTTTCATCAGGTGGAAGGATTGGCTGTGGATACCAACATCACCTTCTCCGATCTCAAAGGCACGCTCGACCACGCCATGAAAGCGCTGTTCGGCTCGAATGTGAAGACGCGCTTCTATCCTTCATTCTTCCCGTTCACCGAACCAAGCGCCGACGTCCAGGTGACCTGCTTCAAGTGCGGCGGCAAAGGATGCCGATTGTGCAAGATGAGTGGATGGATTGAGCTGCTGGGCTGCGGCATGGTTGATCCCGGCGTGTTCAAGTTCGTGGAGAAGAACGGCTACGATGCGCAGAAGATCAGCGGCTTCGCCTTCGGCATGGGCGTAGAGCGCATCACCATGCTGAAGTACGGGATTGATGATATCCAGTTGTTTTATCAAGGGGATGTACGCTTCCTGCAACAGTTTGCTTGAGTAGCACTCAGCAGTCAGCCCCTTTGACGGTTTAGACAAATGAAAGATTTTCGAGACCTGAAGGTGTGGCACAAAGCACATGCATTGGTATTGGCATGTTATGAATCCACCAGTACCTTCCCGAAGCAGGAGATGTTCGGCCTCGTTTCTCAAATCCGCCGTGCTGGTTCCTCTATTCCGGCGAATATCGCAGAAGGTTGCGGACGGAGGGGCAATGGTGAATTGCATCGCTTCTTGAATATAGCGATGGGTTCGGCAAGTGAACTCGAATACCACTTTTTACTGGCGCGAGATTTGAAGTTCATATCTCCTGCACAACATGAACGTTTGCACGCTCAAGTAACAGAAGTAAAGCGAATGTTGGCGTCGCTACTGATAAAAGTAGATGTAGAACGCCACATGTAAAACTTAAGATGTTGAAGGGCTGAATGCTGATTGCTGATTGCTGATTGCTGGTTTCTGAGCAGGCTAAGCACTTCATCTGAAGAAAAACCTTTATAGGACACATGAGAGTCTCACCCAATTGGCTCCGCGAATTCGTTGACCTGCAGGTTGACGACCGGCAGCTTGCCGAAGACCTCACGCTGGCAGGCGTGGCGGTGGAATCTGTGCGGCAGCAGGATGGAGAGACGATCTTCGAGATGGAGATCACCACCAACCGTCCTGATGCGATGAACCACTACGGCGTGGCGCGTGAGTGCTCCGGGATTTATGACGTGGCTCTGAAACCGATCAAACCAAAACTTCCGAAAGCGCGCCCTGCGGCCACCCCAGTCCCTATCGAAATTCAAGACTCGAAAGGATGTCTGCGTTATACCGCGCGTGTCATCCGCAATGTAAAGATTGCTCTATCACCGGCCAGGCTGCTGGCGCGGCTCAAGATTGAAGACCACGGTGGTGTAAGCAATGCCGTTGATGCGAGCAATTACACGCTGATGGAGATGGGCCATCCCACGCATGCGTTTGATCTGGATAAGCTGGAGGGCGGCAAGATCATCGTCCGCCGTGCCCGCGCAGGAGAGACGCTTAAAACTCTGGATGGAGTTGATCGCAAACTGGCTCCTGAAGATCTGATCATTGCCGATGCAGCCAAACCTGTTGCGCTGGCAGGCATCATGGGCGGGCTCGATTCAGCTATTTCCGCTGGCACGAATAACATCCTGATCGAGTCTGCATGGTTTGATCCGGGTACGGTTCGCAAGACGGCCCGCCGCCTGGGCATGCACACCGATGCCTCCCATATCTTTGAGCGTGGCGCAGATTGGGGCGCAACACCGCTCGCTTGCGACCGGGTGGCCGAACTGGTACTTGAAACCGCTGGCGGAGAACTCGAAGGTGAGCCGGTGGATGCCATTGCCGGTCACGTGGTGCGCCATGCTGTGTTTCTTCGCCGCAGTGAGATTCTGCGTATTCTCGGCCACGACATTGCGCACGCCCAAGTCAAACGTATCCTTACGCGCCTTGGCTTCAAGCCGGAGAAGCTCCAGGGCTTTTCCGTCAACCGGTCGCCGGAAGAACTCGAGGCTCTGAAAGAAAAAGCCCGGCAGATGGGCATCAAGCCTCTGGACTGGAAGATCGATCCTGAGCACGATCTCTGCGTCGAACTGCCCACTTGGCGGCTGGATATCGAGCGGGAAATCGACCTGATCGAAGAGATCGCGCGCATCTATGGCTACAACAAATTCGCCGACACCCTGCCCTCCTTCTCGGGCGGCGTGGTCGAGCTTCCCGACGCAGATAAAGAAACAAAATTGCGCACTGAGTTGCTGGCCATGGGATTCAACGAAGCCATCTCTCCTTCGTTCATCTCTCCCGCCGATGCGCAGGCCTTCTCCACCTCGGTGCCGGTACCGCTGGCGAATCCGCTGAGTGAAGAACAATCCATGATGCGGACTTCGCTCGTCTCCGGCATGATGGCGATGCTCGCCTGGAACCTGAACCGTGGCGCCACCGGCGTGCGCCTGTTTGAGATGGGCCATGTATTCTCCGCACCTCAGGAAGAAGAATCGGAAGAACACCAGATGATCTGCATCGGCGCTACCGGAAATAGCGTGCCGGCCAGTGTCCACACTGCGCCCCGGCCATTTTCGTTCTTCGATCTCAAGGGAGACATCGAAACCCTGCTGGAAAGCTTCGAGGCGTCCAATCTTTGCTTTGACGCGCACACAGCAACCTACTATCACCCCGGCCGCTCCGCTCGTGCCCTTGTGAACGGACAGACCGTCGCCCAGTTTGGACAGCTTCATCCCGATGTGGCCACGGCACGCAAGATCAAGCAGGAAATCTATATTGCTGAGATTTACCTCGACCGCCTCTTCCGGCTTCCACTGCGCACGCCGCGCTACCAGCCACTCTCGAAGTTCCCGGCTGTGGACCGCGACTTCTCTTTTCTGTTCGATGATTCAGTAAAGTTCGAGCAAATGCGCTCGGCCGTAATCGAACTGAACATTGCCGAGTTGCAGAAATTCGAACCGGTCGAGACCTTTCGCGGCGGCTCCATTCCTGCAGGCAAATACTCAATGCTGCTGCGCGCCGGATTCCAATCCACCGAACGCACCCTTCGCGACGACGAAGTAGCAGCCTGGTCAGCACAGATCATCAAAGCACTGGAAGAGCTTGGTGGAACGCTGCGCAGTCAGTAAGTAGCTGCGAGATAAAAACAAAATCGTTAACCGCAGCGCAGCCGAGCCGCAACCAAAACGAAAATCTTTATGGAGCGCAGCCGCCCTCGGCTGCGGGGATAAATCTTTCGTGAGTCGAGAAGAATTTGACGAATAGTAATGCAGAGGACGTAAAGATCGCAGAGGATGATTAGGTCGACGGGTATTTAGACAGGTTTAAGCTAAAGGCTAAGTACTAATGACTAATGGCTTCTTTCAGTAGCTAGAAGCCAGCAGCTAAGGGTACAATTCCCGCCATGCTGACCCGCAGAGATTTCTTCAAGACTGCCGGATGGGGCGCTGCTGTTGCCTCTGTAAGCCTTCCTTCTGATCTGCTTGCCTGGACTGAGCCTTCGCGTGCTGCGCAGCCCGGCGGCCCGATTCTGCTCAACAGCAACGAGAATGCTTACGGACCATTTCCCAGCGTGCTGGCGCTGAGCAACCCCTTTGATGGCGTGAACCGCTACCCTGATCACCACAGCGATCTGGTTACCGAACGGCTCGCCGCACTGCACAAGCTGCCGCAAGATTGCATTGTGACCGGCTGCGGTTCAACGGAAATCCTGCGAATTGCCGCGAATGCCTTCCTCGGGCCGGGAAAAAAGTTGATCATGGCCGCACCCACATTTGAGGCCATTGAGCATTACGCCAGCGTGGTCAATGCCGATGTGATCAAGGTTCCGCTGGCAGCGAACTTCGCTCACGATCTGGGTGCAATGCTGCGGGCTGCCGGGCCGGATACCGGACTGGTATACATCTGCAATCCCAACAACCCGACCGCCAATCTTACTCCGCGCAAAGACCTGGAAGATTTCATCAGCAGGCTCCCGAAGAATACCTATGTCCTGATAGACGAGGCCTACCATGATTTTGTCGGCCCCCAGCCTGACTATGTTTCTTTCATCGAGCGCCCGCTGGATGACAATCGTGTGATCGTGGCCCGCACCTTTTCCAAGATTTACGGGCTGGCCGGAATGCGCATGGGCTATGGCGTAGCAGCTAAACAAACGACCGCCCAGTTGCGTCGCCAGAAGCTGGAAGACAGCCTCAACATCTTCGTCATGCGCTGCGGTCTGACCTCGCTGGACGACTCTGCTGCGCACCAGCAGGCGCAGCAGCGCAATGCCGCCGACCGCGATCAATTCATGAAGCAGGCTGCCGCCCGCAAATTGAAGCCCATCCCCTCATCGACCAATTTCATCATGATGGAATCCGGCCGCCCGGTGCGTAGCGTGATCGCCCACTTCAGCAAGAACAATATCGCTGTCGGTCGCCCCTTCCCGCCCATGGATACCTGCGTCCGCATCTCCCTCGGCACCCCAGAGCAGATGAAGGAATTCTGGCGGGTGTGGGACATGCTGGGATAGTGGTCAGCATTCAGCACTCACCCGGGAGACAGAATCCCGACCTGTAGATTCTTGCGATATTGGTAAATGAGTAATTTGGTCATTGGGTAAATAAACTCCCTTTTTCCCGCATCTTCCAATACCTATTTACCCAATCTGCCGACTGCTTGCTTTCAGACAACCACTCCCTGCCTTCGCCCATCTTCCCTTATGTCACCACTGCTGAGGAGTTCTCATGCCTATACTCGATCAAGCCGCCAAATGGACCACCAACCGCCTTCCCAAGGTAATCAATCCAACCGCTCACGCCATCATTGATTATGGAGTGGCCGCCTCCTTCTTTGGCATGGCTGCCCTGTACTGGAACCGCAACAAGCGTGCCGCTATCAGTTGCCTGGTTTGTGGAGCAGCCGAGACCATCACCTCGCTGCTGACTGACTATCCCGGTGGCATTACCGGCGAGATCAGCTTTGAAACTCATGGCTCCATCGACTTTGGCCTGGCAGGCATGATCGCCAGCCTTCCCGATATGCTGCGCTTTGCCGACGAGCCGGAATCGCGTTTCTTCCGCATTCAGGGCATGGCCATGGCGACTGTCACCGGCCTCACCGACTTCACCGGCACCGGCGAACCCAGGCAGATGGAGAAGGTGGACGAGAGAGCCGCATAGGATCGGGTGATCGGATCATCGGTGGATCGGGTGATCGGAACTACAACAGGCTCTTAGTCACATCGCCCGATCTCCCGATCACCAGATCTCCCGATTGCTAATTCCTCGAAGCTCTCTTCT
Source organism: Candidatus Angelobacter sp. Gp1-AA117 (assembly GCA_003223515.1). Taxonomy (GTDB): domain Bacteria; phylum Acidobacteriota; class Terriglobia; order Terriglobales; family Acidobacteriaceae; genus Angelobacter. Next base: position 18,692 of record QHVI01000071.1, read on the forward strand.
CCAGTTTTCCTCGTAATCAATTCGCTCACTTCCACAGCTTAATGCGCTATACTCTGCTCGCCACTCCGAATTTATTCCAAGGAAAGCACTCATGTCAGTCAAAGTAGCGCACGAGTTGGAAAGTGAAACAGTTCGCGCCGTTTCCAGCGAAGACTTCCCCGCCCTTGAAGAGAAAATCTACAAGACCATCGAACTCCTTAAGTCTGCCCGTGAAGCCAAGGCGTCCGCCGAGCGTGATGCCAACCGCCTGCGCGACCAACTGGAGCAGCGGGAAGAAGAATTGGATCTAATGCGCACCGAAGTGGTATCGCTCCGCAAGGAACGCGAAGAGGTGCGCGGACGTGTAGAGAAAATGCTCAAGCAGATCGATCAACTGGTGACGGAAGGCTGATCGTGCCCATTGCCCACCAGATGACCACCGTCCAGTTCGAACTGTACGGCTACCAGATCATGCGCAGCATGGGAGTCGTCCGGGGCATCATCGTGCGTTCGCGCTCGCTGATCGGCACGATTGGGGCCAGTCTTCAAACCCTCATCGGTGGCAACATTACTCTCCTGACTGAATTGTGCGAAAAGGCGCGCGGAGATTCCTTCGACCTTATGCTCCAGCACGCAGCCCAGCTTGGAGCCAACGCAGTAGTCGGGGTCCGCTATGACGCCACCGAAATCATGCAGGGCGTTACAGAAGTCCTGTGCTACGGAACCGCCGTCGTGGTCGAACCAAAGCGTTAGGTTCATTAGTCCAATCAGCGTAATCAGCGGTAAGGTTTTTGCTTTTACCTCGTTACTACTGTGGAAACCCTCAGAATTCTCTTGACCTCGCCACCCCTTACAAGATAATCACTTTCATAGGCATTTATTTTTCGTTCAGGAGTTCAGTTTGGCTACACAGGCATCAGCAGCGCCGCCGGTGAGAGTAGAAATTTACGATCAGGCTTACAACCTTCGCGGCATGGACGCGGAGTACATCCTCAAGCTGGCCGAATTTGTTGATGGAAAGATGCGCAGTGTCGCCGAGCAGACCTCAACTGTAGACTCGTTGCGGCTTGCCGTTCTGGCCGCCCTCAATATTGCCGACGAATACCACCTGCTCAAGAAGAAGTATGACGCCCTGGCTTCAGAGTACCGCCAGCGCGCCGGCCTGCTCGCCGGCGCCCTGGACGAAGTCCTGGAAGAAAATCGCAAGGCAGGCTAAGAGACTTTCCCTCAAATCCAAGCTTATGGAGCGCAGGTGCCCTCGCCTGTCCGGACCGCCGTCTTTCATTTTTACCCATTCTTAGGTGATGCTGACTTCCTCATACGTCCCATACACCTCGCGCAGGGCATCGCAGATCTCGCCCACGGTCACATAAGCGCGGACACAATCAATGATGTAAGGCATGGTGTTGGCATCGCTGATGCGCCCGTCCGGACTAACCACCGGCTCCTGGGCAGCAGCTTTCTTCAGGGCATCGAGGCGTCGGCGCACTTCCTCGTTATCGCGGCGCTCTCTCAGGGTTTTCAGCTTCTTCGTCTGGTGCTGCGCCACTGACTCACCGATGTAGAGGATTTCCGGCTGCTTCTCTTCGATGGTGAAATCGTTCTGGCCCACGGTGATCTTTTCGTGGGCCTCTACGGCGCGCTGGAACTGGTAAGAGGCCTCGGCGATCTCCTTCTGCGGATAGCCATTCTCGATAGCCTTGACCATGCCGCCCATCGCATCCAGCTTGTCAAAGTAATCGAAAGCTCCTTTTTCCATGTCCAGCGTGAACTTCTCCACGAAGTACGACCCAGCCAGCGGATCAACCGTGTTGACCACGCCCGATTCATAGGCAATGATCTGCTGGGTCCGCAGCGCGATGCGGGCAGCATCGGCAGTGGGCAGCGCCAGGGCTTCGTCATGGGAATCGGTATGCAGAGACTGCGTTCCACCCAGCACCGCTGCCAGCGCCTGAATGGCCACGCGGGCAATGTTGTTCATGGGCTGCTGCGCCGTCAGCGAGACACCGGCGGTCTGGGTATGGAAGCGCATCAGCCACGTCCGCTGGCTCTTCGCGCCAAAGCGATCTTTCATCAGCCGGTACCAGATCTTGCGCGCGGCGCGGAACTTGGCAATCTCCTCGAAGAAATCGTTATGGGAATTGAAGAAGAAGCTCAGGCGCTGGCCGAATTCATCTACATCCAGGCCGCGGCGGCGCGCCCATTCCACGTACTCCACGCCGTCATAAATCGTGAATGCCAGCTCCTGGAGCGCCGTTGAGCCAGCCTCGCGAATGTGGTATCCGCTGATCGAAATGGTATTGAACCGGGGCGTGAACTTCGATCCGAACTCAAAAGTATCGATCACCAGGCGCATCGAAGGAGCGGGTGGATAGATGTATTCCTTCTGCGCAATGTATTCCTTCAGGATGTCATTCTGAATCGTTCCCGAAACCTTCTTCCAATCCGCGCCCTGCTTTTCCGCCACCACCAGATACATGGCCCACAGCACCGAAGCCGGAGAGTTGATGGTCATGGAGACCGTGGTCTTCTCGAGATCGATGCCGTTGAAGAGAATCTCCATGTCCTCCAGCGAATCGATAGCCACGCCGCACTTGCCCACCTCGCCCTCGCTGGCAGGATGATCGGAGTCATAGCCCATCAGGGTAGGCAGATCAAAAGCCACAGACAGGCCGCCGCCCCCGTGGGCCAGCAGGTATTTGTAGCGTTCGTTAGTCTCTTCTGGCGAGGCAAAGCCGGAGAACTGGCGCATGGTCCAGAGCTTGCCGCGATAGCCGGTAGCATGAATGCCGCGAGTGTAAGGAGGCTGCCCGGGATAGCCCAGGTACTGGTCGTAATTCCAGTCCTCCGGCAGATCAGCCTGGGTATAGAGCCGCCGGATGGGCACATTGCTGAGCGTGGTAAAGCGGGCGTTGCCGTGCTCGTCTAGATTGACGCCGGTGGGATCGCCAATGGCCCGTTCCGGCGCTTTTTCAAGAGTTTTGGCCAGCGTGCCTTCGGCCCAGCGTTTCTCAGACTCCGAAGGATGCCGCCCTTCAAACACCTCAGCAATGGGGTTCTCAGCCACCCCGCTCTGTTCCCGATTCTTTTTCACCTGATCTGCCATAGCTCAATGATAGAAGATGCAAGAAAGAGGGGGCAAGAAACCGTACCAAATCACCAGATACGACGCACTCCGTACTGGTCGAAAGCAGCATCATTGCTAATGATCGGCACGTTTTCTGCTTGTGCCTGAGCGATCAGCATTCGATCGAAGGGATCCTTATGCGGTCCGGGCAACAACCCTGCGCGAATAGAGTGATCTGCCGATATAAGGAGTTGCTCAAATCGTTCTGTATGCAAGTGACCTGAGAAATCAGAGATTAGATCTGCTACACCGGGCAGTTTGCCCGACCGAAATTTGATGGCCATTTCCCAAGCTGACACAGCACTCATGAGTATGGTGTTGCCTGCTTTTCCAATGGACTTGCGTGCGATAGTGCTTAAAGAAGAATCATCGGTCAGCCACCATAGCAGAGCGTGCGTATCCAGAAGCAGACGCATGGCCTTATTCCCAACGCTCTAGTTCTTCTGGAGAAAGGGGTTCAAAGAACTCCTTTCCAACGCGAAATTTACCCCGCAGTGCACCGGGCTGGCGATTTCCCTTAACAGTAGAGACAGGTACCAGGCGCACCACGGGCTTCGGTCCGCGCGCTATTACGATTTCTTCCCCCTGACATGCTTGCTCAATGAGTTGGGAAAGATTGGTTTTTGCCTGATGAATGGTAACGGTCTTCATGTTAGCTAACTCATATTAGCTAATAGAAACTGCCGTTGCAAGTTCATTTGAAAGCGGCGCTTACTGCAATCACATCACCGCCGGAGACGAAATCCCCATCAGCCCCAAACTCTGAATTAGAACCCTGCGCACCACTGCTGCCGTCGCCAGGAGGAACTGTTTCCTGGCTTCATCAGTCTCCGTCAGGATGTGGTGCTTGTGGTAGAAGTTGTTGAATTGCTGCGCTAACTGGAAGGCAAACTTTGCTATGTACGCAGGTTCGAGAGTAATGATGGACTGCTGGACAATACTCGATAATTGTCCGGCGGTGAGCCAGAGTTGCCAGATTTCATCGTCATCTAAAAACAGAAAATCCACCAGGGCTAAAGCCCCTTCTTTTTTCTCCTGGGACACGGGCATGAATGCCCGTTCTTCCACCTTAGGGGCTGAAGGCTCTGGGTTGCCGTTGGGTAAATTTTCATTCACTTGCGAGGAGTTTTCCCCGCAGCCGAGGGCGGCTGCGCTCCACGAAGGTTTTGCATTACTGCTCCATGAAGGTTTTGCGTTACTGCTCAGGAACTGATCTGGATCCAAGCCGGCCTTGCGGAAGATGTTGGTGGCGCGAACTATCGCGTATTGAACATAGGGGCCAGTTTCGCCTTCGAAGCTCAGGGCTTCTTTGAAATCGAAAGCTATGACTGAGGTCTTGGTGAACTTCAGCATGAAGTAGCGCAGGGCGCCGATGGCGATCTGGCTGGCAATGTTTCGGCGCTCGGATTCGCTTAGCTCCGGGTGGCGGGAATCTACTTCTTTCTGGGCAGCGGTAATCAGGGCGTCGAGAAGATCGTCGGCTTTTACGCCGAAGCCTTTGCGGCCTGAAACTTCTATATAGGCACGCTTGCGGTCTTCTTCCGACACATCATAACCAAGCTCCACGGCGCAGCCCGGAGTCAGCGCCACCATCTCATAAGAAAAATGGTGGTAGTTTTCCGCCTGCTCCTCATTGCCCAGGCCACGGATGGCCTCGATCACGTTATTCTGCGGATCGCTCTGCCGCGAATCGATCACGTTATAAATGGCGTGCACGCCGCCAAAACGGGGATGCTCCGGCTCGCTCGATTCTGCCGAAATCCATACCTGGTGATTGTCCGGATATCTATAGAAATGTTTGTAGCCGAAGTCGCGACCCAGCAAGCCAAACTTCCACAGGTGATAGGCAATGTCTTTGCCCACATAGGTCACTGTGCCATTGGAGCGGACAATGACTTTGGCATCTTCGTCGGGGCCTTCCGGCTGCTGCTCCGCAGGCTTGCTGCCGGCGCGCCGCATCACCCAGCAGCCTTTGTTCTTGCCTTCCGTCTCGAAGTAAAGCACGCCTTTCTGCTTCATCTGCTCAAAAGCCAGGTCCCAGAAATGCAGATGGAGAATCTCGCTCTCGCGCGGCAGGAAGTCATATTGAATGCCGAGGCGCTGCATGGTTTCGAGATGCCGCCGCAGAATCGCCGTCGAGACAATCTCGCCTATCTCCGCCGCCTCGTTTCCGCCCTGCTCGATCTCATGCAGAACCTGCAGGCGAATTTTCGTGTTCTCTTTGTTCTCTTCATACCATTGCGAGACGCGGGCGTAGAGGTCCCAGCAGTAGTAATCAAACGGACGGGCAGGATCATGGATCAGCCTCTCGATCTCAGCTTTTCCTTTTTTCTCCAGGTGGATGAAGCCTGCGACTACATCCGCAACCTGCACGCCAGTATTGTCAATGTAGTTCTGCACATCTACATGCGCGCCTGAGGCCCGCAGCAGGCGGACAAATGTATCCCCCAGAATCGCATTCCGCAGATGCCCGATGTGTGCGGCCTTGTTGGGATTGATGCTGGTGTGCTCTACCAGAATCTTCTCGCTGCCCGCAGTTTTGCCAAGGCTTTCCTGCAGGATCAGTTTGGCGGCTTGGGCGCGGTTGAGTTTGGCGTTGATGTATCCGGCCCCGGCTACCTCGAACTTCTCAAAGCCGGATATCTGGCCCAGTCCGGCGACAATCTCTTCGGCGATCTTGCGCGGTGGCTTGCGCAATTTCTTCGCTAGTTCAAAGCTCAGGGGTAGAGCATATTCGCCCAGATGGATGTCCGGAGGCTGGTCTACAACGATGCGCGGCAGCTCAAGGTCATATTGCCGCTTCAGCAGGTCGCGGACGTGGACAATGAGTTGTTGCTGGAGTTCCAGATACAAGAGTAAACCTTACCGCAGATGACGCTGATTTAACTGATTTGCGCAGATACGGCGTAAGTCGCTGATGAAAAAGCGATTATAACAAAGCAATGCGACTTCTCCGGTTTGACGCAAGTGCCGGGTATCCCTATGATGAAATTTTGGCTTTTACACGTGTGCCGCCCCTACGGGGCTCCCATTGTTCCTTAACTTTGTATCCCAGCGCTTACGCACTGGGCTAACCGGTTTCGCCCCTGCGGGGCTGCTTGCAGTGGCGACATTAAGTATGTAGAGGTTCACACCCGGTCACCATGCGAATTGCCTATCTTGAGTGCTTCTCCGGTATCAGCGGCGACATGTTCCTGGGCGCACTGCTGGACGCCGGAGTACCGCCCGAGGTGTTCACCAGCACTGTGGAGTCGCTCGGGGTAGATGCCCGCCTGGAGATCTCCCGCGTGCAGCGCAGCGGCATCAGTGCCGTGAAACTTGACGTGATTGCCGCCGGAGAAAAAGAGCTTCCACGCGAGGAATTCTGGGAGCAGCAGGCCGATCAGCATAGTCATGAGCATGAGCACCACCATGACCACGGCCACGAGCACAGTCATGAGCATGAGCGCCATCACCACGATCACAAGCACGAACATCATCATCGCGGGCTGAAGGAAATTCGGGACATCATCAGCAAAGCTTCCTTCAGCGAAACCGCAAAGCACAAGGCCATCAGAATCTTCGAGGTTCTGGGCGCGGCCGAAGCCAAAGTCCACAACACCGAGATAGAGAAGATTCACTTCCACGAAGTCGGCGCAATCGATGCCATTGTAGACATCACCTGTGCCGCAGTGGGCTCCGAGGCGCTGGGTGTAGACGAGATCCTCTGTTCACCGCTCAACGTGGGCGGCGGAACAGTCAAGTGCGCCCATGGAACATTCCCGATTCCCGCTCCGGCTACCCTGGAGCTGCTGCAGAACGCTCCGGTTTATTCGGGTGAAATCCAGAAGGAACTGGTCACGCCGACGGGCGCCGCCATCGTGAGCGTGCTGGCCGGCAGGTTTGCCAACTTCCCGAAGATGAAGCCGGTCAAAACCGGTTACGGCGCGGGCACACGCGATTTCAAAGATCATCCCAACGTGCTGCGGCTTACCATTGGTGAAACGCTGGAAGAGCACCAGTCACCCATTCCAGAGGAAGCTATTACCATCCTGGAAGCCAATGTTGACGACATGATGCCGCAGCTCTTCGGCTACGTGATGGAACGGGCACTGCACGAAGGCGCGCTGGACGTCTTCGGCACCTCGGTGCAGATGAAGAAGAACCGCCCCGGCATGCTGCTCACGGTGCTCTGCCATCCTGAGGATTCGGCCAGGCTCACCAGGCTGATGTTTGCCGAAACCACCACCCTGGGCGTGCGCATGCGCGAGGAAAAACGGGCCCGGCTGGCGCGCCGCCATCTCCCAGTCACCACCAAATGGGGCGAGATCAGAATGAAGCTGGCCAACCTCAACGGAAGCGCCAGCGTCACCAATTATGCTCCTGAGTACGAGGACTGCCGCCGCATTGCCGAGCAGGAGCGGGTACCATTAAAGGCGGTCATGCAGGAAGCAATTCGGGTCTACCTGGAAAAAGAAAATGGCTAAAGGGCAGAAGTTTTACATTACGACGCCCATCTATTATGTGAACGCGCGTCCGCACATCGGGCACGCATACACAACTATCGTGTGTGATGCCATTGCCCGGCGCAAGCGCATGCTGGGCTTTGACACGTATTTCCTCACCGGCACAGACGAGCATGGGCAGAAGATCGAGCGCTCGGCCACCGCTGCCGGCAAGACGCCCAAGCAGTTCGCCGATGAGGTCTCTTCGCTCTTCCGCCAACTCTTTGAGCGGATGAACATCAGCAACAATGATTTCATCCGCACCACCGAGCCGCGCCATCAGCGCGGCGCGCAGGAGCTTTTCCGCCGTCTGAAGGACAAGGGCTTCATCTACAAGGGAACCTATACCGGCCAGTATTGCGTCTATGACGAGCTTTATGTCGATGCCGCCGGCCCCGGCGCGCCATGCCCTGAGTGCGGACGTCCGACCGAAACCGTCAGCGAAGAGAATTACTACTTCAAGCTCTCCAGTTTTGCGGATAAGCTGCTGGACTTCTACAAAGAGCATCCGGAATTTGTCCGCCCGGAGACGCGCCGCAACGAAGTGATGGCTTTTGTGCGCAGCGGATTGCGCGATCTCTCCATCAGCCGCAGTACCTTCAAATGGGGCATTCCCGTGCCGCGTGATCCCGGCCACGTGATATATGTCTGGTTTGACGCGCTCAGCAACTACTGCACTGCGGTGGGGCTGGGCTCCAAAGACGAAGCCGAGCAGAAGAAGTTTGAGCACTACTGGCCGGCAGACGTCCACATGATCGGCAAGGAGATCATCCGCTTCCATTGCGTCTACTGGCCCGCGATCCTGATGGCTGCCGATCTGCCGCTGCCTCTCTCGGTGGTGGCGCATGGCTGGCTGCTCTTTGAAGAGAGCAAGATGTCGAAGTCACGCGGCAACATTGTGCGCGCAGAAACCGTGATCGACGTGCTGGGCAATGACGCGCTGCGTTACTTCCTGCTGCGCGAAGTCGTCTTCGGGCAGGATGGCGGGTTCAGCTTCGATGCCCTGGTGCAGCGCTATAACTCTGATCTTGCCAACGATCTGGGCAATCTGGCCAGCCGCACGCTGACCATGATCGTCCGCTATTTCAATGGCACGGTGCCCTATCCATCGCCCACGGTGGCGCGCATGCCTGCCGACGACAAAATCAAAGAGCAGGCACAGGCGGTGATCGCCGGGTTCGGCCAGCTCTTCGATGAGTACCAGTTCTCGCGGGCCCTCGAGAGTGCGTGGAGCCTGATCGGCACCGTCAACAAGTACCTGGTGGAGCAGGAGCCGTGGATTGTCTCCGAAAAAGAAGGTGAGGAGAGCCGCGCCCGCCTGGCCACCATTCTTTATACGGCTGCGGAAGCTTTGCGCATCGTTACGGCGCTGGCGCATCCGGCGATTCCTGAGTCAACGGGAAAAATCTGGAAGCAGCTTGGGTTGGGCGAGATTTCCAAGTTTGATTTGAATGACCTGAAATGGGCACAGTTGCCGCTGGGAGGCAAATTAGGAAAAGTAGAGCCGGTGTTCCCGCGCGCTGACAAAACTGCTATTGAAAGGATGCAGCAGATGGAACAGGAGCGCACCGCTTCAACTCCGGCAAACACAGAAACCTCAGCTTCAGCACCTCCCGCAGGCGAAGGAGCGCAGCCCGGACAACCAGCTACCCAGGCGGCCCATGGCCCCACCGAAGCAGCGCCCGCCGCCAGGGGCACGGTTGCGCCTGCACCAGCAGCTACGGCAACCCCCGCAGCAATCACGAAAGATGGAAAGATCTCCATCGATGACTTCCTTAAGGTCGAACTGCGCGTGGGCGAAGTGAAGGTCGCGGAAAAAGTGAAAGGCGCAGACAAGCTGCTGCGCCTGGAAGTGGACATAGGAACGGAAGTCCGCCAGGTTCTGGCCGGAATTGCTTCCGCCTATGCGCCGGAAACGCTGGTCGGGCGCAAAGTCGTGATCGTCGCCAACCTCCAGCCGCGCAAGCTGCGCGGCCTGGAATCGAACGGAATGATCGTGGCGGCATCCGCCGGCCCGGAAGATAAGCCGGTCCTCGTCAGCTTCCTCGAAGACGTGCCCATCGGCGCAAAGCTGAAGTAATTACCCAGGATGGCATTCAGCGCGTTTTTAGCCGCTGATAAACGCTGATGACGCTGATCTTTTGGTTACCACCGATCGACATAGCGTGCCAGGCTGTGCAGAAAAAAGAAAATTTATAGAGCGTGGCCGCCCTCGTCCGCGCGCATAAGTCTTTCCTGAGTACAGATAAATACTGATCAGGAGAGGAGAACCGCCCGAATTCGTACAATTAGAGGGATATTAAGGAATAAGGACACGAAGGATGCATCTCCCTTCGTGCCTCTTTGTTCCTTAATTTGATTTGTTGATTTGGATTTTTCTAGCAGCTAGAAGCCAGGAGCTTTGACTAACAGCCAAGAGCTAAGAGCCAAAATCCAGTTGCTATTTTCTATCTGCCTTCTTCATACACCGCCAACCCCGATACCTCCCGCTGTTGCGGTGAGAGATCGTAGCTCACGGTGGTAACCTCCGGACAGCGCTTACATGCCGCTCCGCCTTCCTGCGAATACCAGCGGCAGTCTTTGCGGATGATGCAGGGCGGCAGCGTGTCCACCACCATGGGCAGTATCTGCACTACCCGGGTGGCAAGCTGGCAATCTTTGCCGTCGTAATGCGGGCATTTGTGTTCGGCACAGGTGGCTGCCAGCCGGAACACCTCCGTGGGCTTGAGCGGTGCGCTCATGGCCAGCACGTCCGGCGTTGCTGGGAGGTGCTGCTGCAGGTATTGCAGCATGGGCTTGGGCCCATCCTGCTGCACCACTCCCAGGACGCGGCACCCTTCCATGCCCGGTTGGGCGCTTGGACATAGTTTGCTGCTGCTCATAGGTCACTTTTCCAGGGTAAAGGCCTGCACCGCCGGCGGAATCCCGACAATGACATGTCCGCCGACCGAGAGCACCGCTCCTTGTGCATGCGCGCCTGCGCCGGCTGCGCCCACGCCCGGCGCTACCGCAAACAGTTGCGGATGCGCACCGGCAATGTGCCCGGCCACATCGTTGGCAAATCCCTGGAGATCGCCGAGGTTGACCTGCTTGAGCAGGGCATCAGGAACGGGAATTCCACGGATAAGGTATGCGACGGTCACCCCACTGGGCGTCCCGAGCGGCTGAAATTTCGGATGATTTTTCACCGCTGCCTTTACGGCGGCGTCCACAGATGCGGTGAACCTACTGAGCGAAATCGCTGTTGCTTGTGCCATTTCCTACCTTTCATTGCTTACTAAAAATGGGGGATTCTTTCTCCGGCCATCCTGAGCAAGCGCCGGAACAACTTTCCCGATCAGGTTCTCCAGCGCGAAGCGAAGGAGCTATCTCCCGGTACCTCGGCAAGATGCCTGCACCAGAGCTGTTCCGTAGCTGTCAAAATGCCAGCAGGCATCCCTTAAAGCGTAAAGACGTAAAGAAGCGCTCAGTCCCTAGAATTCAGCTCCTGGCTTCCAATTGCCAGATCAACCCACCACCTTTGCCGTTTATGACCGTCATTTTTCATTTGGCAAAATGAAGCGGAACACGGAACAAACGGGGTTAACTCCTTTGGCTGCAATGGTATCCTGCGTTCCGGTTGCTGTTTCCTGTTCCGGAACAGAAGCGGAACAACACCGTCACCGGCTCACCAAACCTCTGCGAGACGAATGACGGTGCAGACCAGCACACTCGACCGAAGGCACACGACTGCTGGTTCGCCAGCAATCCAATCGATATTCAGTTTTCAAAGAGCAGAAACAGCACGCCACCTGGGTGGCGCTCATTAACAGTATTACTATAGCCATTGAAAGTCAAGCGGCAGGAGAACAAAATTCAGGGCCAAATTTAGAAACGACACGGAATCGTGCCCTATGGAGAATGACTCAGCCGTCCCTTCGGGACTTTTGCTGATTCTTTTAACCCCCATTCTTCCTAACCTGACGTTTTGCATCACAGCGTAGCGAAGCCACAACCAAAAGCTAACCACAAAGGGCACAAAGGTTTCACAAAGGGCACAGAGGAAAGTGTTTGAGATCTGGAAGTAAGCCGGTAGAGTAGGAGAGAGGGCAACACAGTAGTGCGACCCACTCTCCCCTCGTCGAACCCGACGTGCAGATTTCCCGCATCGGGCTCTCCTGAAAACTTCTTGTCATTGGCGTGCACAGGCAGTTGCGCGGTGTTGAATCCTACAACTCCACTAATCCCATTTTCTGGAATTGC
>QHVI01000176.1 GCA_003223515.1 Candidatus Angelobacter sp. Gp1-AA117
CGGACCGCACAATCTGGCGGTGCTGCGCCATATGGCCATCAACGCCATGCAAAAAGAGGGTTCAAAAGGTTCTTTGCGGGGAAAGTTCAAACGCGCCGGATGGGACGATGATTACCTATTCCGCCTACTGGAGCTATTTTGAAATGCGATTGCCCTGGGGGGCAGGGCGTTCTATAACCGCAATGACATTGACAACGCGTTGCGCAATGGCATCGATGACGGTTCCAGGTATTACTCGCTTGGCTATTATCCTGACAACAAAACCTGGAATGGAAAATTCCGCAAAATCAAGGTCGTCAGCCAGCGTTCCGGCTTGAAGCTGCGCTACCGTAGCGGTTACTTTGCCGTGGATCGCACCACCTTCATGAAAAACAACCAGTTCCAGCGCGACGTTGATCTGGGGCAGGCCTTGAGTGTCGATGCTCCTGCTGCTACCGCAATCCAGTTCGAGGCCAGGGTGGTGCTGCCCTCTCCCGAGACCCGGAACAAACTCGTCGTTGAATACGCCATCGACCCGCACATGGTCACCTTTGAGAACCTTGAGAACGGCCTGGAGCATGCCCAATTAGACTGCGTGGTGCGCGCTTTTACCACGGCCGGCGGAGAAACTCCGGTGAAGACACAGGCGGAACGGGTAGATGGCAGGTTGAAGCCGGATGTATTCGAAAAGATCAAACAGACTTTCTACCCCTGTCGTGTAGAGGTAAACCTCGGACAAGGGCATTATTACCTGCGGCTGGCGGTGCGTGACAATCTGAGCGGCATGGTGGGCTCCTACAATGCCGAAGTCACAATCCCAGCCAGCGGCACAAGCCAGGCGCAAAATGTGAGTAAATAGCGATGAGCAAAATAGCAGCTCACCCTGGAGCCTGGAAACAGGTACAATGCTGCGGCAGAACCAGGGGAAGGGAGACTGCGATGCAAAATCCTCTGCGACGTCCCGGGATTTTTGTTCTTTTCATCCTGGCCGCCTGCATGGCGCTCAATTCACAATCGGGAAATCCGAATATTGCGGCTCAGGCACAGCAGCCCGGTGAAAGCATACCGATTATCCGCGCCAATACGCGGCTGGTGATGGTGGACGTGGTCGCCGTGGACAAAAAGGGCCAATTTGTCACGGACCTGCAGGCCTCTGATTTCAAACTTGTCGAAGAGGGAAAAGAGCAGAAGATCAGCATCTTCAGCCTGCAGCAACCTTCTTCTGAGCCTTTCGCGCTGAATGCATCAAGGCTGCCACCCAATGTGTTTCGCAATGCTCCCAAATATCAACCCACCAGTGCGCTGAATGTAATTCTTCTGGATGGCTTGAACAGCAGCCTGCTGGAACAGGCCTATGTACGCACCGAGATGATCAAGTTCCTGGAGAAACTTCCTGAAGGCCATCCAGTTGCCATTTACATGCTGGGAAGAAAACTGCGTCTTCTGCAGGACTTCACCACCGATCTCACCGAACTGAAAAGAGTCATCAGCGCTTTCAAGGGAGAAAGTCCTAAAGCATTGACCAGCGCGGGCAGCGCTCCGGAAATGCCGATCGCCCTGCAAGGCTGGGCAGAACAGACGGCCGGGGAAAAGGCGCCACAGTTCAAGGCACAGATGGATAGTTTTGCCCAGGAACATTCCTCCGATCAGATGGACGAACGCGTCAACCGCACCCTGGCCGCCTTGAACTCACTGACGAGAATGCTGAGTGGTTATAAAGGCAGAAAGAATCTGATCTGGGTCTCGGACGGTGTGCCTCTCAGCGTTATACCGGGGGCTCAAATGCCCGGACGGGTAACTCCCGACCCCAAGCATGTAACCCAGGACCCAAACCCGACTGGGTTGACGTATGACTCTGCGCCTGAGATGAGCCGCCGCACCTATTTTGATCAGTTGGGTCTGCTGTGCAATTCCTTTGCCGACGCAGAAATTTCTGTGTATCCCGTCGATGCCCGCGGGCTGGTAGGCAGCGCATTCGCCAATGTTGCCAATAATGTCGGCGGCCAGGGTGCCTCAGGCGGCCTGGCGATGAAGATGGAAGGCGCGCAGGCTGAAGAGCTCTTCCAGGCGCACAGCAACATGTTGAACATCGCTGAAGCCACCGGCGGCCGCGCCTTCTATAACCGCAATGATATCGATACGGCCTTACGCAACGGCATCGATGATGGCTCGCGCTACTATTCGCTCGGCTACTACCCTGACGATAAGAACTGGAACGGAAAATTTCGCAAGATCAAGCTGGCCGGCAAACGCCCCGGCCTGAAGCTGCACTATCGCACCGGTTACTTTGCCGTGGATCGCGCCGCCTATATGAAGAACAACCAGTTGCAGCGTGACATCGACCTGGCGCAGTCGCTCAGCGTCGATGCCCCTGCCGCAACCGCGATCCAGTTCCAGGCCAGCGTGCTGCCGCCCTCGCAGGACACTCAGAACAAAGTGGTAATTGCCTATGCCATCGATCCGCACCTGATCAGCTTTGAAAAAACTGAGAACGGCCTGGAGCACGCCCAGATGGATTGCGTGGTGCGCGCCTTCACCAAAGCCAACGGAGAAACTCCGGTCAGGACAGAAGCCAACCGGGTGAATGCCACGTTGAAGCCGGAAGCTTACGAAAAGATCACCAAAAGCTTCTTCCCGTGTCGTGTGGAGATGAATCTGGGCGCAGGACATTACTACCTGCGCCTGGTCGTCCGCGATAACCTGAGCGGCCTGCTGGGTTCATACAATGCTGAAGTAACGGTAGAGCCCAAAGAGGCCCAGCAGGTAAAAAGCGCGAAGCGCCAGTAAGAAGCAGATGGCAACTAGCAGTTAGCAATCAGCAATCAGCAATTCATAAGCCTGGCGAAGCTGACGAAATTCTTCTAGTCCACAGCGCAAGCTGCGGGTAAAGGAAATAAAATGATGGAGCACGAGTTCACTCGTGCGCTCAACTCTGAAACTGCTCTAGAAGATGAAGATCAAGCCGATCACATGTGAAATCTGACTGTAACGTCAGCCCCAACCTGTACAACCTGGCCGCCTATCATAAAAGGCTGGTATTCCCATTGTTTTACCGCATCTACGGCAGCCTGAATCAAAAGGGGATGTCCACTCTTCGCTTGAACCTGGGCAACATGTCCCTGTTTATCGATGAGAATATGAAGGACAACATCACCGGAAACGTGTGCAATTTTTGCCATGTGCGGATATCTGGGCTGTACTTGCTTAACCAGCTTTCCCTCGACCTGTTTTTCATTGAGCAGAATTTCTCCGGAAACAGGTGTTCGAGGCGCGGGCACTACAGTAACCTTGAATTCGGCTGGTTCACTTTGGCATGAACTATCCTGTTTGCAAAAATCAAACCTCAGGATCGCCATGGTAGCGGCCTCTGCGGGTTTGCCATCCACCAGATAAGGGCGGTACTTCCATTGCTTAATCGCGTCCAGAACGGCTTGGTGAACTTCCGGGTGATCTATCATTGCAAATTTGCGAGTGCCAGTATCGGCATAGAAAGCCTGCACCTGGCCGGTGCTGCCATCTTTCTGGATATTGAAGTGAATGATAACGTTTCCGGCAACATTTGCGTCTTTCACTGATACCGGGTAGGCCGGTTCAACTCTGGTCACCAGGAGCTTATCTGCGTCGGCGCCACTGATGCTGTGTGACGGCTCCTGCGAGAAGCAAACCATGGCAGAGCAACAGAAAGCTATAAGGATGACAAATCGGCAGGCTGCTGAAAAGGTTACCTTTAACATGTTGCGACCCCAAAGGTTCTATATATAGTGCCACAACAGGGAGAATTGTTTCAGGTCTTATTGCATTGGCCAAGAATTCCGCGCCAAGGGCGCGCCTTTACCCCGCCCACGCGCAACATTTGCGCGTGGCGGGATGTGCGTCGAGGAAGATATCTATATGGAATTTTTGGTAACCGGCGAGCCTCATTTCCCTTTCTTCTGCTTCGCCCAGCGTTTCTTCTGTGCCAATGAAATCTTCCGCCGCGCTGCCGCACTCATACGCCGGCCGCCACGACCGGCACCGTTTGAGCCAGCAGCCCGGCCACCACGAGCGCCTGAACCTTCCAGTGCAGCAATGGCCCGGCTGATCCTGTCACGCTGATCCCTGAGGTCGCTAATAATCTGAGAATTGTCCATGATTTCTTTCTCCGTCCTTGATTCTAAATGCGAATCAAGGAAGATGCGATGCCAGTTGAATCAGATCGTTCTGCAACAAGTACCAATGACGGAATAGCCATTGCCCGCTTTGCTCTCATGCAATCCTGGTGAAGATGCAAGAGGAGGAGTTTGGCGACTCAGAAGAGATTGCTCATGGATAGGGTTATCCGCAGAGCCCAGGGCGGCTGTGCCACACAATTCTGCTGTGCCACATGAGTCACACAAAAAAGGCAGCAACTTGAGTTGCCGCCTCTTGAGCTAGTAGCCAGAAACCAGAAGCTGGTTTACTCCGGCTTCTGGTCCTGCTGGGGCTTGGTGATGGCCACGGTCTCGCCGACGTCGCCGACCTTGAAGCGGGCGAAACGGCGGACGGAGATGTTCTCACCCAGCTTGCCGACCTTGCTGGCGATCAACTGGCTGATGGTGATGCCAGGCTCCTTCACGAAGGGCTGATCGAGCAGGCAGAACTCTTCGTAGAACTTTGACATCTTGCCTTCGACGATCTTCTCCACCACGTTGGCGGGCTTGCCGGTAGCGGCAGCCTGATCGCGGTTGATCTCCGTCTCTTGTTTATAAGTCTCAGGAGTCACGTCTTCCTTGCGGATGAACTTGGGATCGGCCGCGGCGATGTGCATGGCGATATCTTTGATCAGGTCCTTGAAATCATCGGTGCGGGCAACGAAGTCGCTCTCGCAGTTGATCTCGACCAGAACGCCGATCTTTCCACCGGCATGGATGTAGCTGGCCACGGAGCCTTCACTGGTCACGCGCGCGGCTTTCTTGGCGGCGGTGGCAATGCCCTTTTTGCGCAGCAATACCATGGCCTGCTCAAGATCGCCCTTGGCTTCGCTCAGCGCATTCTTGCAATCCATCATGGGAGCGCCGCTGCGCTCGCGGAGTTCTTTCACCTGGGCTGCAGAGATGTTGTTACTCATTGTTGTGCTCATAATTCCTTACGTTCTAATCAATGCGTTTCATAAGATGCGACCCGCGCGGCTGTGCGCCTTCGCGGGCCGTAGAGTAGATGACAAAAGGTAGAATACTTTGCTCTAGTGGCTTTTGGCGGCGACGTCAACTACTTCCTCGTTCACCTCGGCCGGGGCGGTTGCAGCAACCGGGGCCTTACGAATCTTGCCACCCAGAACTTCTTCCATGTTGAGTTGTTCTTCTTCGGCAAGGTCGGCTGAAGTGGGTCTGGCTGTAGCTCCACCCACAGTGGCGGCAGCGGCTTCGCCATCAGCGGCTACTGCTCCGGCAATGTCAATCGTCTGCTTATCGGTACCGGCCTGAACGCCTTCAGCCACAGAGTCTGCAATCTTCGACGCGAACAGGCGGATGGCGCGCAGGGCGTCATCGTTGCCCGGGATGACCCAATCCACTTCGGTGGGATCGCAATTGGTATCGACTACGGCGACCACGGGGATGCCGAGCTTGCGGGCTTCCTTCACCGCAATGGCTTCCTTGTTGGAGTCAATCACAAACAGAATGTCCGGCAGGCGGTTCATTGCCTTGATGCCTGCGAGGTTTGCCTGAAGATGTTTGCGCTCGCGCTCCAGCTTGATCACTTCCTTCTTGGGGAGCAGCTCATAGCGGCCATCGGTAGCCATCTCATCGAGTTCCTTGAGCCGCTTCACCGATTTTTGCACGGTAACCCAGTTGGTAAGGAGCCCGCCCAGCCAGCGGTTGTTCACATAGAACATCCCACAGCGCCCGGCTTCTTCGGCGATGGCATCCTGGGCCTGCCGCTTGGTGCCGACAAAAAGAACCGTCCTGCCCTGAGCGGAAGCATCCTGCACAAACTTGCTCGCGTCCTTGAACATTTTGAGCGTTTTTTGCAGGTCAATAATGTAAATTCCGTTGCGCTCCCCGAAGATGTATTCCTTCATCTTGGGGTTCCAGCGCTTCGTCTGGTGCCCGAAGTGGACGCCCGCTTCGAGCAGTTCCTTCATTGTGATATTAGCCAAACTACCTCCTTATTGGATTGCATCCTTTGCGGCCTAAGTGCCCGCTCAGGATTGATTCCCAGTCCGCTCCCGGCGGAGCGGGAGGGAAGATTTTTTGGCCCCGGTTACCACCAGCCCGGTTTCCGCTTGCGGGGCCGCAAACGGCAGGCAGAATTGCATATTCCTGGCCCGGAGGCGGGTTCATTGCTGCGCAATGAACGTCTTGCTTATTCGCTTCGCTCACTCAGGACTGAAGTCCTGAGCCGGGCACGCGTCCCGGCGCGCCGGGACGCTAGACGCTGATACAGCGCTCATGCTCGATCCATTGAGCATTAGCGCTTGGAGAATTGGAAGCGCTTGCGAGCGCCTTTTTGGCCGTACTTCTTGCGCTCTTTGGAACGGGCATCGCGGGAAAGGAAGCCCTCGACTTTGAGGCGCTTGCGCAGCTCCACGTTGAACTCCAGCAGGGCGCGGGCAATGCCCATCCTTAAAGCGCCTGCCTGACCGTTCACGCCGCCACCGGAGACATTGGCCACCACGTCAAATGTCGAGGTGGTCTCGCTGGTGACCAGCGGCTGGCGCACTTCAACCCGTTGCGCCTCGGTCACAAAATATTGATCAAACTCACGTCCGTTGACCGTGAGCTTGCCACTACCCGGACGCAGGAAAACACGAGCCACGCTCGACTTGCGGCGCCCGGTGCCATAGTACTGAACCAGTTCAGCCATTTGTTAGATATTCACTCCCAACTCAATTTCACTTAGAGGCCAAAGCCAATGCAGCAGGCTTCTGGGCCTGGTGATCGTGCTTGTCGCCTTTATAAACTTTCAACTTCTTGCCCATGGAGCGGCCCAGCTTGGTCTTGGGCAACATGCCCAAAATCGCTTCCTGGACCACCAGTTCGGGCTTGCGATCAAAGCGCTTGCGAAAATCTTCTTCCCGCAGCCCACCGGGAAAACCGGTATAGTGCCGGTAAACCTTCTGTTCAGACTTCATGCCGGTTACGCGGATCTTCTCCGCGTTGATAATGATCACGTGATCGCCGGTGTCAAGGAAGGGCGTATACTGCGTGCTTTCCTTACCAGTAAGGATGCGGGCGACGCGCGTAGCCAGCCGGCCGAGAGTCTGCCCGGAGGCATCCACGACATACCATTTGCGCGCAATTTCCTGCCCGCCTGGAAAACGGGTTGACATGCTCAAACTCCTGAGAATAAAAACGCTAAGAAAGACCGCTCGATAAACGCCGCGTACCTGCTTCCGAACGGAAAGACACAAGGCGGGCAACTGCAGAGCAGTAAAGTATTGATTGTATACGAGATCAGCGCCGGAAGGCAAACTCAGGCGCTGCCCGGAAGGCGACCATGAACCCGAAACAGTACCTGCTCATTCCGAGGGGATTTTTAACCCTCGCCATTATGATTTTACCCGGCTCACCGATGTTGTTCCATTTGCAGCTATGAGAACGGCTGAGCTATGCTCTCGCCATTATGATTTTACCCGGCTTGCCGATGTTGTGCCAGCCCTGCGCGGCTCAAGACAACCATCAACTTCAGCTTTCGGTGATCCAATGAGACAACATGTTTCTGCGCTATTGCTCACCATCCTGCTGGCCGGCGCCTGTTCCGCTTCAGACAATTTGAATGACTCCGTCAAGCAGCAGTACAAGAAGCATGTGCTTGGCCTGCGCACCCCGTTCCAGAAGGGTGACCAGGAATTTGACAGCACAGGCAAGCCGCTGAAAGACCCTGACGGCCAGAGATGGAGACGGCAGGGTGCGATTGTCATTGACGATGTAAATCTCGATGAGAAGATTCTGCGCATTAAGGGACGGCAGGTCGCATACACGCCCGGCGAGGTGAAAAAGAAAAATAACAGGAAAGAACCGGAAGCCGAATTCGTACCCAAAGGCCAGACGATCAACGTGGTGGTTCATCTGGACCATTTGCTCACGTCAGCAGAAGAAGCAAAAAGCATACTGGGCAGCATATTTTTTCTGGACAGCCAGCGCGAGCACCTGATGCCACAATTTCAACGGGTATCTCCACCAATGCCAACGCAGGTTTTGAAGGTCAAGGAGGACAACCTCGTTCCTCCTCAGGTTATTTACAGTCCGGATCCTGATTATTCCCGGGAAGCGCGGAACAACAAATATCAAGCGACCGTTGAACTGAGTATTGTCGTGGACACAAAGGGCAAAGTGGCATGGCTCCAGCTTGCAAGGGCGGCAGGTATGGGCCTGGACGAGGAGGCAGTGGAAGCAGTAAAGACATGGAAATTCAAACCAGCCCATTCCCATAGCGGTGAAGCAGCGGCTGTAAAGGTCAACGTCGAGGTCAGTTTCAATCTGAATTGAGCAATGCGGATAATCGCACAGAGGAGGGCGGCTGTGGTCCACAAAAATCGCTTTGTGAATCACTCCAATGTTTTTCATGGATCGTGCTGGCGGACAGGAAGAATCGGGGGTGTACGAGGTAAGTCCGGGACATGATACATTCTGAGCACTCATTCCAACCTGGAGAGATCTATGCGGAAAGGTCTTGCTTTTGCTGCTGCCATCGTGTGCATGGCAATGCTGGCTGGCGCTCAACAGAATCGCGGCCCCTCCACACCTGAAGAGCGGGAACGATTTGTTGCCATTGCCCATAAGATGGAGGCCGATCCGCTGAATGCGAATTTGAAAGCAGACAGGGAATGGGCATTCCGCTGGCTGGTTGAAGTGCCTGATATCCACGTGAACGTGTGCATGGCCCCGCTGGGCAAATTCATCGATGAAAAGACGTACAAATATTCTCCGCAAATCGTGCTCCAGCTTACGTTATCAAGCGGAGCATTTGTTATTGAGCATCCGGACAAGGCGGACGATAAAGATGCGCAGTATTTTGCCGGAGTTGAAGGTGCACTCAAGGCCTATCAGGCAATCCTGAAGGGCGCTCCCAATGCAAAATCCACGTCACTCGATACGCTGCTGGAAAAACAGGCCAGTGGTCAGTTGGCTGATTTCGTAAGAGAACAGGCGAAGACCGGATGCCAGGGATAATTGCAACTGGCAGCGTAGCGGCCAAATCCGATTTAACCACAGCGTAGCGAAGCCACAACCAAAACCTTTTATCGCAGAGGACGCGAAGGGGCGCAAAGGAATCAAAATTATTCATGTGTATTGGACTTGAGCTATTTTGCTCCCCAAGGCTTTCTCGCCGGATACAAGGGCTGAAACTGCAAGGGGCGCAGAGAACGCAGGGTAATGAGCCACAATAAATGCTGGTAAATTAGTTCTGATGAAAAAGTTGAGAGTCGGTGTCCTGTTTGGGGGCCGCAGCGGAGAGCATGAGATATCGCTGCTTTCGGCGGCCTCGGTCCTGAAAGCCATCCATCCTGAAAAATATGAGGTCGTCCCTATTGGTATCACCAAGCAGGGACGTTGGGTAAGCTCAGCTTACGCAGAAAAGCTGCTGCGCGGCGAACCCGTGCAGGAAGACCACGGACGCCATTTGCGCGCCGGCGATCCGCAGGCAACGTCTTCTGCAGCGGTGCTGGCCAGGGGCGAGGCGGTGATTGTGCCTCCGGTGCCTGACTCCGATTCACTGGTGCCGTTTGAGAGTACCGCTCATTCTGCCGATCACCAGGGCATCAACGTGGATGTAATTTTTCCCGTGCTTCACGGCACCTTCGGCGAAGATGGGACCATCCAGGGGCTGCTGGAACTGGCCGACATTCCTTATGTAGGTGCAGGCGTGCTGGGCTCGGCGGCGGGCATGGATAAAGACATCATGAAGCGCCTGTTTGCCGCCGCCGGACTGCCGATCGTGAAGCATGTAACGGTTCTGCGCAGCCAGTGGGAGAAGGAGCCGAAAAAGGTCGTCAAGGCGATAGAAAAGAAGCTGACCTATCCGCTGTTTGTGAAGCCCGCCAACCTGGGCTCGTCCGTTGGAATCTCCAAGGCGCATGATCGCAAAGAGCTGGGCCCGGCCATCGACGTGGCCGCGGGATATGACCGCAAGATCATGATTGAACAAGGTGTAGGCGGAAACAAGCAGAAGGCGCGGGAATTGGAGTGCTCGGTGCTGGGAAATGACGAGCCACAGGCTTCGACCGCAGGGGAGGTCGTCCCTTCGGCTGAATTTTACGACTACACTGCCAAGTATCTGGAGGAAGGCTCGCAACTGATCATTCCGGCGAAGATCGGTAAAAAGCAGATGAAAGAGCTGCAAGAAATGGCCATTGCGGCGTTCCAGGCAGTGGATTGCTCCGGGCTGGCACGCGTGGATTTTCTGATGGATCCGAAGAACGGCAAGATCTATTTAAATGAAATCAATACCATGCCGGGCTTTACCTCCATTAGCATGTATCCGAAACTTTGGGCCGCTTCAGGATTGCAGTATTCCGACTTGATCGACCGGCTGATCGGCCTGGCGATGGAGAGGCACGGGGAAAAGAAGAGGAACAGATATACGAAGCAATAGTGTTCAGTGCTTAGTATTTAGTAAAGGCCGCGCGGACATGCAGCAACGTTGTTTGCGAAAGCGTGATGCGGAAGTGGAAACATTCAGTCGTCCGGCTGAAGCCGGACTCTGGAGTTTCTACATTTTTAGGCCGCTGCGGCAGCGGCTAGGGAGCGATCTGTAAGCTCAATGCCCAGCGGACGAAGGAGTTCCGGGTGTTCCACCATCTC
>QHVI01000170.1 GCA_003223515.1 Candidatus Angelobacter sp. Gp1-AA117
CAGAGCTTTGGCCAGCTTTTCCCGCGAGCGAAGAACATTCTTGCGCTTCATTCTAAGCAATGAAACAACAAACAGTTAACTGGATCAAGAGTTTACTCAGGGGGAGAATCAACTTTATAAAATTATGTAGAAACTCCAGCGCCAGCGAAGCTGGCGATATTCTTGTAGCCCACAGCGCAAGCTGTGGGTCAGCATGGGGATACGAATGGCGAGCCTGCGAAGCGGGCGACATATATTCTCAACGGAATAAGTGCCTGCTGAAATCCCTGCGTCATTTCGAGATGATGACAAAATATGCAGATAACTGAAATCTACAGATCGATCCAGGGCGAATCTTCGTTTGCGGGGCTGCCGTGTATCTTCGTGCGCCTCACGGCCTGTAATCTGCGCTGCCTCTGGTGTGACAGTGAGTACACCTTCACCGGCGGCCAAAAGATGTCGCCTGAAGAAGTCGAGCAGGAAGTGCTCAAACTCACCCCTTCGGGACTGGTTGAGTTTACCGGCGGGGAGCCTATGCTCCAGGAGCGTGAACTCGTGCCCTTGATGGAGCGCCTGCTGGCCCGCGGATACACGTTACTATTAGAGACCAGCGGCGAGCGTCCGTTGGAACGCGTGCCCAGAGCGGTCCACAAGATCGTAGATGTGAAATGCCCCGGCTCCGGAGAAGGTGGCACTTTTCGCGAAAGTAATCTGCACGTTCTGACCAGAGATGACGAAGTGAAGTTTGTCTTAAGCGACCGCGCCGATTACGAATTCGCCCGTGAATTCGTCCGCGCACACGACCTGAACAGCACAGTGCACGATGTGATCTTCTCTCCTGTATTCGCCAGGACTCCAACCTCCATGCGCGATACCAGCAACTGCCAGCTTGATCCGTTGTTACTGGCCCAATGGATTCTCGAAGACCGCCTCCACGTGCGCCTCGGTCTGCAACTCCATAAGTTCATCTGGGAACCCGCCACCAAGGGCGTTTAACTCATCTTCGCTTCCTTAGCGCCCTCTGCATTCCTATTCATCAAATTCTTCTCGTCTCGCGAAAGATTTATCCCCGCAGCCGGGGGCGGCTGCGCTCCATAAAGGTCTTCGGTTTGGTTGCGGCTCGGCTGCGCTGCGGTAAAAGCCTTTGGTCGTGGCTTCGCCACGCTGTGGTTAATCCGCAAGTTCCTCCGCCGAGCCCGTTCTTGCGATAATAGTTCCAGTAGTAATTTCGCTGTTTTCTGGCAGCAATTCTGCCTGCTGGGACATCAAATATGCATCATCCCAGCAAAAGGAGCTGTATTGGCCGGTACTAAGCCGAAGTCTGTAGTTCTGCTCAGCGGAGGGATGGATTCGTGCGTCTGCGTCACCCTGGCCGCCAGGGACACGGAAGCTGCAGCCCTGCATATCAGCTACGGACAGAGAACCGAGCAACGGGAGCAACGGGCTTTTGACGGAATCTGCGACCGCCTCGGCATCCGTAAACGGCTGAAGGTCAGGAATGAGGTTTTCCCGGCAATCGGCGGATCGGCTTTGACCGATGAGCACATTGCCGTTCCCGAAGCCCGCGAAGAAATTGGGTTTAGCGGGATACCGGTTACTTACGTTCCCTTCCGCAATGCACATTTTTTGGCCGCAGCGGTCAGTTGGGCGGAAGTTTTAGGCGCAACCCGGGTTTATATTGGTGCGGTTGAGCAGGACAGCTCCGGGTATCCCGATTGCCGTCCGGCTTACTATCGGGCATTTAACGAGGTTATCAGGGCGGGCACACGCGCAGGCGACATTGAGATTGTTACTCCACTGATCGCCCTGCGGAAGGCAGAAATCGTCAAGCTGGGGCTGGATTTAGGCGCCCCGTTTGATTTGACGTGGTCGTGCTACAGCCGTGAAGATGAGGCCTGTGGAACGTGTGAAAGCTGCATGTTGCGACTGGCTGCCTTTGGGGCGGCCGGAGCGCAGGATCCATTACCTTACGCAGCACAGGTCATAAGTCATACTCAGGTTTAATTGAAGTTTTTCAGCCAGGGAGGCTAAGTCAGATGAAGAAGAATTTCATTTCTGTTGCGCTGATTACGATGCTGATTGCATTGGGTGCAACCGCAGCGTCGTCACAGACGGTTGGCGCGCGCGTCAAGGGAACGGTACAAGACAACGGAAAACTTGCGCCCGGCCTGCAGGTGGTTTTGACCAACGAAGATACGGGCAGAACATTCAAGGCCAAAACCGACAAGAGTGGCTCCTTCGACGTCGTTGGGGTTCCAGTCGGCAACAACTACAAGCTGGAGGTATTCAACCCGGCCGGTGAGTCACTCTGGAAGAGAGCGAAAATCGTGATCAACGTCAATGAGGGCGGCGAGGTTGCTGCCTTCCAGATTGACGTTACTGATGCCGGCAAGACCAACCTCGGAATGATTAACGAGGCCGGAACCAAGCCCTCGGGAGGCGCCGGCTCAACCGGTCCCAAGTACACCAAAGAGCAGATCGAGGCCATGAAGGCCCAGAATGCCAAGGCCCAGGGCCAGAATGCGCTAATCACCCAGGCGCTGACTGCCATCAACGCCAAGCAGTGGCAGGAAGCGGTTGCTCCTTTGCAGCAACTGATCGCAGCCGACCCCACCCGCTACGAATTTTATCAATCTCTGGGCGACGCGCAGTATAACCTCGGCCAATACGATGAGGCGGTGCAGTCTTACGACAAAGGCGTTCAGGTCGCCGGCAGCAACACCAATGTTGACCCGAAAAATCCTGCCACCGATCCGGTCAAGAAAAAGGGCAGGATGGCAGCCATGTTGACTCAGGAAGGCAATTCCTACCTGAAGCTGAAGAAGAACAAAGAAGCTACGGAGGCATTTACCAAGGCTGCGGAGATGGATCCAAATCCAGGTACAGCTTATTGGAATCTTTGCGCCACCCAGTACAACACCGGCAATTCTGAAGGAGCGCTGCAGGCCTGCGACAAAGCCATTGCCGCTGATCCCAACCGCGCCGACGCCTATTTCATCAAGGGCTCAGTGCTGATGGGGAACAGCAAGCAGGATAAAGAGGGCAAGCTGGAAGCTCCTCCGGGAACCGCTGAGGCTTTCAATAAGTATCTGGAGCTTCAGCCTGATGGGGCACATGCGAATGATGTAAAACAGATGCTGGCCGCCATCGGCGCAAAAATCGAGACCAACTACAGCACCAAAAAGAAGAAGTAACTCACAACATCTCGCAAGAAAGGGACGGCGCCAGCCGTCCTTTTTATTTCCACTTTCTACCCTGTTGTGCTGCACGAATAAATGCCGATCCCTGGCATTTTCAAGTTACTGCTAGGAGTCTGTCGGAAATAAAAAATACAGTTTCGCATTTTCTAGCCAATGCGGAGGGTTTAAATTGCATGGGGAATGAGAACGAGGGAAGTTGAGATTCTGCCTGGGCTCCTTTTCCGAGCCGCAAGGAGACTTCTTGGCAATCCATGCGAGAAAAAGCCTGCTGTCTTCGTTTTTTAAGTCATTTTGAATG
>QHVI01000177.1 GCA_003223515.1 Candidatus Angelobacter sp. Gp1-AA117
GGAAAATAGAGACTACGTGGACTTGGGTGCAAAATTCTTGGATCAAATCCGCTCCCAGCATCTGATACGTTTTCATACGAAGCGCTTAGAGGAACTCGGTCTGAAGGTACTCACGACACCCATGGCGGCATAGGGATTTTCAGGGCAGAGGGCGCAAAGGACGCAGAGGTAACAAGAGTAGTTTATGTGTATTGGACTTACTCGAACTCGTTGGTTGCAGGGTTGTAATAGAACTTGAAGCGCAGCGAGATGTATTCGCCTTTGAAATTCGAAGGCAGCGGCTGGAACGGTATCGAACCTGAAATGCCGGCCCATGCGGCGCGGTCGAGAGCAATATCTCCGGAAGTCGAAACCAGCTTCATGCCGGCGACGGAGCCGTTCTTGAGAATGGCAAACTCAATTGCGAGTTTGCCTCTCTTCATGATGGGCGGACGCGCGACTTCAGGAATGCCGTTATACCAGTGGGTCTTCACTTCCCAGATCACCCGCTGCAGGTATCCGCTGAAATCCACACCCATGGTGTCGCTCAAAATATCGACATCGCCCTTGGGATTGGTGGGTTCGTTTCTGGCAACACCATAATCACCGCCGAACGACATGTGCGTAGCGCCGTGGCTTCCGGTAGCCGTGGATTGAATTGCCTGATTGATGGCCGCACCAGGCGCCATGGCAGCTTTAAACGGTGAAGGACCGGCCGGCTTGGGAGGCTGTTCCAACTGAGCCGTCTGCGTTGGCGGCTGCTGTTGTTGGGGCTGCGCCACCGGATTCTGCGCAGCGCCTTGCGAACTCGCCTGGGCCTGCTGTTGTGCAGGTTGCTGTGCAGGAGTCGCAGGAGGAGTAGGCCGCGCCGGAGCCCCCGGAGGCTGCGCGTTCAACAGACGGCGCAACTGTTCTCTATTTGGCAATGGAGTCCGCGACTGGGCTATGCGATTCTGGCTTGAGATGATGTCGGTCTGCGGAATCTTCGGGGATGACTGGCTCTGCGGAAGCTCAAGGAAAGTAAGTTGCTGATGAGCAGTCTGGTTCATGGGCACGATGACTGCGCTGCGCGGCATCCACTTGGGAGCAAAGATCCATGAGAGGAAAACCAGCAGGTGGACGACGATGGAGATCCAGATGGCCTCGCGCCAGCGGTAGGCGGACAGCTCATCTTTCATATCTCCGACGAGCAGATGGAGGTCTGCATCGTCGGTAAATGCTCGATAAATGTCGGGGACCGGAGCTTCCATCGCGGGCGCCAAAACTGCCTTAGGCATTAGACTCTCTTCTGCTCATTCAGGTGTAACCATTTTCTCATTAGAACGATACAGAGCGAGAGTTCATGCACCACAGATAGCAAATTATTTCGTCTGAGAAGAACTAGGTAAAGTAACGTAAAGGGCCTAAGAGCATTTGGTAAATTGGTAAATTGGTAATTTGGTAAATGGGTAATTGAAGACCTGTTGTGGTTTACAGTCTTTTTACAACTTTGCCAGAGGTTGGATGTGCAAGGCGAACCAGCTTTTGCATTGAATCCTGCTGCGTTCTTTTGCGCCGTTCGCGTCCTTTGCAGTGAAAATTTTTACGAGAGCCCCTGCAACGCCTGGCGGCTGTGCTCGTGGATGCTGGAGAGAATCTGCAAAGCGGTGGCGAGAGCGCGACGGCCATCTTCGAGAGGAATCTCAGGAGTGCTGCGCTGCCGCACCGCATTGATAAAGGACTTCAGTTCTGCGTGGAGCGGCTCCTCTGATTCCACTGCCGGTTTGTTCATGGTGACTCCGGGAATCGGGATGCCGGTAGAGGCAGCCAGCGCGGCCTGAAGCTGTTCCGGTGAGAGCGCCCGCTCGGAGCCCACACGGAACTGGAGGACATCCTGGCGGCCATAATCGACGGAGATATATTCGCGGGGCTGGAAAAAGCGCAGCTTGCGCACGCGCTCGGTACTGATGCGGCTGGCGGTGAGATTGGCAACGCAGCCGGACTCGAATTCCATGCGCACGTTAGCGATATCTACCTTGCCACTGACTACCGGCAGACCTACGGCGCGGATCTCCTTTACCGGCGATTGCACGAACGAGAGCACTACATCGATATCGTGAATCATGAGATCGAGCACCACGTCCACGTCAAGGCTGCGGGGAGTGAAGATGCTCAGCCGGTGTACCTCAAAAAACATCGGCCGGGTGAGCAGCGGCACCGTGGCGCGCACCGCCGGATTGAAGCGCTCCAGATGTCCAGCCTGGGCGACGCGTTGGTGCGCGCGGGCTAGCTGAAGGAGCTCGTCCGCTTCCTGAAGGCTGGTGGCCAGGGGCTTTTCGATCAGCACGTCCACGCCGGCTTTCATAAGCGCCGAGGCTACTTGCAGGTGATCCACTGTGGGAACGGCCACGGATGCGGCATGGATGCGTCCTGGCAGATCATTCACGCTGCTCAAAGGCGCGCAGCCAAACTGCCGGGCTACGGCTTCCGCCTGGGCAGAATTCGAATCGACCACCGCAACCAGTTCAATGCCTTGTCCCTGCTGCTGAAGCTCGTGGTAGACGCGGGCATGGTTCTTGCCAAAAGCGCCTACACCGACGACTGCTACGCGGATTGGACTTCCGTTATGCAAAGGGATGAGTTTTTATATCAGCTATTCCGGGGTAGCTGCTAGCCTTAACAGCAGCACTTCGCAACAAAGCGTGTGCCCTCGGCTGTGCGGAAGGATTTTTGCAGAATTCCATGAGCGCAATTTTTTGGAGCAGTTATGAGCCGGTTTTTTGGATTTATAGCACTGCTGATGGTGGTGGCTGCGGGAGCGGGCATCTACGTGCGCCAGGCTAAGACGGTTTCCGCAGGCGGCAATCCTTCAGCTAATGTCGATATCGTCGGGGTCAAGCATGACCTGATGACGATAGCCCAGGCGGAACGCACTCACAATGCGCTGCGCGGCGGCTACGCTTCGCTGGACGACCTGCGCTCCTCCGGCGACCTGAGCATGGCCCGCAATAATCGCGGCTTCTACAATTATTCAACCGAGGTCACGGATTCAGGCTTTCGCGTCACCGCCATCTACTCCGGCCCGGAAAACCCGCTGGCGCCCAAGTCGCTGAGCATCGATCAGAGTATGGGCATTATTCAGGAGTAGGGTCAGAGACAATCGCGATTCCCGCCTGATCTGCCGCGGCAATGATGCCGTCTCCATCCAGCAGCAGACACTTACCCGTATCCACGGCAAGACAGGTAGCGCCCGCCTGCATCATTGTTTCGACCGTCTTGATGCCGATCACCGGGACATCAAAGCGCATGTCCTGTTGGGGCTTGGCTACCTTCACCACGGTCAGCGCGCGATCCAGCAGCGAACCTTCAGGCGCAGGCTCATGGGAAAGGCTCTTCATGATCTCGCCTGCCCTCAGGATGGTGGCGTCTGTGCCTTCCATGGCTTCCACGGCCACGCAGGCAGATTCGGCAATGACCACGGTTTGGCCAATGTCATACTGGGCCAGGTGACGGGCCACCCGCCGGCCGTATTCCATGTTCTTCTGCTCGGTTTCGCTGGGCGAGCGGCGGGTGAGCACACCGGCTCTGGCCAGCAGAGGCTCAAGATAAGTGGTGGAGCTGATCAGGTGGATGCCTTCATCCGCCAGCACCCTGGCGACTGCCCCAATCAGTGAATCTGTATTGCGGGTTGTAAGAGAGAAGAGCACCTTGGCGAGTTTCCAGTCAGGACGGATGCTGGAGAAGATCTGCTTGTGCTTCACCTGCCCCGCCATGATGGCGGTACTCACACCTGCTTTTTTAAAAGTGTCGATGAGCTTGCCGAGTTCGCCGAGTGACATCCAGTGAACAGAGGCTGCTCCGCGATTTTCAATGAGAGGAGAAGTCTCTTCCTTGATGGCGGCAACAATGACCTCCGCACCCTGGGCGCGGGCAGCATCGAGCAACAGAAGAGGGAAGCTGCCGTTACCGGCGATCAGGCCAAGTTTTTGAATAGGTGGCACTTAGACAGTCTAAAGTATTTTCAAAAGGGACATCTAATTGAGGACGGGCGCATCCTACTTCAGAGATACTTACTAACAACAAATACTTACTACCAACAATAGATTGAGAGCCTGCCGTGGGAGTCTTAAAGTCATTTGATATCAAGCGACTCAGGCCGTTCCGCAAGTCGGCGGATCACCTGACTGAGTCGCCCGGGGAAGAAGCGCAGATGAAAGGCGTAGACCCTGATCTGAAGCCTGAAGAAGCCAGCTACGTCCGGCACTTTCTGGGATTTGCCGACATTTTTCTGAAACACGACTCGGAGGAGCAGCCGCCGGATCATCGCAAGAAGGAACAAGAGCAGCCGGATAATATAGTGCCGATGCCGCGGATTACGGGGGATGAAGCAGCGTAAGGGTCTAGCTACTTGATCACTCCCCGTTCCGACTCTTCGATAAACCTGATCAGCAGGGCGATGTCTTCGCCCAGGTCGCCTTCCGCCTTCAATCGTTCGAGCGCCTGAGTGGTATTCAATCTGGAATTGATCAGCAGGCGAAACGCATGGTGAATCTTGCGGATGCGCTCGCGCGTGAATCCGCGCCGCTCCAGTCCAATCGCATTAATTCCATAAGACTTTGTATTGCGCGGGGCCACGGCCTTGGCGAAGGGCAGAACGTCTTTGGTGATGGTTGTGCCTCCGCCGATGTACGCATGCGCGCCGATGCGCACAAACTGGTGAACCGGACAGAGCGCGCCCACCACCGCCCACTCCTCCACGATCACATGACCGGCGAGGGTGGCGGCATTGGCCAGCATAGCGTGGTCGCGCACCACGGAATCATGGCCGACGTGGGAATAGGCCATGATGAGAATATGGCTGCCGATGCGGGTAACTCCTCCGCCTTTTACCGTACCGCGATTCAACGTGACATACTCGCGAATCATGTTGTGGTCGCCGATCTCGACCGAAGTTTTCTCGCCGGTAAAGGTGAAGTCCTGCGGATCGGTGCCAATGGCGCAGAAAGGATAGAAACGGTTATTTAAACCGATCCTGGCCGGACCGTGGATGACCACATGCGAGATCAGTTCGCAGTTTTCGCCCAATTCAACATCGGGGCCGATGATGGAATACGGACCGACCTTGCACGAAGCCGGCACCTTCGCGCCGGGATCAATGATGGCAGTGGGATGAATCATTCCGGGCGTTCGGTCGAGTCCTGCGAAGCCATTTTGTTTCGGGAACGGTCCAGCAGGGCGCAACTGATAATGGCTTCGGCGACGAGCTTGCCATCCACAAACACTTTGCCGTCCATGCGGCCCATCACGCGCCGCCAGGCCAGCACGTCAACGGCAATGCGAAGCTGATCGCCGGGAACCACAGGGCGGCGAAATTTTGCCTTCTCGATGCCGGTGAACACCACCAGCTTGTCGGTATCGGCGCCAATCTCAGTAAGCAGAAGGACCGCGCCTGCCTGGGCCATGGTCTCGACAATCAGCACGCCGGGCATCAGCGGCGCGCCGGGAAAATGGCCAACGAAGAATGGCTCATTGATGGTGACATTCTTGAGGGCCACCACCCGTTTCATCCGTTCAAGCTCCAGCACGCGATCAATCAGCAGGAATGGATAACGATGCCGCAGAATGTTCTGAATCTGGACGATATCCAGCACTCCTGTGGCCGCCTCTGGTGTGTGTACAGTCTCACTCATGAGCAAAGCGCGAATTATAACACCTGAAGCTGCTAGCTATTAGCTTAGATCAGCATGCAGACTGCGTTAAACCGCAGCGTGGCGAGCCACAACCAAACGGCTTTAACCGCAGAGAACGCAGAGAGCGCAGAGGAAGGCAAGTAAGCCGCGAATGACGCGAACTGCGCGAATCTCGCGAATCAGAAATGGGATTAGCATTTAGCTGTCCAAGCAGAATTCTTCGCGGCTTGAGACGAATTTGATTGTTAGTAATGCAGAGGACGCAAAGGATGCTGAGGTAACAAAGTAGTTGATGTGTATTGAATTTGGCGGTGTGTTGCTCCTATGTACCGCACGCGCCCTTGGCTGCGCGGGAGAATTCGTCGCAAGCAGAGAAGAATTCGAACGTGAGTAATACAGAGATTCTCATTCCAAGGCAAAAAGGAACCAAGGTACAGGTCTGGATTGTCTACTCTCTTCCGTAACCCGCAAATTCATCAAGATGCATGAGATCAGGGCCCGCTTTGCATTATGATTTAGCGGAGATGACCAATCCTGCTGCCAGCCAGAGCGTGTTAGAGTATCTGAGATTCTGCGAGCAGCGCCAGCCGGACATGCTGGCCATGCTGCAATGCTTCGTGGAGCGAGAGTCGCCCAGCTACAACAAAGATGCCATGGACCGGCTGGGTGCGGTGCTGGCGGAGGAGTTCGACCGCATGGGCGGCACGGTTGGACATGAAGGCCGCCCTGGTCATGATGATGTATGCGTTGCAGGCCCTGAAAGACGCCGGAGCGCAACATCGTCCCGTGACTATCTTTCTTGATACCGACGAAGAAATCGGCAGCGAGAGCTCGCGCCCCATCATAGAAGACCTCGCGAGAGGCTGCGAGGCGGTGCTGGTGCTGGAGCCGGGGCAGGGACCACAGGGGCTTCTGAAGACCTCGCGCAAAGGGGTAGGGAATTACAGGATTCGCGTGCATGGCGTGGCCTCTCATGCAGGGGTCGATTTTGACAAGGGACACAGCGCCGTGATCGAACTCGCGCGCCAGATCCTGGAGATCACGAAATTCGTCGATCTCACGCGGGGCATCACGGTGAATCCGGGGGTAATCCGTGGAGGCACCCGCAGCAACGTCATAGCTGCTGAAGCCTCGGTCGAGGTCGATGTCCGGATTGCCCGGATGGCCGATGCCGGTACTGTGTCGGAAAAATTCTCTGCTGTGCGGGCCTTTGATTCTCAATGCCGGGTAGAGGTGACCGGCGGCGTGAACCGTCCTCCGATGGAGCGCTCTGCCGGGACGGCCAGATTATTTGAGATCGCGCAGGGCGTAGGCCGCCAGCTTGGGCTGGAGTTAGGGGAATCGAGCACAGGGGGCGGATCTGACGGGAACTTTACCGCAGCTTTAGGAATCCCGACCCTGGATGGCTTAGGGGCCGTGGGTGAGGGTGCCCATGCGGACAGTGAATCCATTGTGCTGTCGCAGTTGCATTTGCGGACAGCCTTGCTGGCTGGATTGATTCAGCAATTATGAGAATTATTTAATTAATTTTCTTAATCTGGATCATGCGGTAGAGAGGCCGGATCGGCTGAATCCTGCAATGTTATTGATATCAATGGATTTATTTATTTGTGCCATTCCGGGCTTGAGTTGCGTTCACAAATCTTTATTTTGACTCGCGCAGGCACTTGACCTACAATCTGAGTCGATAGTTACCCCTTTAAACCTACGGAAATGCAATCATTCTTGCACTTCCTTTTTGGAGATTTAAAATGTTCGGCGGAAAACTTGGCGTTACTGAATTGTTACTGTTGTTAGGCATTGCACTCCTGTTCTTTGGTCCCGGCAAACTGGCCGATTTCGGCAAGGGCCTGGGCGAAGGCATCAAGAATTTCAAAGGTGCATTGAAGGACGGGGAATCAAGCACTCCTTCGGCTCCGACTCCGACTGAAAAGAAGTAGTTTCGATTCCGTAGTGGGTCACTTTGATAAAGTGAGCCACTGCGAGTATCAGCACCCAGCGATTCGTTTGCCTTCCACAGACGAAGTGATCAATCCATGCATCGCTTTGGACCAAAGTGCCCGGTTAGCTTCGATGGAGGAATCCAGAGGCACGCAGCATCCCTGTCACCAGTGGCAGCGGAAGTCCGACTACGTTTGAGTAATCACCTTCCAGGCGAATGACCCAGCGTGCAGCTCCTCCCTGAATGGCATAGGCACCCGCTTTGTCCATGGGCTCTCTTCCGGCGATGTATTCCTGAATTTCCTTTTCTTCCAACTGCCTGAAATAAACCTGAGTGGTGCAGGCACGCGTGTCAATGCGCATGGGCGGTGCGATCAGGCTTACTGCCGTAGTGACCTGGTGAGGCCGTCCTGAAAGCATGCGCAACATGCGTGCTGCATCCGCGTGGTCCTGCGGTTTTTCCAGCACCTGCTCATCTACCACTACAATGGTGTCCGCCCCCAGTACCCAGGCCTGCGGGAACAGCTCTGCAATTTTCAAAGCTTTTTCCTGCGCCAGCCGCAACGCGTAGTCTGATGGGCCTTCCTGCGGCTTGCGTACTTCAGGAATGTGCGCCGGGTGGACTTCAAAATCAATCCCGGCTTCGCGCAGAAGCTCCTGGCGGCGGGGAGAAGCGGAGGCAAGAATTAGTTTAGGAGTGGCGAGCATCCTCAAAAACTGTGCTTCCGTCTCAAGATACGTGAAAACGCCGACGTTAAGCAAAACCACATCCGGCATGCCGGGCGCTTCTCTCACTCCGGAAGGATGTGAATTCCGGGTATGGGCGCCCAACGCGCAGCAGGTCAAAGTACGGCTGAGCAGCGCACAGGGCGAACAGGATGTGGTGATGGAGCGCGTAGACGGCGGCTATTTCGAGTTGTTCGCGCCGGCGCACCCGGGCGACAGATATTTCCTGATCGTGGATGAGAACCAGCCCGTGCCTGATCCGGTTTCGCGGCTGCTGCCCGAAGGAGTGCATGGGCGAACAGAGATTGTCGATCCCAGCCGCTTCACATGGACTAATTCGAACTGGCGCGGCCTGCCCCTCGAAAATTACGTGATCTACGAATTGCACGTGGGCACCTTCACACCGCAAGGAACGTTTGATGCTGCAATTCAAAAGCTGCCGTACCTGAAGAGTCTGGGCATCACGGTGATCGAGATTATGCCCGTGGCGGCTTTTCCAGGAACACGCAACTGGGGCTATGACGGTGTTTCTCCGTATGCGGTGCAGGACAGCTACGGCGGGCCTGAAGGTCTGCGGCGGCTGGTGAATGCTGCACACGCAGAAGGCCTGGGCGTGATTCTCGACGTGGTCTACAACCATCTCGGCAATGAAGGCAATTACCTGCGCCTGTTCGGACCGTACTTTACCGCCCAACACGAGACTCCCTGGGGAGAGGCCATCAATTATGACCAGCCCGGCAGCCAGGGCGTGCGCCAGTACGTGGTTGAAAATGTGCTGTACTGGATACGCGAGTACCACCTCGACGGTTTGCGCCTGGATGCAGTGCAGACCATCCAGGACGAATCACCGAAACATATCCTGGCGGAGATCAGCGAGAATGCAGCTAAACTCGCCTCTGGTCTTGGGCGGCAGGTCTGTGTGATTGCCGAGACTGATGAGAACGACGCGCGCATGGCGCGACCGCGCGCCGATGATGGATACGGCCTGCACGCAGTATGGAGCGATGATTTTCATCATGCGGTTCACGCTTTCTTTACCGGCGAGCGCAAAGGCTATTACCAGGATTTCGGCAAGCCGCAGCAGATTGTACGCGCGCTGAATGAAGGCTTTGTTTTTCAGGGTGAGCCATTTCGCTTCTGGGATGGGCGTCCGCGTGGGAGCAGTTCCAGGGGAATGCCTGCACCGGCGCATGTGATCTGCATCCAGAATCATGACCAGGTGGGAAACCGGGCGCAGGGTGAGAGGCTTACTGCGCTGGTTCCCAGAGGAGTGCGCATGCTGGCCGCGGCCCTGCTGCTGCTCGCGCCGGAAACGCCGCTGCTCTTTATGGGACAGGAATTCGATGAGCCTCATCCATTCCAATTCTTTACGGATTATGGCGACCCCACGCTGCAGAAGGCAGTGAGCGAAGGCCGCAGAAACGAATTCAAAGATTTTGACTTCCATTCCAATGACGTGCCCGATCCGCAGGATCCCGCAACTTTCGAGAGATCGAAGCTAAGCTGGCCGCTTACCCAGGGCGAGAACGTGATACTCGACTGGTACAGGTCGCTGCTGGCGTTACGCAGGAGATACGTGATGCCCTGCGAACGTACCTGCAAAGCATCTCTGGAGAACGGAGTAATCACCATGCAGGTTCCGGCAGCAGAACCCAGGCTCAAGCTGGTGGCCCGCATGCAGGGCGATGCACGGTTGCCGGAGACAGACGCCGGGTGGGAGAAAGTGCTGTCCGAAGAGGCCGACGGTTACGCGGTAATCATCAGTGTGAGCAGTGATTAACCACAGCGTGGCGAGCCACAACCAAAACCTTTTACCGCAGAGGGCGCAGAGGTCGCAGAGGAAGCAAAAGTAGTTGATGCGTATTGAATTTGGCGGTGTGTTGCTCCCTATACGTGCGATCTGGGTTGAGGTTTGATTTTTCAGCGTAGATCAGCGTTCATCAGCGGCTAAAAACTCTCTCATTCCGCGGGCTGCTGCTGGGTCATGCAATGAATCGCGCCCAGGCCCCAGATGAAATCTCCGCAGTGAATTCCGATGACCTCGTGCTGAGGAAAGAGTTCACTCAGGATGGTGAGCGCCACGCGATCATTGGGATCGTTAAAAGTCGGCACCAGCACGAGATTATTGGCGATATAAAAGTTGGCATAACTGGCCGGGAGCCGTTGTCCCTGGAAGATCACAGCTTTGGGAAGAGGCAGCTCCACAATATTGAGCTTGCGTCCCAGAAGATCGGTGGCTGATCGCAAGCGTTGCACATTTTCCTGCAGTGGCTGGTAATTGGCATCACTGCGGCTGGATTCGATGGCGGCCACGATGGTCTCCGGCGCGACGAAGCGCGCAATGTCATCGATGTGGCCGTGAGTGTCGTCCCCGGCAATGCCGCGCCCCAGCCAAATTACTTTCTCGATTCCCAGATAGTCGGCAAAAACCGCTTCCAGTTCTTTGCGCGTGAGCCCGGGGTTGCGCTGCTGCACCTTGCCCAGCAGGCATTCCTCAGTGGTGAGCATGAGCCCGGCGCCGTTTACATCGATGCTGCCGCCCTCCAGCACCACGTGGTGGTCTCCGCCGTGCAGGTGGACGATAGGCACGAACTGCTTCATCTTCAGCTTGCGGGCCACCAGTTCAGGCAGACAGTTGTCGTTTTTCCAGTCGGGATATTTCGCCCACGCGGTGAAGCGCCAGTCGGTGATAGCCACTTTGTGGGCGCCGGCATCGCAGCGAACGAAGATAGGGCCAGAGTCACGAGTCCAGACGCGATCTGTGGGCCATTCATGAAAACGGATGCGCTTCACCGCGACGTGGCACTGGCTCAGAAGCTTGCGTACCGAGTCACGCTCTTCGGTGTTGCGCACGATGATATTTACGTCTTCCACGCGGCTGAGATGCCGCACAATATCGGCATAGACCCACGGTATCGACTCGAATTTTCCCGGCCAGTCGTCACGGTTGTGCGGCCAGGCAATCCAGGTGCTCTGATGGCGCTCCCACTCGGCGGGCATGCGGTATCCATGCTCGTGCGGTGTGCCATGCTGGATGAAGGACTCGTTTTTCTGCACGTCTAGTCTATGAACCTCTGGGCAATTGCGGCGTAACTGTCAATGCGGCGGTCACGCAAAAATGGCCAGTTGCGGCGCACATCTTCGAGATGCCGCAGATTGCACTCGCCAATCAGGATTTCTTCTTTGTCGCAGGAAGCTTCGGCCATCACGCGCCCAAAAGGGTCGCAGAGAAAAGAGCCGCCCCAGAATTCCAATCCTTTGCCCGGGGCGCAGTTGCCGCGAATATCGCCGAACTCGTGTCCAACGCGGTTCGCCACGGCGACAAAAACTCCATTGGCAATCGCGTGAGCGCGCTGGATGGTGCGCCACGCGTCATGCTGGACCTCGCCGAATTCTGCTTTTTCATCCGGATGCCAGCCGATGGCCGTGGGATAGAACAGGATGTTTGCGCCCTGCAAGGCAGTCAGGCGCGCACCTTCCGGATACCACTGATCCCAGCACACCAGCGTCCCCATGCGCCCGTAGGGCGTATCAAAGGCCTTGAAGCCGAGATCGCCGGGAGTGAAGTAGAACTTCTCGTAATAGAGGGGATCATCCGGAATGTGCATCTTGCGGTAGATGCCCTTGAGGCTGCCATCTTTATCGAGAATGGCGGCGGTGTTGTGATACAAGCCGCGCGCGCGCCGCTCAAAGATCGAAGCCACAATCACCACCTGTTGCTCGCGGGCTATGAGAGCCAGAGCTTCGGTAGTGGGGCCGGGGATCGGTTCAGCCAGATCGAACAGTGCCGTATCTTCACGCTGGCAGAAGTACTGGGTAAGGAATAATTCCGGCAGGCAGATCATCTGCGCGCCTTTTTTTGCCGCTTCACGGATCTTATCCTGTGCGCGCCGGAGATTATCATCCGGGTCAGGCGAGCACGACATCTGGATCAGGCCAACCGTAAAAACTTCAGCCACTCAGGCTCCTTGAGATCAAATCAACTCTAAAGGATAACAAACCGGGCTGAGTAGCTAGCAAATGGCAAGTGGCTTTTGGTTCTTAGCTCTTGGCTTTTGGCTTTTAACTTTTGGCTTTTGGTTTCGGAATGCTTTATCTGGTTGCCGATATTCTTCATTTACCCACGTACCAATTTACCCATTTACCCAATCCTCGGATGACCCGATTTTCCGATGACCAGATGATCTGATCTCCATCCTCGCGGTCCACGGGCGAAGAAAATAACCCCGGCCTACCAGGAGTTTCCAATCAGGACGGCTTCTCCGGGATTGCTTACTTTTTTGTAGTCAGACCTGCCTATTCCATTAGGGCGGATTAATTTTTAGCCCCCTGCTGATCCGCTGCTGGCGACGAGAGGCTGCGCCGCAGGACGAGTTACGGCCGAGGCAATCATCAGGCTGCCCAGCAACAATACTGAGGCCAGCCAATACGTGGCTCCGGGGAAATCAACCCCGTGCTTCTGCGAGATAGTAAACGCGAAAATTTCGCTGAACATGATAGGGCCAATCATGCCGGCGATGCCGAAGAGGCTCGCCAGGGCACCCTGAAGCTGTCCTTGTTCGGAAGCTGCGGCGCGCTTGCTCATCAGCGCCTGCATGGAAGGGCCAGCCAATCCCCACAGCGAGATCAGGGGACATCCGATCAGGAAAAGGGTAGTCGTAGTCGCACCGGCGAACAGGCCGAACCCGAGGACGCCGAAGCACAGTCCGGCAAAGAGTGTGCGAACCTCGCCAAAGCGCCTGGTGAACATGCGGATCAATACCGCTGAGACGATCGACATGCAGACGCCCACTCCGGCCAGCGCATAGCCCGTGAGACGCGCTCCCCAGTGATAGCGATAGTCTACATACAGCACGAACATGCTGGGCAGCGACTCATGAGCGAGGTAGTAAAGGAACATGGCCGAGGCCAGGCCAAACAGTGCCGGATGCGAGCGCAGCAGCTTCAGCGATCCCACCGGATTGGCTTTGCCGAAGCTGAAAACGGCGCGGCGATCCTTGGACAGCGACTCCGGCAGGATGAAGGCGCCGTAGGCGAAGTTGGCAAGGCTCAGGCAAGCCGCAGCCCAGAACGGATAGCGCAATCCGTAGCCACCCAGAAATCCTCCAAGCGCCGGCCCGATAATGAAACCCAGTCCAAAAGCTGCGCCCAGCATGCCGAACCTGGCAGCCCGCTGCTCCTGGGGTGTGATATCGGCAATGTAGGCGTTGGCGGTGGGAATACTCGAAGAGGTGATGCCGGAGATGAAGCGCCCCAGCAGCAGCCAGCTCAAAGAAGGCGCCAGCGCCATCAACAGGTAGTCACAGCCCAGGCCGAAATTTGACATCAGGATGACCGGGCGGCGTCCAAAGCGGTCAGAGAGCATGCCCGCAACCGGGGCAAAGACAAACTGCATGGCGGCAAAGACGAAAGCGAAGATACCGTTCTGGGTGGCGGCTATGGAGATGTCGCCGTGCTCGAACTGAACAATGAGCTTGGGCAGCACCGGAATGATGATGCCCAGTGCCAGCATGTCCAGCAGGACGGTGATGAAGATAAAAATGAAGGCGGCGCGGCCGTGGCCGGAGGCTGGTTCAGTCATGGAAACCCTGTATCGGTGTAAGAGCCTGGACATTATATCGCTGAATAAGCTCTGATTACCTTATCCAAGCCAGGAGTGGTATTTCCCTCAATGGAATCGATCAGTGTCAATCAGCGTCACCAGTATCATCTGCGGTAAGCTTTTTTTTTCTCTGTCAGGTTAGGTGCACACTCCCAATGTCGCCTTGCATTCCACACGCGCACTCTGCTATCACTCGTCATCAGACATGTGGATGCCTCACGTCCGCATAGCCGCAGGAGATTCCTTCCATGAAACGCTTCGCATTGAGCCTTACCCTTCTTGCCGTGTTGTCTCTTAACCTTGGCGCGGCCACTGAGCCGCAGAAAACTTCCACTGACCAGGCGGCCATCCGGGCCACCATTGCCGACTATATCGAGGGCTACTACACCAGCGATGCCGCCCGCATGGAGCGCTCGTTGCATCCTCATTACCTCAAGCACGTGATCAGCGGCGCCGATGAATCCCTCAAGATGACCGAAAAGACCGGGCTGCAGATGGTGCAGGATGTCCGCGACGGAAAGCCCGTGCCTGCCTCTTCACGTAAGTCAGAGATCACGGTGCTGGATGTGACAGGCGACATCGCTTCCGCCAAGCTCGTAACCCCAGGCTGGGTGGATTACATGACGCTGGCCAAGTGGGAAGGGAAGTGGAAGATCGTCTCGGTAGTGCTGAGAGAAAGCAAATAGCCAGAGGACAGCTCTTGGCTTCTTGTTACTCAAGCCCCTGATTGCGTTATAGGTCAGGGGCTAAAAAATGTCGTTGAAACTCCCTGACATGGCATAGTGACCCCAATCACTTCGGGGTCTTTCGCTTCGCCCTCGTCAGTCGGGCTTGCTCAAGATGACAAATAGTTACGCCCGCATCATTGAGTCACCACCTGCAAAAAGCTGCTCTACCTGCAAATTCCTCTTGACTTTCAAGTGTATAGAGTATATATACACTAAACACTTTGTTCCTGAGCATTGATACACACGATCCCCGCTCGATCTATCAGCAGGTGGCTGATGGCATCAAGGCGCTTATTGCCCGTGGGGAACTGGCGGAAGGGGCGGCGTTGCCTCCAGTCCGGCAACTGGCCGCCGATCTGGGCGTGAACCTGAATACCATTGCTACCGCATATCGTGAACTTCAGCGTGAAGGGCTGCTGACAGTGAAACACGGCTCCGGAGCAATGGTGGCTTCGCGAACGGCTGCAGGACGCAGTGACGATGAACTGTTGCGTCCGCTACGCAAGGCGCTGACCGAACTGGTGCTGGCCGGCCTGCCGAAGTCGAAAATTCTCAGGCTGGTAATGGACGAGCTGCGGATGGTCATGAAAGGAGCGCGCTGATGTCCCCCGATCAAATGATGTTGCTGCTGTATGCGATCTTCTGGCTGGCCAGGATCAACCCCTTTTTACGCCGCTGGAAGCTTCCGCTATTGCGCGGTCCGGAATGGTTCCTTTCAGTGAATGTACAGCCCGGCTTTTACGATGGCCCGGGCCGCGAGATTTTGCGCCGTTACCGCCTGCGCGTTCTCCTGCCTTTTGCCATCGATCTGGTGGCAATGGCGCTGATCCTGAGCTTTGGCAAAATCTTCTATGTGTTTTGGCTGGTTCTTTTTCTTGCGGGATTTATTCACGCGAACCAGGCGTTCTCAGTTGCATTGGCCGAGCGGCGGGCGCGGGCCTATGCAGTCCAGGGTGCAGACCGGCCGGCTGCTGCCATGGTGTTATCACTCACGCCGAGGAGACTGGC
The DNA here is from genome assembly GCA_003223515.1 of Candidatus Angelobacter sp. Gp1-AA117. Lineage (GTDB taxonomy): Bacteria > Acidobacteriota > Terriglobia > Terriglobales > Acidobacteriaceae > Angelobacter. The sequence goes on from QHVI01000177.1 coordinate 15,654, forward strand.
TGACTATACCAATCGCAAGCTGGAAATCGTCCTGGTACTGCTCACGCTGGGAACCATTGCGTGGCTGGTGCGTTTTTATCGCATGGCGCCTGGGCATCACAGCTTGCACGATGTGTTCGGCGTTCCATTGATGTTGCTCTACGTGCATCTGGGAGTGCTGTTGGTGAAATGGGGACTGGTGGCGTGGAGAACGCCACTCCCCCTGACAGCGACGGAAGAGCACATGGAAGCCCGTGAGCGCGCCCGCAAGTTTCACCTTACCGCCTGCGACCTGCTGCGCGCCACCTTCACCATTCAATTCGTTCTCTGGCCCATCAGCCTGACGCTTCCGGCCTCTGCCGCCAATCAGTTCATAACTGTCTACGTGCTGGTGACGATTGGGATTTCATTCATCATGACTTTGTGGCAGGAGAGGCGAAGAAAAGAAATGCTGGAGTTCGCGAAACGAACCAGACCGGTTTTCATGAAAGATTCGCTGGAGGGCGGAGAACATCCAAGCCGCCTGCTCTGCTATCGCCCGGACGCGCCTGTGACTCTGATAAAAGGCGCACGGGGATACGCCTTGAATTTGGCCAACAGGCGCACGCAACTGGGCGTGGCTTACATCGCCGGGTTTGTGACGCTGATTGTCCTGCTGAAGAACTGGCATTAATACGATGCACTCACTGAGGAGAAGATTTATGAAGTTCAAGAAAGCTATTCGTGTCTTTGCGCTGGTAATCGCAGTATGTACTGGATTGTATGCGCAGGGTCAGTCTAAATCCGCTCAAGCCGCGCCTGATGTCTCGGGTGAATGGCAGGGCAAGATTACTACGTTGCGGATCGTAGTGAATCTCGACAAAGTGGCAGACGGCGCGCTCAGCGGCAAGCTGATCAGCGTGGATCAGGGCAATGTCACGATTCCAATCGACGCAGCTACCTTTCAAAGCGAGAGCAGCACGCTGCATCTGGAGTTGAAGCGTATCGGGGCGGTCTACGAAGGAAAACTGGGCCCGGATGGTTCGGAGATCAATGGAACGTGGCAGCAGAGCGGCAATTCTCTTCCACTGGTTTTCCGCAGGCCGGGTGCTGCCGCCAAAACTACGCTGAAGCCGGTTACTGTCGGCAAAATTCCTTTCACTCCCTGCCGCACTGTGGACGGCAACAGTGAAGGCCT
>QHVI01000192.1 GCA_003223515.1 Candidatus Angelobacter sp. Gp1-AA117
GGAAAAACGTTCGGTCATAGGTGCTCCTCGAAAATGGATTCACCCATGTTGATTTATCTCATTCGCCAGGAAATGTTCAGCCTTAACTGTTGCAAGAACCTCGCAAGTCACCTCCCCCGGCATTGTCCGTCAGGCATTGACTCGCACTTTTAATTGCACCCGTTGTTACCCGGTCAGAAAGATGATCCAGCCGGTGAACGCCATTAAATTCTTCTTACTTCGCATCTTCTGCAGCAGTTTTGATCGATGTGGGTTGGCAAATGTTAACCTGTTCCTTTGTGCGTTCTCAACGGCTCTTTGCGGTTTCAAAACGCGAGACCCTATACTTTTTGTCGCAAGATCCCCGGTGACTCACATTCTCCGGGTAAGGAGCACTCACCCATGAAACTGCCAGTGTCTTGGATCGTTCTATTTGCATTACTCACGCCCGGCTTGATGGCCCAGCAGCCGGAAGTAAAGTTCGTCGCCGATACACTCGTCGTGCAGGCCGAAGGCAGCTTTGAAGCCGATCCTGACCTCGCCGTTCTCACCTTCAACGTCTCTACGCAGGAGAAAGAGTTGAAAGACGCTTACACCAAGGCTTCGCAGTCACTGCGGAATATCGTGGCAGTAGCCGAGCGCAACGGCCTCAACAAGGACGCAATTCAAACCGGCGTGCTCACCGTCACACCTTTTTATAAAGGTGATCGCAACCACAAAGCCCGCGCCTATCTCGTGGAGGGCCACGTGACTCTCAAGGTGCAGGATTTCTCCAAGATCGGTCCCCTCATGGACGACTCCATTCAGGAAGGCGTCGTTGATTTCCGCTCGCTGACCTACGAGCTCGCCAATGAAGAGGCCGCCAAGCAGAAAGCGGTAGCCGATGCTATGCGCCGCGCGGTTGGACGCGCCTCCGTCGCCTTGGAGCAGACCCAGCAAAAGCTCGGCCCCGCCCGCTCGGTTAACCTGGAAGTAAAGCACCTCGCTGGCATCGCCGAAATTCAAAGCTTGTCTTATGACACTTTGAATTCACCTGCCGAAGATTCCAATTCAAGCGCCGGGTTATTTGGTGGACACCGTAAAGTGCCGCCTCCCCCACCACCGCCAGTCCAGCCCGGCAAGATCACCATTACCGCCAGCGTGCAGTGCGTGTTTGCCATAGCAAGATAATGTCAGCGGATTTATTTCGAGGCTGCTGCCGCCGCTGCCTTTTCCTGGGAAGATGCCGACAGAATTCCGCCCTCTTTACCCTTCTGCCACAGATTCCAGAGATCCTGAACGCATTGGTCTTCGTACAGCCTGTCCATGGTCGCGCCCATCAACACCGGATCGACCTTTAATACCGTGGACAGAGAGTTTGCTACAGAGTTGTTTCCAGTGGCTTTGGGCGAGGCCGCCGCTAATTCAATGGCGCTGATGGAAGTTGCCTGTCCGGAAAGCGCCTTTGCCTGTTCGCTGGTAAGCCGGACTAAGAGAAGCGACTGGTCGATCCAGTCAATCAATGTGCGGAAGTTATAGTGCGTCCTGACTGCGAGTTCAGTAACATCGGCGGTCGCCAGGTTCTGCACATTTTCAATTCCTTCTTCCTCGAGACGGTATGTCTTCCATATATTGATTCCTTTTACCATCAGCAAGGGAAGATCTTCCGTACTTGGTTTTGTGACATTCAACAGTTTCAAGCTTTTTTCCAGTACCCATTCAAGGACGATATTGGCGATAAAGCCAATGGAAAAGAACAGCCAGGGTTCTGAAAATGTTTTTGCCACCACCAGGCCCAAGCCAAGAGAGAGCCACAGACGGTTGATGGCGCCCCAGAAGACCTGCTCATTCAAATCGGCCAGATAAAGACGCCGGATGAGACTGCCCAGATTGAACAGGTAGACGCCGATAAACGTGTAAAGCATAGGGGCGGCTCTGTCCACCAGCTTTGCCGGGAAAAACCATGTCTCGCCGGAACTGAAGTTTTTATTGAGATAGGCGTCGCCAAGAAGGATCCAGCCGGCATAGAACACGGTGAGCAGAAGCGCCGGGGACGAGAGCGTAAAACCGCCATAGGACTTCTTCACTAGCAAGTCGATAGGATCGCTGGAACCGGCCTGGTCATCCTGTCCAGCATTGCCCCCTGCCTTCGAGTTATCGCTGTGCAAGGAGCGCCAATCTTGCTTGACGGCTTCTATCTTCCTTTCCAGTGTCACGTTCAGGAAGAACATGGCCATTAATAATGGAAGGCATGCCAGAACCACACTGATCGTCACAATTATGCTCATGTGCATCGTTGTATCCCCCGAGAGACATTCAATGGCCGTTCATGCAGAGGTCCGGCCAGCCCGCTTGGCCGTAAACAGTACTTGGGTCTGCCTCTGTTTTCAATCGATTTTGTGCCTTAGCCGTTTTAAAAAACGCCGTATCCATGACCAGACGTAACTGGGTAGGCTCGCGCCGCTGTAAACATCTCGTAAATCCGAGGATGTCTGCTCCACCATGCTGTTACAAGGTGTTCTCACGGAACTGTTGAAAGCGCACGAATGATGCTTGCAGGTAATGAGCGGAGCGAAAGAACCGGCATGCAACCTGGCAATCCCTACACTATTTCGAAACTGCTCTAGCTGTCCGCGGACTGGCCAGATAATACAGCCCCGCGGAGCGGGGCTGGGCTTTGTGGTTTCTAAATCTTGCGTGATCGCGTGCCAATGAAGCACGCCCACGACCTGCTATTTTTCTTCTAATCCGGATTTCTCGTTCTTGCCGTCAGGGTTTAACGCAGAAACATCCGAAGCTGTTGCACCTATAGACAAGTCCGGGCATGCAGGTGATCACACTGCCGGCCGAGGGAAGGGATGAAGCACGCGAAGTCCTGGCGTGTTGCCCCTGAGCACTCAACCCGATGGTCATGGCGCACAGTAGGGTACTGGTGATGAAGAGCTTTCTGAGGCTTAGCATTTGATAAAGTCCTCCTATTTTGGTTCGCAGACTACGCGGGAAAGATGACGGATGGTCACCTTTCCGCTTTTCTTGAACCGCTCTATCGTGGGTTCTGTAAAAGGGAATGTCAAGGGCGGGACGAAATGAGTTCTCTGGACAATCCTTCACTATCAATGCGGCTCAATAGATTTTGCAAAATGCCCGCTACGCCTCAATACTGTTCACTTGAGCCACATCGAATATGAACGGAACCTGCGATGCTCCAGCGCCGTAGGCGCGAAAGAAGTTAGCCCAGCCCGGAAGGGCTGGGAATACCGTCACAAATAGAGCATAGAGCGCCGTAGGCGCGCTGGAGTTTCTACATAATTTTATAAAGTTGATTCTCCCCCTGAGTAAACTCTTGATCCAGTTAACTGTTTGTTGTTTCATTGCTTAGAATGAAGCGCAAGAATGTTCTTCGCTCGCGGGAAAAGCTGGCCAAAGCTCTGCCACCCCTGGCTGAGATCGTACGTGGCTCTCTGTTGCACCGCA
>QHVI01000193.1 GCA_003223515.1 Candidatus Angelobacter sp. Gp1-AA117
TGCGCGCCGCATCTTCTTTCACTGTGCAGTTGCGGGCAATGCCGCTGAGTTCGTCATCAGAATACGGTGCAGGCTGCCCGGCCAGCATGGCCTTGATCAGGCGTTGCGTGAGCAGATCGGCATAGCGGCGATTCGGAGCAGTGGAGTGCGTGTAGTTCTGCACGGCCAGCCCGAAGTGTCCCTGCTCGGGATCGTCAGGACGCTGCAACACGTATTCGCCCGGCCCCATCAGTTTGACCACGCTGAGCGAGATGTCGGCAAAGTGGTCCGGATCTTTGGCTTTACATGCAGTGAGAAAATCGTTAAGAGCCTTGGAATCGGGCTGTGCCGGAAGCTGTGTGCCATGCTTGGCCGCCAGTTCCACAATGCGCTCCCAGCGCTCCGGGGTCTTGACCACCCGGCGAATGGACGAAACCTTACGCTCCACCAGGGTGCGCGCCACAGCTTCATTGGCAGCCACCATGAAATCTTCTATCAATTCGGTAGCGCGGTTCTTCTCCTGGCGCACGATGTCCACCACCTGATCATGCAGAACAACGGGACGAGTTTCAGTGTTCTCGATATTGAGCGCGCCATGACGGAAACGCGCCTCCTTGAGCGATTGGGCAATTTCATCCTGAAGCTTGAGTTGCGCCTGAAGCTCGGCGGAGGCGGCGACTTTTGGAGGAGCGGGAGCGCGTCCCTCCAGCCATGGCCCAACTGCGTTGTAGGCAAGCTGCGCCCTGTTGTGGACCAGCGCCGGATAGAGTTCGCTGGATTTCACATATCCATCAGTGCCTACTACGAATTCAATCACCATGCACAGCTTATGGTCCTGCTCCAGCAGCGAACTGGCGCTTTCGGAAAGCTCTTCCGGCAGCATGTGAAAGTTACGCGCGCCGGTGTAAACCGTAGTGGCCTCGCCCTGCGCGTGCAGATCAATCGGAGTGCCTTTCGCAACAAAGACGTCCACATCGGCGATGCCGACCAGCACTCGGGCGTCTCCGTTGGGCAGGCGCTCGGCATATTCGATCTGGTCGAGGTCTCTGGAGGTGTCATTATCAATTGACGACCAGAGCAGGTTCCGCAGGTCGCGAACATTGCCGCCGGGAGAACCTTGTGGCGGATGAGATTTAATTTCGGAAAGCTGTTGCTGCACTTCAGGAGGAAAATCCGGATGGAAGCCGTTCTGGATCATCGCCTGGCGTGCAGCCGCTTGAAGGTCAACGTGTGATTGGGGCTGGTGCATGGGAAGAAGAAGGGTATCAGAAGAAAGCAATTAGCAGCTAGCAATTAGCAAAACCAAAACTCACCACTGATGAACACTGATAAACACAGATTGAAGATGGCTTTATTCTCACACATATCTGTGTTCATCTGTGTTGATCTGTGGTAAAGGTTTTATCAGCGCAATCAGCGTCATCAGCGGTAAGGCTTTACTTAGCTGCTGCGGCGAGTTTTTCTGCCGCTAACCGGACCACCCGCCTTGTATTCTGCGGAGGACGCGCAGCCTCATACGCCAGGAATTCTTTCAGCACCCGGGTCGCATCCCGATATCCCTGCACGATCACCGGCGCAAGTAACTCTGCATCGAAGTCCAGCACGGTAACCGGCAGCGGCTGTTCCGGCGCAATGCTAAACGGTTTCACGTAACGGTAATGCTGTTCTCCTATCTGCAGTTCCAGTTGCTCCGGTCTTACACCCAGCTCTTCCGCATAAATGCAGCACAGCCGGTTGAAATTGTTGAGCAGCGCAATATCCGTCTTGAAGTTCTTGGAGATCAGGATGTCCCAGGCGTGCACTCCGACATCGAGGAAGGTCTTCACCGGCCCGGTGGTCATATCGGCATCCAGAGGCTGCACCAGCACCAGGAAGAGCACGTCTGCCCCCATGCGGATCGCCGGGCTGATCGGCTGGTTGCTCACGATACCGCCATCCGTCCACAACTGGTCGCCCATGGGCACGGCTTCAAAGGCGAATGTATATGCGGATGAAGCCACCGCCGCCTGCACCAGGTCGCGCGGACACTCCACCTGGTTGCGCACAAACTCTTTGCTCACACACGGATCGTGCAGCAGTTCATCCGGCTGGGTGTTGGAAAAGAAGCGCACCGCGCCGGTGTGCAGATCCGTGGCTGTCATCAGCACCCGGATTGGCGAGTTGCGTAACCCCGGCTCTGAAATGCGCGTCCGCAGAAACTTTGTCCGCTCGAAGTTCGCAAACAGCCCGGTGCGCAGCGGCAGGCGCAGAAACCGGTGGCTGATCTGGCTGAGCCTGCCCCGAAACAGCTTCCAGAACACCCAGCAGAAAAAGATCGCGGCCAGCAACGGCAGGGGAGCCCATAAATCTACGATTGTCTTGCCCTTCAAGGGAACATGCAGGTGCGTGAAAGCCAGAAAATTGATCACGAAGCCCCACACCATCAGGTTGGCCAGCACCGAAATTGCGGCCTTGCGCCGGTCAGGTTGAAAGCGCCGTCCACGCACCATGTTCAGCAGCAGATAACCGATGTAGGAGAGCTTGTCTGCAAAAAAGAGAATGCCTACTCCGGCAGCGGCCAGCGAGAACCATGTGAATCTCGGATGGTGGGCATGGAGATAGATGCCCTGGTCTGCGAACCAGCCCCACAGAAAATTCCCAATGCCCGCCGATGCGGCGACCAGTCCTGCAAGAAGAAAGATATAGCGTGACCAGTCGATGCCCAGGATGGCGGGCGTCAGATCCATCCAGGCGCGCACCGTGTTATCTGCCTTGCCCACAAAGCCCGTGGAGTCTCCGGCATAAGACGCGGCGTTGATGCTGCCAATCGAGGTGGCGGAAATGATATGCGTAGGAATGACGGCGTCTTCAAATGCCATCAGGACACCGGCCTCATAAGCGCCCTTCGCGCCGCCTCCGGAGAGCACCACGCCGATGCGCGAATAGAATTCGGCGGGCCGTTTTGCCGAGACAAGCTCCTCGCGAAACTGCTTGCGCGCAAGGTCCAGCTCAATCATCCCAGCAATGCTGGATTTCTTAGGCATTTTGTGGAGCATTGTTGCCGCCAGCATAACCCACTTTGGTAGCACGGAGCTACTGGGTATAAGTTACGAATATCCACTGACGAAAAGCTGCCAGCAAAAGCCATTAGCCATTGGCCTGTAGCCAAACCAAAAGTAAAGCTTTTGTCATGTTGAGGCGCATGCTTTTCGCACCGAAGCACCTATGCATTCCTCTGTGACTCCATGTCCTCTGTCTTGAAAGGCTTTTACCTAGAAGCCAGTAGCTAGCCGCTAGCCGAAGTTCGTCACGGTGCGGTTGAATTCCGCGATTTTTAAGGTTGTCATCGTGACAAGTCTTTTATCCTCAATCCCCAGATTCAGAAAAGCGATGTAGTGCAGACCTACCCTCTTGCGGCCAACCAGAGCCGGTGGCAAACTCGGCCCCGGATGTTTTTGCGGCCGCATCAACGAAGTAAGGACA
>QHVI01000194.1 GCA_003223515.1 Candidatus Angelobacter sp. Gp1-AA117
CAAACGCGCCGGATGGGACGATGATTACCTATTCCGCCTACTGGAGCTATTTTGAAATGCGATTGCCCTGCAAAACTGCCAGAATTTGAATTTCGGCCGTACCTGCCTGACACAGCAAACAGCGCTTTCACCTGGCTATTTGCCAGCAATTCATCACACAGCAGATGGCTGAATTCCAATTATGGCAATTACAATTATGGCAATTTTGGCAATTTATTCATGGATTGCAAGCGACCGTGAAGTTCCAGGCCTCATATTTATTTGTCGCCAGCGACTGCACAACGGCGTTGGCGGTCTGCGGGGTTTCTCCCGGCCAGAATGCCAGGACAGGGCCGGACAGCTCAGTGGAAGAACTCACAGAGACTGCCTCGTGGTTCTGGAACTCCATCGCCTGCACCGCATCGGCGTGGGTCAGATCGTTAGGAAAGGTGATCAGTACCTGCCATCCTGTCCCGCAGCTTGACTGCACGGCGGCGATGTTGCTTCCCCAATCGCTCACGGTAGATACAGGCGTCGCAAGATTGCTGATGTAGAGCCGCGCCCGTCCATCGGTTCCGGCAAAAACCCATTGACGCAAATCGCCTTTCTCGATGGCCGCTCCGGAAAAAAATGCAGGAACAGTCTCGCCGGCGCTGTGGCCTGCCAGCACTCCGGTAAAAAAATTGCGGGCCGGACTGAAAAAGGCCGCCAGGTTCTGATCAACCTGCCAGGGGTCGTCACTGGTTCGGCACTGCAGTGCCGGAGGCGAGATGCTTCCGCTGCAAAGTGTTCCCGGCAGAAAGGCTGTGATCTGCGAGCCGTTCACCTGCAGGCGTCCGCGCAGGTCACGCGGCGACGAACGTTCATGGGAAATGGCCAGAGTCTGCCGGGGCCGCCATTGGCCATTGTCGTTGGCATAAGCTGCAATCTGCTCCGACTCCAGAATGATCAGGCTCTTGCCATCATTGAACAAATCCAGAATCGGGGCCTCCTGCTGCCACACCAGGTTTCGCCGAAGGGTGAGGGTGGGAGTGCGCGTGGAGGAAGATTTCTGCGGCCTGGCCACCTTCTTGATCACCACCTGATTGCCGGAAGCCTGCCTGATGTTGGCCACCCAGACGTAGCTCTGCCAATTTTCAGAAAATGTAATCTGCACCTGGGCCTGAGAAAGCTCGGCTTTCACCAGGCGCACGCCTGAATTGCGAAAGTCAGTAAGGAGAATCTTCTTTAGGGCATCGTAATCTGCGCTGGAAATCGCAGAAGCATTGTCGAAATTCACTGTGATAGCAGATGGCGTCCCGGCGCGCGCCAGAATCGATTGTACAAATTCGCCAGCCTGGGTCTGCCATGGCGATGCGGCCTCCTGTTGCGCCCCGCAGTAAACCAGCAGCAGCACAGGAATCAGCAGGGTGAGACATGGCCTGATCGCAATTCTAGACATGGATGGGAATGGCGAAGTATAGCAGAAAAACAGCACTTAGCTTTTAGCCTTTGGCTCTGAGCTTTTGTGATCTGGGAGCGGCTTTTCGGTTGGACTTTGAACCTGTATTCCCGACCTGCATTCACCGAAATGCCTCATAACTTCTCGCCGCGATTGCCTTTCCGATCACCCGATCACGGCGATCTACCGATTCTTCCGTGTTTCCGCTGGAGCGGGCGACCGTCCCGGCGGAGACAGCGCCCGTTGAGATTTCCAGCGGAATGTTTTCAGGCGCGCAAGCGGGTGCAGACCTCGATGTACCCGCCGGCTTTGGAGGAGCCCCTCGCGCCTGGCTTCAACTGCGTTAGGCGTGTACTCGAAGCCTGACTCACTCTGTTGCCGCTCACCACGCCTGAAACCACCACGATTTCACCGGCATTATGATTGGCAGCCACGCTCCGAGTACCGCCCTTTGTGCAGTGTCCAGCCAGTTGCGCTGCCCGGTTGGTTCTCCGGCTCTTGCCTGTGCACAACTGTGGTGGTACTGGACAAAACTTCATTCGTGAACTCCCCGTATCTGTATTGCTATTCGAATTCTCTCTGCTTGCGACGAATTCTCCCGCGCAGCGAAGGATGGGTGCGGTCCATAGGGAGCAACACACCGCTAAATTCAATACACATCAACTACTTTTGTTACCTTTGCGTCCTTTGCGTCCTTTGCGTCCTCTGCGGTAAAAGGTTTTGGTTGTGGCTCACCACGCTCTGTGAATTCCGGCTGGCGCTGAATCGATTCGCTTTCAGATCACCAGATCAACCGATCTCCCGATTCGTACTTACTCGTTCCCGCCTTCACTCGCCGGCGTGCTGGCCGTGGCAGAGGCTACCTGCACATCAGTGTTGTTATTGCCGAACACCTGGGCAACCAGTTCATCGCGTTCGCTGCGGATGGTGACCGCGTCCCCAACCTTTACCAGCGTGAAGAGTTCTTCCAGATTTTTCTTTGCCATGCGGATGCAGCCATGCGAAGCAGCCTTGCCGATCGACTTTGGAGCATTCGTTCCATGGATTCCGTAGCCTTTGAGGCTGAGCCCCATCCAGCGCGTGCCCAGCGGATTATTCTTTCCCGGAGGAATCACTTTGCCTTCGTGGTAGTACGTGGGATCTTCAGTGCGGGTGATGATGGTGAATTCGCCTTCGGGGCTGGGTGTGGACTCTTTGCCTACTGCTATCGGATAAACTTTTACGACTTCGCCGTCTACGATCAGCGCAAGCTGGCGGTCAGGAATGCTGATCACGATCAGCCGCGTGGTGGCCTGTTCTTCCGGCGATGTCTGCTTGGCCTGCTTCTGAGTGGTGGCCGTTTGCGGCTTGGCCGAAATTTTCTGTACTGACATTGGCTTCTGTTGCGTGGCAGGCTTCAGATCCTGGCCGTGGGCTGCCTGGGAGAGTGCCGCCAAAGCCAACACCCAGAACAGAATCACTACTGCGAACCCTGCTTTCTCTACCGGAGTTTCCATCTTTGGCCGGATCATCGTCGTCTCCTTTTTGCGTTACACCAGGAGAAAAAGCACTACAGCGGCCAAATCGTATGACTATGAAAATAAGAGGGTTGTCCTGTCTTAAAGTAATGGCAATGCGTGTCCCGACGACTACGCTGTGTGGAATCTGACACGTTCAGGAGCGCGCCCGGTGGAAACACGGTAACGTGGCTCATCTAGGAGTCTGTCGGAAATAAAAAATACAGTTTCGCATTTTCTAGCCAATGCGGAGGGTTTAAATTGCATGGGGAATGAGAACGAGGGAAGTTGAGATTCTGCCTGGGCTCCTTTTCCGAGCCGCAAGGAGACTTCTTGGCAATCCATGCGAGAAAAAGCCTGCTGTCTTCGTTTTTTAAGTCATTTTGA
>QHVI01000072.1 GCA_003223515.1 Candidatus Angelobacter sp. Gp1-AA117
TGAAGCAACTGGAGGTGAATCCGGTAGTCGGGGGAGAGTTACGGGTACGGTTCGATGTGGAGGTGCATGCCTTCGAGAGCGAAGGCAGGATCCTGGTGAACTGGCTGTACAACCGGGATTTGTTTGAGCGGTGGCGGATCGAGCAGATGGCGCGGCACTACGTGCAGATGCTGGATGCGGTGGTCCGGGACCCGGGCTGCGCCGCCGGACGAGTGGAGATGCTGAGCGCGCCGGAGCGCCATCAACTGCTCTACGGCTGGAATGACACTGGGGCCGCGTTCCCGCGAGACAAATGCGTGCATGAGCTGTTCGAGGAGCAGGTGGCAAGAACTCCCGATGCTATAGCGGTGGTGTTCGAGGGCGAGGAACTGAGTTATGCCCAGCTCAATGCCCGGGCCAATCGGCTGGCGCACTATCTGCGGGAGCTGGGAGTGAGACCGGATGACCGGGTGGCGATCTGCGCGGAGCGCGGCTTTGCGATGCTCGTGGGTTTGCTGGCCATCCTCAAGGCGGGAGGAGCCTATGTGCCGCTGGACCCGGCGTACCCGGAAGAACGGCTGCAGTACATGCTGGAGGATAGTGCACCGATCCTATTGCTGACGCAGAGACATCTGGAAGATCGATTCTCCGGTATCGGAGACGGCGTGCCAGTCCTGGATCTGAATGGCACTGCCGCCTGGCAGAGTTTCCCGGAGAGCAACCCGGAGCATACCAGCATCGGGCTCACCCCAAAGCATCTGGCCTATGTAATCTACACCTCAGGCTCCACCGGTAGCCCTAAGGGCGTCGCTATCGAACATAGGAATGCCGTGAACTTTGTCTACTGGGCGCAGATGTCTTTTTCCGGCGATGCCCTGGAGAGTACGCTGTTTTCCACCTCGCTCAACTTTGACCTGGCGGTCTATGAGTGCTTCGTGCCAATCACCGTCGGAGCCAAGGTCTGCATTGTGCCAAACGCGCTCGACCTGGCCCGCAGGCAGGTGGATGTCACCCTCATCAACACCGTGCCCTCTGCGATGAAGGCGCTTCTTGAAGTGGATGGAGTCCCCAAGACAGTGCGGGTGATAAATCTGGCGGGTGAGCCATTGAAGCGTACGTTGGTGGAGCGCATTTTTGCCACAACTGAAGCGAGCGCGGTGTGCAACCTCTACGGACCGTCGGAAACTACTACGTACTCAACCTGGGTGCCAATGAAACGAGGAGAGTCGTTGGCCATGCACATAGGGCGTCCGATTGCGAACACGCGAGTTTACATCCTGGACGGGCATAGGGAACCGGTGCCGGTGGGCGTGATTGGAGAGCTGTATATCGGGGGAGCGGGAGTCGCGAGGGGATACCTGAACCGGCCGGAGCTGACGGCGGAGCGGTTTGTGGCAGATCCGTTCGTGGGGGAATCGGAAGCGCGGATGTATCGGACTGGGGATCTGGGGAGATGGCTTGCGGACGGCAACATCGAGTTTCTGGGGCGGAATGACTTCCAGGTGAAGATCCGAGGATTCCGGATCGAGTTGGGAGAGATCGAAGCCCGGCTGGCGGAACACCCTGCAGTGCGCGAGGCGGTAGTGTTGGCGCGGGAGGACGCGGCGGGCGAGAAGCGGCTGGTGGCGTACTACACGGCTTCAGGCATCGGCGAGGCTGAAGCAGCGAGTGTGGGAGAGCAGTTGCGTGCGCACCTGTCGGCGGTTGTTCCCGACTATATGGTGCCAACCGCGTATGTGCAGTTGGAAAGGATTCCGCTAACCCCCAATGGAAAGATCGATCGCAAGAGTCTGCCGGAACCCGACAAGGACATACGGGAACAGGAATATGTGGGACCGCGGAACGCCACCGAAGAAACCCTGTGCCGCCTGTGGCAAGAGGTGTTGCGGCGTGAAAGGGTGGGAATCTACGAGAACTTTTTTAACATTGGCGGTCATTCTCTTCTGGCTGTGCAGGTGATCTCGCGCATCAGGCAGGCATTCACTGTAGAGATGCCTCTGAGTGTTTTATTTGCCGCGCCCACCGTGGCCCGGATGGCAGAATATATTGCTGCGGTGAATGAGCCTGATCGTTCACAATCATCGCCGGTACTGGTAAGCATCCAACCTCAGGGTTCACGAGCCCCCTTCTTCTGCGTACACGCCGTTGGCGGACAAGTGATCAGTTATGCGGAACTTTCACAAGAGATGGGCCTGGAGCAGCCTTTTTACGGGTTGCAGTCGCCTCCTGCGAACTATTTACCCGAGTCGGGCGTGAGCATCGAGCAGTTAGCCACTCTCTACAATCAGGAAATTCGCAGGGTCCAGCCACGCGGCCCTTATCTACTGAGCGGCTGGTCTATGGGCGGACTGGTAGCGTGGGAGATGGCGCAACAACTGATAAAAGAAGGTGAGATTGTAAGACTGCTCGCACTCATCGATACTGCTCCACCACCCAGGTATCTGGAATCTGAAGATAGGGCTGACGAGATATCCATGCTCGCCCGGTTCGCTATGGACATGAGCCGGCTGGTCGGCAGGGACCCTGGGCTTTTGGCGGAACAATTCTTACAGGCGGCCGAGCAGGACCAATGGAAGATGGTGCAGGAAACTCTGACCAGCTCTGGCGTGCTGGCCCCGAAGACAGCCCATGCCGAAATGACCGCTTTACTGGAGATATATACCCGGAATTTCCGCGCCATGAATCACTACTCCATCCAAACCAGTGAGCAGGCGGTGATTTACTTCCGAGCGTCTGAGACACCAGAGCATTTCTCCAGGGTATGGACAAAATGGTCGGGCGGAGGCATTCAGTTCCATTCGGTTCCAGGAGACCACTTCACAATGCTGAGGCAGCCTGGTGTACGTATCATCGCCGAGACCCTGCAGCGTTATCTCTCGATGAGCAGCAACAACAAGTCGCGGGCTGTGAGTGCGGAAATGAGCCCCGTGAGTTGGCAGGGCTCGAAAGTCAACACACAGCGTGAAAAATAATCCTTTCAGGCTGCAGTGTTTTGGCGTTACCCTAATCGGTTCGGCTGAAGGGCTACTCGCGAGTTCATTCTGAGAATGAGTTCGTGAGTGTCATCTATAACTTGCTTGCTACAAAGAGGAGCGCCTTCATGGAGACTTTACTTCAGGATATCCGCTATGGTTTGCGCATGCTGGTCAAGAAGCCCACATTCACGATCGTGGCTGTCCTGACGCTGGCACTGGGCGTGGGAGCCAACACGGCCATTTTCAGCATCGTGAACGCCGTGTTGCTGCGTTCTCTGCCCTACCCCGATCCCGATCGTTTGGTGCAAATCTTCTTTAACGAGCCCGGCGTAAAGTTGCGGAATGTTACGTTTTCCAAGCCAGAAATGGATGACCTGCTGACGCGAACGGATGTATTTGAAGATGTGAGCGAGATCTTGCAGGGCAGCGAAAATTTGAGCGGCACCAAGCAGCCCGAGCGTGTCGAGGGGATTGTTAGCGGTTTCGGCTACTTTTCCGTGCTGGGTGTGGTCCCGCAAATTGGACGGTTGTATGGTCTGCAGGATTTCACGCCCGGTATGGCTCCCGTGGTCGTTATCAGCGATGGCCTATGGCGCCGTGCCTATGGCGCCGATCCGAACGTTCTCGGCCGTACCCTCTGGATCGACAATGATCCCTATACAATTATCGGGGTCCTGCCACGCGGATTTCGCCATCCTGGAACGACGACATCCAGCGACGTGGAACTGTTCAACGCCTCAGGGCTCAGCGCAGATCCCTATCCCCCGCCAACCCGTGGTATCCGGTTTATGCCAACTGGAATCGGACGACTTAAGCGTGGCCTGACACTGGAGCAAGCTCAAGCGCGGCTCACTGCCATGGCTGCCCAGGTACGCCACGACTTTCCCACAGATTACCCGCCGCAGGCCCAATGGACAATTGAGATTCAACCCTTGCGAGAAGCTTTGGTGGGCAACGTTCGGCCCATGCTGCTGGTGTTAATGGGCGCGGTAATCCTGATCGTTTTCGTCGTATCGTTGAACATTGCCAATCTCCTGCTGGCGCGCGCTTCGGGGCGGCAACAAGAGATGGCGGTGCGGTTAGCGCTGGGGGCCAGCCGGGGCCGCATGGTGCGCCAGATGCTGACCGAGTCCATGCTGCTGTCGCTCATCGGCGGTGCCGCGGGAATCGCAACCGCAGTGGTTACTCTGGGTTTCATCCTGCGCTTTGTGCCGGCGAACGTTCCCCGGCTCAGCGAAGTACGAATCGACTGGGTAGTGCTGTTGTTCGCCCTGCTGATTTCCATTCTCACCGGCTTAGTGTTTGGACTTGCTCCAGCGCTTCATTCGGCAAAAGGCGCTCTCTCCTCGGCAATTCGTGAAGGCGGTGCAGGGTCCGGCTACGGCACCAGGACCGGCCGATTGCGGGATGTTCTAATCGTCTCGGAACTGGCATTCGCCGTCATACTGATGGTGGGAGCCGGCTTGCTGCTGCGTACGCTACGGCATCTGTTGCAGGAAAATCCAGGCTTCAATCCAACTCAAGTTGTCACGGCAAACATGTGGATGGGAATTCCCAACGATCCGAAGGCGGACCCGTATCCCGGTATTTCTGGTAAGGCCCGCTTCAATCGTGAGTTGCTGCGGCGCATGAGGACAATTCCGGGAGTGGAACTCGCCGCCATCACCTCAGCTCTGCCGGCCACCAATAGCAACCCCAGTGCATTCGGCTTAACGCTTCAAGGCTTCGCGATTGAAGATAGACCGGTCGAGTCCTCGCAGGACCTGCGCGCCGAGAAAATTCGGATAAGCCCCGATTATTTTCAGGTGTTGCAAGCGACGCTCCTGCGCGGCCGCTCATTCACCGAGGGCGATGAAGGCGGCAAACCGCTGGTGGGCATCATCGATGAAAGCACCGCTCGTAAGTATTGGCCAACCCAGGATCCTGTGGGCCGCCGAGTGCGGTTCGGAAAAGATCCTACCAGGCCATGGACGACCATCGTGGGTATTGTTAAGGACATCAAGAGTGACGGTCTCGACGTCGATGGCGTTCCCCACATCTACGTTTCGACCTATCAAGACAACCTCCCGCTACTGAGCGTGGTGTTGCGGACGTCTCTGCCCGCAAACCTGCTCGAACCACAGATTCGGCATGAAATCCAGAGCATTGATCCCAGCTTGCCGATATCCAATGCTTTGTCTATGAATGACGTGCTCGATCGCTCGCTGGCTTCACGCCGCTTTTCTGCCGAGCTGGTGGGCGGATTTGCCGGACTGGCGGTACTTCTGGCCTCCATCGGAATTTACGGCTTGCTGGCTTATATGGTTGGCCAACGATCGCGCGAGATCGGTGTCCGCATGGCCTTGGGCGCGCGGCGGGAGGACATTCTAAGAATGTTCTTACGCAAGGGGGTCGCGCTTGCCGGCGTGGGCATCGTTGCCGGAGTGGTCTTTTCGGCATCCACTGCGTCCCTGATGGCGGGTTTGCTCTATGGTGTTCGCTCCCATGATCCGGCTGTGTTTCTGATCGTGCCTCTGCTTTTACTTGCAGTGGCCGTGCTGGCCAGCTATCTCCCGGCACGCCGCGCGACGAAAGTAAACCCGATGATTGCCCTTCGCGAGGGATGAACTCACCGGTTGCTATATCGTGAGATTCGATCCATATCGTTGTACCGGGCGGTCAAACCAGGGCTGAAGCCCGAAAGCGTGTTGCGCTCATCGGGCGGCTGAAAGCCGCCCGCTTCTACGGTTGTCCCAACATTTTTCCCTATCCTGGTTTTTGTTCGTTTCTGGAAAATCACCCAGAGAGTCCTTGCAATCCACAACAGAGGTTCATCATGTGCTGCGAAACTGCGCGGCTTGTTACAGCCTGGAGCCTCTTTCATTGCAGTGATAGTTGATGGTCTATTCTCAGCCGCTTTCTGACGGAGGTCTCAAATGAACGTACAACTTCAGACGATCCCACAGCTTCAGACCGAACCGATCCAGCCCCAGTTCAACATTCCAAGGTGGAACCTGGCCCTCCGGATTGCCTTTCGATTCTGGATGGTATATTTGGGGCTGTATTGTCTTGCCACGCAAATCATCATCACTCTGTTCTCCATTCCCGGGTCAGAGGCAGCCAGCCCTCCCGATCCGGCCGCTCTCTGGCCGCTGCGCCCCGCAATCTCCTGGATCGGGGCCCATATTTTCCACGTAAATGCGCCCCTGACCGTCTTCTGGGGCGTCAACAGCAGCAGCGCCGACTGCATTTTCGCTTGGGTCATGGCCTTCTGCGTGCTTGTGGTTTCCACTGCCGCGACCGTCGTCTGGGCACTTCTCGACCGCCGCCGGGAGAATTACGCTGAGTTGCATAAGTGGTTTCGGCTTTTAATTCGCTTCGCACTTGCCGGACAGATGATTCTCTACGGTATGGGGAAAGTCATCCCGATACAGATGGAGTACCCCTCATTGATCAGGCTGCTGCAGCCTGTCGGCACGCTCTCTCCCATGGGGCTTCTCTGGGTTGACATGGGCTTCGCCCCGGCTTATCAAATCTTCTGCGGCTGTACCGAATTGGTAGGTGGATTGCTGCTGATCGTCCCTCGCACGGCCACCCTCGGCGCCCTGGTCAGCCTCGCTGCCATGATCCAGGTGTTTATGCTGAACATGACACACGATGTGCCGGTAAAGCTGTTGGTCTTCCACCTCATCCTGCTCTGCTGCTTTCTCTTGGCCCCCGACGTTCCACGCCTGGTCAGATTCCTGTTGCTGCGCCAGACCACGTCGCTTTCCACGCAAGTGCAACTCTTCCGCAGCGTCCGGGCCAACCGGATCACACTTGCCGTGCAAATCATATTCGGTCTGTGGCTCGTAGGCGCAGCCTGCTACTTCGCCTGGGGCGCCTGGAAAATCGTGGGCCTGAGCAAGCCGCTCCCGCCGCTCTATGGCATATGGGATGTGAAGCAGATGTCGATCGACGAACAACCACGCCCGCCGCTGCTCACCGACTCTACCCGTTGGCGGCGCGCCATCTTCGATTTTCCCGAAGGGATGGCCTTTCAGCGCATGGACGATTCGTTCGCTAAGTATGTCGCCTCCGTCAATCTCCCGGAGAGAACTCTCGCCCTCACGAAGAGGGGCGACAAGAACTGGAAGGCGAACTTCACCTTCCAACAGCCTGCCGGGGACCAGCTTATCCTGGATGGCCAGATGGACAATCATCAGGTTCATATGGAGCTTCAGTTGATGGATCGAAATTCGTTTCGGCTGGTCTCAAGAGGTTTCCACTGGGCCCAGACATCCCCCTTCGGCCGCTATTACCGTGACCCGGAGGGAAAGTAATGCCGGAACATTTCCAGGTACTTGTGGCTGTCGGATTACGCTGGGCTGCATAGGTGGTTTCGGCTTTTCCTTCGCCGCGCACTTGCCGGACAGATGATTCTTTGCGGTATGGTGAAAGTCATCCCGGTACAGATGCATTATCCTGCATTGACTAGGCTGCTGCAGCCTTTCGGCACGCTCTCTCCCGTGGGGGTTCTCTGGAACGATGACAATGAACCGTGAGGAATTGGAACGAACTCTTGCAACAGCGCCCTTTGCAGACATCTATGGCTTCGTTCTAGTCTCGATTGAGGATGATTCCTGCACATTGCGGATTCCTTTTCGACCGGTTCTTGAACGACCTGGGGGTATCATCGCTGGTCCTGTGTGCATGGTCGCGGCTGACGTCAGCATGTGGTTGGCGATCAAGGCGCGGTATGGTGACGAATCACCGCTTACGTCGAGCATGGTTACTCATTTTGTCGGCAGGGGGCGCCCGTTCGGATGTGTTGTGCCGCGCCAGAATCGTCCGGGCGGGACGACGGTTGATTTTCGGCGTTGCTGAATGCAGTTCTGATAAAGGAGCAATTCTCAGTCATCACACGGTTACCTATATGAGAACGGAGAACAGCCGATCTTTGGGGTCAGGATAGCGTAGATCTCGAAAATCGATGTTCCTGGTCGTGGAGGGCTGCTCATCGGATTAGCGAACTCCGATAGGGAACAAAAAGTCGGCCAGTGTAGAGTGATCGTCAAAACGAACCTAAGCTTCAGTTGACCGACCGGAATTCGTTTTTGCTGGTCTCAAGAGGTTTCCATTGGACCATGGAGACCCCCTTCGGCCGCAATTGATGGTAGGTCAGTATGACTGGAGGGATTCGTCCTCAGTGAGCTGATAATCGATGCAGCTGAGTTCAGCCCCGTGGAATCCGCAGGCATGAGAACCCATCTCCGTATCGTTCTTCCCGGTGGCAACGGACAGGTCGGCAACATTCTCGCCCGACATTTTCACGCTCGGGGACATGATGTCGTCGTCCTCACTCGCAGGGTCACATTAGCGCCGTGGCGCGTCGTCAATTGGGATGGAGCAACTCTGGGTAACTGGACATCCGAACTGGAGAATGCTGATGTAGTCATTAACCTCGCGGGCAGAAGCATAGATTGCCGATACACTCCGGCAAACCGCAGAGCAATCAAAGAATCCCGGATTCAGACGACTCACTTGCTAGGTCAAGCGATTGGTCACTCCCTTCATCCGCCCCGCTTGTGGATGAACGCAAGTACCGCGACGATTTACCGTCATGCTCTTGACCGACCGATGGACGAGCAGACGGGGGAGATTGGTGGCAACGAACCGAATGCGCCTGCCAAATGGCGTTTCAGTATTGATGTCGCCACTAGCTGGGAGACGACCTTCTTCGACTCTGTCACACCCAATACTCGCAAGATCGCACTTCGCAGCGCCGTGGTCATGAGTCCGGATCGAGGGGGAATATTCGAAAAATTGCTTCGTCTGGTTCGGTTTGGTCTCGGAGGGACCTCAGCCAGCGGTATGCAATTTGTTTCTTGGATTTACGACGCCGATTTCTTGGGTAGCATCGATTACCTGATTGCCCGAGATGAGATTGATGGCGTGGTCAATATTGCATCGCCAAATCCTTTGCGGAACCGGGAATTCATGAAGGCTCTGCGAGAAGCATGGGGATCACGCATCGGGCTGCCTGCTGCAAGCTGGATGCTGGAGATAGCTACCTTTTTTCTGCGCTCCGAAACGGAACTGGTGCTCAAGAGCCGCCGCGTTATCCCCAGTCGTCTTGTCGAAGCTGGTTTCCAATTTCAATTCCCTGAGTGGGAAAGCGCCGCACAACATCTGGTTAGGCGCTGGCGTGCGACCGATCAGCGTTATTTAGCAACTGGCAATTAGCCTTTAGCTTTTTGGCCGTTTGGCTCATTCGTTGGTTGGTCCCGAGATTAGGTCTTCACCGAACTGCTTATTTGCTAGTTGCCAACTGCTAATTTACTAATTACTGGTGTTCTTATGCGAATCACTCTTCTTCCCGGCGATGGAATTGGCCCTGAGGTTTGTCGTGAGGCAGTGCGCATTTTTCATGCGCTCAACAGCTTCTACAACTGCAAGTTCGAAATCATAGAAAAACCGGTGGGCGGCGCAGCCATTCGGGTTGCCGGTTCGCCGCTGCCGGAAAACACTCTGGAAGCGTGCTTGCAGAGTGAGGCTGTGTTCCTGGGAGCAGTGGGTGCGCCGGAGTTTGACCACCTGGACCGGGGCCAAAAGCCCGAAGCAGGCCTCCTGCGCTTGCGGGCCGAGTTGCGAGGGTTCGCCAATTTGCGTCCTGCAGCCTGCTTCCCTGCCCTTGCCGATTGTTCACCGTTGCGCCGGTCGAGAGCTGAAGGCGCTGATGTGTTGATTCTGCGCGAGCTTCTCGGGGGGCTGTATTTCTCGGAGCCGCGCGGATTTGGCGAAAACCAGGAGTATGCCTGCAACACCATGCGTTACTCGGTGGAGGAGATTGAGCGCATTGCTCATGTGGGTTTCCAGCAGGCACGCATGCGACGCAAGAAAGTTACCTCTGTAGATAAAGCCAATGTGCTGGAAACATCGCAATTATGGCGGCGCGTAGTGACTAGTGTCAGCCGGTTTTATCCCGATGTGAAACTCGAACACATGTACGTGGATGCCTGTGCCATGCATCTGGTCACGAATCCTTCCCGCTTTGATGTGATTCTTACGGAGAACCTGTTCGGGGACATTTTATCGGACGAGGCTGCCGCCATTACCGGGTCCTTAGGAATGTTAGGATCGGCCACCATTGGTGGTGGGATCAACCTTTATGAGCCTGTGCATGGCTCGGCGCCGGACATTGCGGGAAAGGGAATTGCCAATCCATTGGGCGCCATTGCCTCCGTGGCCATGTTGTTGCGCCACTCGGCACAGATGCCGCACGAGGCGAACGATCTGGAAGATGCCATTGAAAATGTCCTGGATGCCGGTCATCGCACCGCCGACATTGCGGGAGAGCATCCACAGCACGTTACCAGCACCAGGGAAATGGGCGAACTGGTGGAGTGCGCATTTGTCGACCGGCTGGATCGGCGCTTCGCTTATCATGCTGTGTGAAAGTCCACCACTGAAACACTGGGACACAAAGAACGGCAAGCGGCTCTCAACACAATACGGAGAAACAGAGTTGGCGCGCACCTTATTCGAAAAAATTTGGGACAATCATGTGGTCTGTCCGGGGCCGGAAGGTTCTTCCATCCTTTATATAGATCTGCATCTAGTGCATGAAGTGACGTCGCCCCAGGCGTTTGAAGGGTTGCGGATAGCGGGCAGGAGAGTCCGCCGTCCTGAGTTTACCTTTGCAACTATGGATCACAATGTTCCTACCACGCATGAGACTCGTTCCATGATTACAGATGTGCTTGCGCTTTCCCAGGTGGAGGCGTTGCGCAAGAACTGCCGCGAATTCGCGATTGAACTGTTTGACCTGGATTCTCCCAATCAAGGCATCGTTCACGTAATTGGTCCGGAACTGGGGCTGACGCAGCCCGGCAGTACCATCGTTTGTGGTGACAGTCACACCAGCACGCATGGGGCTTTCGGCGCACTGGCCTGCGGCATCGGCACTTCCGAGGTCGAGCATGTCTTGGCTACACAATGCCTGGTGCAGAAGAAGCCCAAGACAATGTCAGTGAGCTTTTCGGGAATACCGGCGGCAGGAGTTACGTCCAAAGATATGATTCTGGCGTGGATCGCCAGGATTGGCATTGATGGCGCCACTGGTCATGTTATTGAATACTCGGGTGATGCCGTCCGCGCGCTATCCATGGAAGCGCGCATGACCATCTGCAATATGAGCATTGAGGCAGGTGCCCGTGCCGGCATGATTGCTCCCGATGAAATTACCTTTGCTTATCTCCGCAGCCGCCGCTTTGCTCCCCAGGGCAACGCCTGGGAAAAAGCCGAAAGCTACTGGCGGAGTTTGAGCACTGATTCCGGCGCTCGCTTTGACACAACTGTGGAGATTGACGCTGCAGCCCTGGCTCCGTTCGTAACCTGGGGCACAAATCCGGGAATGGCAGTGCCTGTGAATGGCCAAATACCCGATCCCGACGGCGCACGTAGCGATTCTGAACGCAACGCCTGCCTGCGAGCGCTTGAGTACATGGCCCTTAAGCCTGGAACCAGGATTGAAGACATCCCTGTGGATCGTGTTTTTATTGGTTCCTGTACAAATGCGCGATTGGAAGATATCCGGGCCGCTGCGAGGGTAATCAAGGGATACAGAATCTCCCGGCAAGTCCAGGGGCTGGTTGTGCCTGGTTCGCAGAATGTGAAACACGCGGCCGAACGAGAAGGCTTGGACAGGATTTTTGTCGAAGCCGGTTTCGAGTGGCGGGAGTCGGGCTGCTCCATGTGTCTGGCCATGAACCCGGACAAACTGAATCCTGGGGAGCGCTGCGCTTCGACCAGTAACCGCAATTTTGAAGGCCGACAGGGAGCGGGTGGGCGAACACATCTGGTCAGCCCGGCCATGGCCGCCGCTGCAGCAGTGGCTGGACATTTCGTTGATGTGCGGAATTGGCAGTATAAGTAAAGGTAAAGATTTAAGATTTTTGATTTCAGATTTTACGCTTGTTTTGAATTCGAGGCGGCTCTGAAATCAAAAACTGAAATGGAAAATTCTAAATGCAATCCTTCAACTCCCATACCGGCTTGGCCGTTCCTTTCGAGCGAGAGAACGTAGACACTGACCAGATCATTCCCAAACAATTTCTCAAGCGTATTGAGCGCACCTGATACGGCGAATTTCTCTTCTACAATTGGCGTTTTCAATCCGATGGGAAGCCGAACCCAGGTTTCATTCTGAATGCCCAGGAGTATGCCGGGGCTACGGTTTTGGTGGCAGGCAGGAATTTTGGCTGTGGGTCGTCGCGCGAGCATGCGGTTTGGGCGCTGCGCGATTATGGCTTTCGGGCCCTGATCGCTCCTTCCTTCGCGGACATCTTCACCACAAATTCGGCCAAGAATGGCCTGCTGTTAGTGACTCTCTCTCCGGCACAGATTCGTGACCTTATGACGCGTGCCCAACCCGGTGCTTTCGAGTTGACCGTCAATCTGGAGAGCTGCACAGTTTCTTCCGCGGACGGTTTTGCCGCCCAGTTTGCGATTGATCCTTTCACCCGCACCAGCTTGCTGCACGGTCTGGACGAGATTGGAATGACCTTGCAGCACGAAGCCGAGATCTCCGAATACGAAAAATCCCACTGTTGATGGCACTGATGGAGTGATCCACGCAAGGCCATACCAGAAATAAAAAGCCTCGCCGGAGCAAGGCTGACAAGACGGATTGGTGCAGAGCTTGCGTGACGTACCGACTCGGCCCTAAGCTCTTGACTCCGGATCTTTGCGCGACACTGGGCTTTGCCACTCTGTGTCGCGCCATTGAGGAGCCTGAGGAAGGATGCCCGACCTGCCCGTCACCTATCGGGGAACAGTCTATCCCTGGCACTGCGACCAGATGAATCACATGAACGTGATGTGGTATGTCGGCAAATTCGACGAAGCCACCTGGCAGTTCTTCTCCAGCATCGGCCTCTCGCGATCGCGACTGTTGCAGGAAGGCACGGGGATGGCGGCCGTGGAACAACGCATTGAGTACAAGCGCGAACTGCGTGCCGGCGATCTCATTACCATTCGCTCGGCGGCGCTCGAGATCACGGAAAAATCCATCCGCTTCTGCCACGAAATGTCCAACGATGAGACAGGCGAGCTGGCCGCGCGCACGATTCTGGTGGCCGTTTACTTCGACACCTCAGCCCGGAAGTCGCGGCCCCTTCCCGCAGACATCCGCGAACGAGTCGGACTGATGCTTACACCCGCCTGATTTCGGACGGATTCCTACCTTGCAGGCAAAAAAAAGACTGCGACGTTTCGGCTGTGCTCGAGCTGAAGAGCCTCGCTGAGGTCCTTCAGTTTGGCTAATCCTTCGTGAACTCAGGAGTCGAAGCCTTCGCTACGGCCAGCGCCGAGGTCGTATGCGACTGAACCTTACCGCACAGATAAATTTCGTCAACGGGGCGCTGCCGCGAATGAGCGTTGGAAGAAGAATTGTTTTTGTGATCAGCCATCTTGCGCACTTTCATGGAACCGGATCATTCGCCGCTGGCATTCCCCGCCGACATGCCAATTTACATCGAGTGTCCAAGACTAGGATTCCAGCAGAGCCCGTAACTTGTGAGCGTATCTGCGGCTCGACGTGACCACTGTTCCTTCTGCCAGGACGAATGTCGTAAACCCCATCGAACATCGGGCGAATCTCGCCAATGCGGGCAGCGTTCACGATGGCCGATTTCCGCACGCGAATGAAGTGGTGGGACGCCAGCTTCTCTTCCAGGTGCGCCAGGGTTTCCCTCAACAGATGTCTGTCGCTGGCGGTGTGTATGCAGGCATAGTTTCCCGTGGCTTCGATCCACAAAACGTCGGAAACGGGAACAAAGAAAATCCGCTTCTTGTCCTTCACCACAAAGCGCTCCAACGGGCGGAGACTACGGAGGGACTGAAGCAACGGTTCGAGACCTCGATTTGCTTCCCTGCGCTGTTCCAGTACCTGGCGTGCGTGAACCAGGGCCTTGGCAAATCGCTCCTTATCGTAAGGTTTCAAGAGATAGTCAACAGCGTGCACTTCGAATGCGCGAATGGCGTGCTCGTCGTGAGCTGTGACGAAGATATATACAGGAGCGGGACCGGTCGATGGCTTCACATTTTCGATGACTCCAAATCCATCCAGATCAGGCATCTGCACGTCGAGAAAAACGATGTCGGGATGAAGTTCATTGATCTGCTCCACCGTACTTATTCCGTTCCCCGCATCGCCTACAACTTCAATGTCGTTGTGTTCGGCCAGATAGCGAAGGATACCGCGCCGGGCGATCGGTTCGTCATCGACGATGAGGATTCGCGTCTTCAATGCGAACTCCGCAGTGGAATGGTGATGATGGCCTCACAGCCTCGACCGTCACCCCCGTTAAGTTCCAGCGACGACTGGTCCCCGTAGAGCTGTTTCAAGCGTGACCGGACATTGGTGAGTCCCACGCCGAAGCGCAGGCGCGATCCTGGTGCCGGCGCAATCAGACGAGTGGATGAATCCAGCTTGCAACGGGCAGGAGCAACTCGTCGCGATTGTTGCCGGCGCTGCAGTTGAGGGCGCCTGTCAGAATGGAGCAGGCGGCTCTTGAGGACGGGCATTTTTCCACCTCTTGAAGAAGCCGTGCGTCTTGGGATTGCGAAGTAGCCGCGATACGCTCAAGAGTTCGAAGCAAGCGCTTTTCGTTATTGCGTCGCGCCATGTCAACCCTTATACCCGATAGCTCTGCTGAACGTGTAGCGCAGCTTTCCATCAACAGTTTCAGGCCCTGTCACGGTGGCCGTAGTGATCTCCGGGTGCGTGGGGATGTACCGGGCGAGATAAGAGATCTGTGCATCCAGGCGGTAGTCAGCACCATAGAACCAGAACCGCTTACCTGCACCTCGGTGGATCCCAAGAGGCCCGCGTATGGCATTGCCAAATTCGTCAGCATGAACTTCATCTTGTTTTGGAAAGACCTCAATGCCATCAGCCAAGGCAGCAGGTTTAGACAATAGAGCGTGCTCCTGCTGTACTCCTTTGACGGGCACTTTCAGGCGGCGGGCGAGGCCGTGAATGTATAGCCTGCAATCGCGGGCAAGCAGCGGTTGGGCTGCAAAAATCCACAGATGTCCCCCGCGGCGAGATTTCTCCAAGGCTGCTTTTACCCCGTCCTGTCGCAGTTCCCATTGGAGCTTTAACAGGTCCTCCAAAGCGTTGGGATAGTCGGCATCTATAGCGACCCACTTGCAGCGCTGATTGGCCGGGTTAATCGCATAAAGGCCTATCGTGATCTGTCCTTCGAGGTGCCGGCGGATGGTTTCTCGTGACAACGAAATGCGGCCTTTCGGGCGGTAGTAGTAGTACCGGCCATGAGCAGAATCCGGGGTCGAAGACTGAAGGGTGTAGGCCCCACGATTGACAAATAGCTCAAAATATCGAGCCACTATCTCGTCTGAGGCCAAGAGTCGGGATTGCATACTTCACCTTCCAGGTCTTGATACCCCGGTCTGGAAACTCGGTCAAATTTTGTTGGCTGCTAGAACTCGGCGGCGTTACGCCGAGCCGGTGGTTTGGAGGGGAACGTGCAAGAGTGCGGGCTGCTCAGCGTAACGGAGTAAGTTGTATTCGGTGAGAAGATGGCAGAAATCATCCAATGTAAGGTTGTCTTCTGCGCCTTCAAAGGAGAGTAGATAGAACTCCTGATGCAAGCGGTCGTACACATAAATTGCACCAGAGGCTGGATCTTCGGGGGCCATTTGGAACAACAGGATTGCATTTGGCATCTGGATCCACCGTGCGGCTACGGCGTCACCGATGGCTAAAAATTCCTTGATGACACGGTCCACGTGAGGCTCAGGATTGCCGAGTGCCAGGTCTTTCACGGTAAACAAGCGGTGTGGGGTGATGGTTCCTCTACTCAGTTGCATTATGTCTCCTTTCCTTGCTGAATTTGTCCGATAGATGCGCGAATTCCTCCCAAGCAAAAGCCGTAACCGTTGCTTATGGAGAGCTGTATACCAGAGCTGTGAACCTGTATTCCTGCTACTATTTGCGCCGGAACTGAGGAACTGTGATGACGGAATCCAGGTTTGTTCTGCAATTCGATGTTTCTGAAATATCGAGTTTGGCAGCACGGTATGTCGTCGACGACCAAGGAGCGGATGACCAGGCACTGAGGGCTGGGCGTGAGATCTCGTCAGGCAATTACAGCCGAGATAATCTGCAAGTGATCTTTCGTTGGAAGACTGGCGGCCGCGGTATTTCCAGGCTGCGCCGGAACACAGATGAGGAAATTGCTGACGCGTTGGAATTGGCTGTACGGGCTGCTGCGGACAGGTCTGCAGTTGCTGTCCTTTGCGGATTGAACGGAGTGGAAGTGCCTGTTGCTTCGGCAATTCTGACAGCGATGAATCCCGAGAGGTTCACAATTATTGATTCGTGCATTGGAATCCCTGGGTATTACAAATAGACAGGCTTATTGCACCATTGATTTTTTTATTGATTACCTCCGGTTCTGTCGAGGCTTAGCGAGCCAATGCCGAGTTGGCTTGCGCACGCTTGATCGCGCGCTTTGGCAATGGTCCAAGAGAAAGCCAAAGCAAAACGTTGACGCTGTTTCAGACCCACAATTTCCGTGCCCGATTTCATATGTCATGACGGGATAGTCAGCCGCAAGCTGCTGAACGGTGGACACTTCGAGGCCCGCGAGATGGGCAAAGTTCAGGCAATGGCCGGACGATAGGCTAGGCAAAGATGGTCAAAAAACAGTGGGCTCCTGCAAGCCGATATATAGAGGATGCGAATATTGAAGAAATTCCTCCAGCCTCACCTGCCCCGAGTTGTCTCAGTAGTGACAGGCGCCGCCAGGAGTTGTTCCCTGAAGGAACGCGCTGTGAGGAACCCGAGGTGTCTTGCAATCGGGGTCAAATGGTGCAGAACCGCCAATAACAGGTTTGCGTCGACCGTCACATAGAGAACACACCCGATCATTCGTTCAGCTTCCAGCGCCGCTCGCACGCTCTCATACTGCTTGGCGTTTTTGAGCGAACGCTCGTACTCAAGGGCAAACTCACGTATTTCATTACCGAGCCAGATTTTCACAATGGCGTCATAATCTTTCTGAAATAACTCAGAGACCATGTTCAGCGTGCTGATTTCGACTTCGGATTGCCAGCTGACGAGCAGTGCACTACGGGCAAGTGCCAGACGGAGCGCGTTCAGTTCCAGCGCATGGAACACCTGGACGGGATCGGGCATTTGCCTGGTACTGGAGTTCAGAGCTATGAGAAATTCCCCCTGCCTTTCGAGTTCAAGCAGGCCTCTCCGTGTTATGGAATACACGGGAACTCCTTCCAAGTCCAAGCCGTTTTGACGTTCGATCTGACCCGATTTCAGCAGACGTTGAATTCGCCAATTGAACGTACTCCGGGAAGACAAAACTGCATCGTGGCGCAACAACTCAAAGAGTTGTTGATGGCTAACGAACCGGCAATTCCGGACTAGCCTGAGCAGCGGAATGTCTCCATCTGCCGTGATGACGAGGCTGCCTTTTATGTACCGCATCAGGCTGAAGTTTTCTCTCCAACACGTGTCAATGTGGCTCGTTGACCTGGGCCTAAATCCACAATTAACTGCCAAAAACCGGTGCTGGTCTGGACCCAGTCACCAGGATTCATTAGCAACATGGCCTCCTGTTTATCGCGCAAGTGACTCGCAGCAATGACGCGGCTGAACACGGATTTCCAAGCACCAGAAGAGAAGTCAATCGCGCCATGGACATCGCTGGAGACAACGACCAGATAGGAATCTGGAACGTCAGTTTTGGGAGCTCTACGCTGGAAGAGCAACCGGTTGCCACCGAACGCCTGGGACAACTCAGAGCACACAAAAGTACGTCCGATGGCTCGATCTGGCAGATTGGGATTAAAGTCGCCCACGCCGTTAAAGCGGATCAATCCTGAAACAATCCAGTGGCGCCTGACTTTGCTGCCGCAACGCACTCCGCTCGAGTTGTAGTAGGCAGCATGGCGCGTAAAACGATGCGGATCGTCAACGTTATGTCCGAAACGAGCCCACCAATTACTGCCGAAACTGAGCACCTGGACCAGCATCTCCGACCCGCTCCATGAGCTTCTGATTGATCTCTTTTAGACGCGCGGTGCGCTCCGGGACTGGGAACTGATGCACGACGCTAATGGCATTAACGATTTCGGGACCCAGCTTTTCGTTGCGCTCCTGAAAGTACCTCCATAGGTCAGCAAAACGGGCAAGCTCTTTGACAAGTTCCCGCTCTTCCGGGGGTTTTGATTCAACCAATTTGTCCCACTCATTTCGGTCCTCGATCGGCGCAAGATCGCCGCCTTTCTCGAAGCGTTTGAACAGTCGCGCCATTTCCTGGAGCAGTTCTTTCTGTGGAGTGTCGTCTGCCATTTTGTCCGGCTCCTTTCCGCTACAACGGCTGCCAGTCAGCCCGCGATATTTGCCTCTTTGGGCTGCGCCGCTGTTAATCCACGCTGCGCTTTCGTGAGTTCCTTCTGGAGGTTTTTCTCTCGTTCGTGAGAGGAATGTAATTGTTGCTGCAGAGTGCTGATCTGGGCAATTAAGTCGCCTTCAGCCTCAGGACTTTGTGGCACAACCTGAGTCCCGCCAGTTCTTTTTTCGCCCGTCTTGATTTTATCTTTTGATGGGGGACCCGAGGACGAGTTGGGCTTTACGTCCGGGACCATACTTGCTGCAGGCGCCGTGGCTTGCGCGCGCTCAGGCGGATGTAGTGCTGGGCGATGTGCAGCTTCGGCAGCAGTGTTGGTCCTATTTACAAGGTCGTTGTACCGGTTTATTGCCTCATTGGCTTGGCTACGAGCGTCCGCCAAGGCGTTGTGATATTGGCCAAAAGGCCGGCGGCGATGATCTCGCAAACGGTGACGCTCCCGGTGCTGGTGAAGCAGCAAAAAGAAGGCCAGGATGAGAAACGAGAGCGCCACCAACAGCGCCCAAGAGGTAACGCTCTTGATTGTCTTGTCGACCAGAAGCTTGCGCGCATCATCAATCTGGCAACCGTAGTCCTTATTCTGGGGATTAACCTGTTTGAGCGCGAAATCGACAAAGCCATCACGCGGGTTGCCGGGCTGCTTGGCCGCAGGATCCTAAGAAGATCGCTGACCCACTGCCGGCAGCCATGTCGCGATAATCAGCACAACAATGAGGTAAAACTTCATACTGACGGAACCTTATTCTTGCCGGATATCCGGTTCATGCGGCGGGCTAACTCCGGATTTCTGAACCTCAGATTTGCGCCTCTGGTGTGCGCGTTGATCTGCTGCAACCGTGGATATAGCACTGGCTCAAAGCTGGAAAGGAACCACCTCTGTGGCCGTCGCACATGCACGTGCATATGCAGCGTACCCAACCGGTTGTCTGTCGTTAAGGCCTGCATCTGACCGACAGGCAGATTCTTGATTTGGAAATCGACTGCCCTGGTTTTTTCAATTTCTGTAATGCTTCCAAAGCCGATCTCCTCGTAATGTTCGTCCAGAACTCCCTTCTTTTCGACTGTCATCGTGCGCCGTTCGCCGGTGACTCTGGCAGAAGCGTTCAAAAAATATCGCGCAGTCTCCTCATCACGGGTGCGCAACAGCATGATCGTATTGGGGGCCGATGAAACGTCGTCGCCAAAGCTGCGGCTGACGCTCCGTAGCTGAGGAATCGATTGCAGTGAGAACAGTAATGCGATATTGCTGCCGCGGGCGGTTTGCAGGATTTGGGCAAAATTGGGATATGCAAACGGGGCAAATTCATCCAGGATCACGCTGACCATCGGACGCCCATCCCGGCGCCTCTCCTGCTCGTTCAGATAACGGCTTCCGACCATGAGCTGAAGATTCTGAAGCAGCATTCGGCCGAGGGCCGTGACAGCTCTGGCGTTCTTATTGGTATTCAATGAGACAAAAAGAACCAACCCCTGGTCCACGATCTCATCGAGCGTCAACAGGTCTTCGTATGCGTTCGTGATAACGGAGAGATCGTCTTCCGTAAACATCCCAAGCTCGTTTAATAATCCCTGGATCTTCTGCAGGCGCTCCCGGTCTTCGAGTGATTGCAGCAAGTTCTTTGCCGACATCTCGAAGTTCTGGCAGCGCTGCTGTGAGATATCCGGTTGATTGCTTATCATGTGCGAGGCCCTGCTAATTTGTTCTTTCAGAACCAGTTCGTCCCTGGCCATAACCAGGACATCGGGAATGTTGTGGATCTTTCCTGTGTAATCGAGGACGCGGCAAATGTCGCTCAAATACGCCGCCTGATGTCCCCGGAAAAAGTCCTGCCGCTGCAGGAAGGAATCAAAGAAGGCGTTTACCAGTTCCTGGCTTGAGCCTCCCTTGTTATAGAGCGGATTAAAGCGCACGGAGACTTCGGGCCGAAATGGATCAAGAACCCTTAATTGATGCAGCCGTCCGGCTGCGGCAATCTCCGGCAGCAGGTCATTCAAGAATTCCTGGTCACCTTTGCCATCAAAGATGATTACTGGTAAGTGCTGCCCGTTCACCTTCCGCCGAATGTCCTGAGCGGAGATATTGTGCAGCAAAGTCGTCTTTCCAGACCCTGACTGGCCAACCACTACAGTTTGCATCCGGCGCGAGTCATCCGACCAATACCAGGGCCGTGAATAGATGTCGTAGCCGGAAATGATGGCATTCTGGTCAAAAGCCCGCTCAACATGGCGATGATCTTTGAGCATCGGAACGAAGACGGTGGGGTGCGGCCAGGCGTTCTCGATGCGCTTCTTACGAATCCTGAGATACCAAACGACACTGATTCCGGCTCCGATGAGGGCAATCAGATAAAAGCTCAATTCCACGATTTGGTGCGTGCGAATATGAAAGCTGGAAACCAAGAGATAAAAACCGACTCCAAGCACGGCCACAGCCAACACGACAAGAACAAGCGCACCGTTGTCCTCGTGCGTGCGGTGGTACTCACGGCGGCCATACTCGTAGCTGTTGTGACTGATCATTGGGCAAAACTGAAATAGAAGAAGACGCCAACCACAAACAGGGCAACCAGACCTAAGGTCAGCCATAGTGGGTGAATACGTGGGCGATTATTTGTATCCCTTGGCATGGCCGGATCACCTGCATTCCGACCGATCTGTGCCAGGAAGCTCCTTTCGGAATCCCGAGCGTAGGCATCGCGAAGAAGCTTCCGCATTTCGATCTCGGTGAGGTATGGCACCTTAGAACACCATCGTGGCTTGCACTTTGTGCGAGCCCTCAGGGCCAAACTTCAGTTGGAGGATTGAAGGGCCGGCTACGGCTTCACGAATGGCAATGACTCCGCGGGTTTCTTCACCCGGCTGAATATCTTCTTTCTGCACCTCGGCTTTTGCCAAGCTGAGCGGCCGTTCTCGCAATTTGCCGAGTTTATGGAGCATCTGGGCCTCAAGCTGCATGTGTCTCAGCGACTGGATGGAGATCGATGTCTCAGGAGCAATCGCTTCTATGAGTTGCGGCGTGGTCACGCGATAGGGATGAGCGGACTGGTTACGGATAGAGTAGTGAATGTATGTAGTATTCCTGGACTGAAATACATCCTCGATTCGAACAGTGATGCGATCTTTGGCATCTTTGATGCTGGTCGAGTCCACCCGCTCAGCTCCGAGCAGCGCCCGGGTGAACATCATGTCAGCAATGTCATTCATTTGATCTTTGCTCTCCGGCACGACTTTCGGTGCTGGAACACGGCTGTCAACTGCGAAATTCATGTTCTTTACCTCCCCTGGGGGTTCGAGCTCATATGCAAAGCGGCGAGAAGCGGTCCAGACGAATAGATCCGTCGAGGCCCCTGCCTTCAAAGGCTTAATGAAGACCTTGTCCTCGTGACGCTCAATCTGAAATGCAGGACTGCCGGCAGCGGCCACGGTTACCGGTTCTCCGAACTCAAGCACAGTCAGGTGATCGAGCGCCGTGGCAACATGGATGACCTCGCCTGTACCCGGCTGACTCATCTTCAGCTCGTCAGCCGACGTGACAACTGCATACATCGTCAACAGAAATATGAGTGCGCGCTTCATGATGACCTTCGAATTCTTAACGAACGGAACCGGATTGCTCCGGCTCCGTTCTGGGTTAATTGTTGATTCATCCGAAGAAGAACTGGCCGTCCTTGTACTGAAAAAGGAACGTCTGTTTTTCTCCACCTTCAATTTTCTCGACCAGGAAACTGCGCCCTTCAGAATCCCGATGGATTGACATCCCGGTCACCTCCGGCACAACCACCCGGACGGTCTTGCCGCCCGTCTGTTCTGCCAGCTTTGCCACGAGTTCCTGCGGAAAGGCGTGAAACAGGATTGAGCCACTGCCCTGGCCATTGCAAACGACCCGGTTCAAGGCCTGGCACCATCCCATCCGGTTTTCCGTTTTGCTCGCTGCCCAGACACGCACGTAAGAGATGATCGCTTTCATCTCCTGCTTGGCCCGTTCCTCACCGTGATAGTGAGCGGAATAAGCTTTGCGACGTGCCTGCAGCTTTTGCTTCCGCAGTTCTTTATCAGTTCCTTTGCGCACAGCCTCCCATTCGGCCTGCGCCTTGTCGAGATCAGCTTTGAGTTTGTCCTGCCGCTCGGAAATACGGCCCACCACTGCCGCATAAACGCTGTTTACATAGCGGCATTCATCGAACATCGGTCGGGTAACTTCTTCTCCCGAAACGAGTCCTTTAAATTCCTCTATGGGCAGCTTCGCCGTGAGCAGATCTTCAATCTCCTTGCGAACATGGTTATAGAGTTTCCCGATACGGTCGGTGTCATCCACATCGAGGTGAATGGGCAAATCCGAAATCCGCGACTCATTCTTGTACTTGAGCCACGGCGCCGGATTTATCTGTTGGCGGATGTCGGCGATGATCTTGGCATCGGGCTCAACTTCGTGCTTGAGACTGTCGAGCGCCTTCTGCAATTCGGTGACGAGCTGATAGGCGAGATCGCTCCTGCCCGCAGCCAAACACGAGGTCTTCAGGTCGGTAATCATGCCGATCTGATTTCCACGCGCCTTGATCGCCACATGTTCGAGATTCCACCAGGGAGATTTGGCCTTTCGGAGCTTCATCTTCTGCTGATGGAATTCGTTCGTGAGGGAGAACCGCTTCCGGACGAATCTCGGAAACCGGTTTTCTTCCAGAATGCAGATCCAGTCAAAATCAAAATCACCGCCGTTTTTCTTGGCTGCTTCTGAATGGAGAACATACGTTCCTTCCAGAAGCAACTGTTGTGTCGCAATCTGCCCAGCCAAGTCGTACGAAGTCCTGCATCCCTGCTCATCCAGACTGCGATTGAGCTGCATGATGAGTTCCGTCGAACCGACGTGCTCTATCGGCAACAAGTCTTCACACATGCGTATGGGATATCGGACGCACAGACCACGCTTGGACTCAAGCGCCACAATGGCTTGCTGTTTCGAGATCCAGTCAGATCCCGCATACAGCCGTCCATCGTGAACGACCAGGTACCCGTCATCGGCAAGTGCATAGGCCGGCAGACGGAATCCTCCGCCAGTCGCTGCTTTGAAAGCCCAGCGGGCCAGCAGACGGTTGAGTTGATTGTTAACGTAGGGGTAGCGGACGATATGCCCACTGGTATCAGCCAATAGCGCAGCCTCGACTGTCCGTACTTCCTCGTCCTGGGTTTTCTCGCTGTCGTCCAGGCCGAGGAGTTCGAGCAGTTCCGTGTACCGGCCCTCGCTGATCGAATCGTTCAACCTGCGCACCTGACCCAGAGCTTCCGGCAGGATCTCAAGCTGAATCGAATCATCGGGCGCATGTTCAATGAGGGTGTAGCTGGATTCAAATTCAAGCTTGCGCGAGAATTCACGAATTCCCAGCACCACCGGCCCACGAAACCTGCGGCCTTTGCCAAAGACGGAATACATTACGACAGGCACCTTCAGGCCCGGCTTCACCGCACTTTCCGGGAGGACAATGTCGGCGTCGAGCAGCTGCGCCGCCTCATCCTCCATGCCTTGAAAGAGCCTTTGGCTTGTGTCTTTTCAAACGCCAGCCGGAACTGATGGAAGCAGTTTTCAGGTAGTTGGAGTTTTGAGAAGAGTGACCGCCGAATCCAACCGCGGCAGTCGTTCGTCCCCAGAACGTGATCCTCGACTACCAGCACCGAAACATCCGGCTCCTCGATCACCACCTTGCAGGAGGAGACCAGGATGCCGAAGTAGACGATAGCTGCTTGCGGCCAGTGCTGGAAGCGTTCCGCAATCGATTGGCTGTGGTCCTTGTCCACGAAGTAGAACTTGCCATCCTTGGATGAACCACTCGCCCCTACCAATTTGTACGGAGTGTTTTTGAACTTGAGGTTCGCCATTGCGTTTTCGACCTGCGATTCCTCATATGCATCCAGAGGCTCGTTCGGCACGTTCACAACAGCGACTTTGATTCCGGGATACAGCGCATTGAGAAGGGTATTCTCGAGCGTCGTCTCCAGGTTCGTGAGCCGTTGGGTCACACTTCCTGTTGAATCGATGTCAAGCGTAACAACCTGCTCGATTGAAAACTTGTTCGTTTTGTTGCTATACTTTTCCATGAGTAATAAAGCTCCTTAGTTTTTGCTGCGGGAAACCCGGCAATGACTAAGGGGCTTTTTTGCTTTCCCCGTACACTCTGTCTGCCTGGCCTCCCTGGTTTTGGGTTTCTGGCCAGGCACCGACTAGAGCCGGGTCAGCACATCTCCCTACATGAATGTGTAGGGTCTTCAAAGGACCGTAAGCTCGACGAGCCTGTTGGTCTCTTTTGAAAACTCGTGCCAACTCGCGTCCCTCTGCTGTTCAGCTTCGAGACAAAGCCTGTTTCACAATTTTCGGTTCGTTTCCGTTGATCTCCGGCACCGCCTTCCATGCGACCAGCGTGTAAAACACCTGGCCGGACTTGAATGCCTGTACTAACGCTTCGCCTTCACTCGCCATCTCCTGCCCCAGCTCCGGTTTCTCGCCAGTACTGCCCGGTTTGGGAAGGAAATAGCGGACGTTCTCGCTGGTCATCTCCCAGCGCCTGCGACGGCCGTTCCTTTCAGAGCTTCCGGCCGGGCTATCATTTGCTGCTTTTGTTCCATCCATGGTGGTCCTCAATTCGAATTGCTCAGAGATGTGTCTCGGGCGATCGCATCCCGGCGCTCTCCCTCAATCAACCGTTCGGCGTATTCCGCGATAAGCAAGCCACTGGGGTTCGTCTCTGACCGGCGCTCGGTAATCAGACGGATATGAAATTCGCCTACCAGCTTGTCGGTGGTTTCCTGGTGGTCTCGGATGCGATGGACTTCCTTCACTCCAAAGGCCGTGAAACTGAGCGGGTCGTCTTTCGCGGTTTCGAGGGAGCGCAGATGAAAGACCGATGTGATCTGTTCATCCTGAATCTTTCCGACCACGTTGTTTTTCTCAATTGTCGCCAGGGTGCCCCGCCGGAGATTTGCGGTCGTCATATTCAAGCCGTCAGCCCAGTTTCTGTTCACGCTTTCCGGCGAGAAGCTCAGATAACGGTCCAGGAAAAGCCGTACATAAGCGGTCTTCTCAAAGTCGTTGGGCTCGGCATTTGCTCCCTGAGATACCAGCAGCGGCCTGGCAGGCCCCGGCTTGTCACCAACGACGACTGCAGAGCCAGCCGAATCCACTCGGATCACGGTAGGCGGTTGCAGACGCACATAGGCGGCCAGGGCGACGGCCAACAACGTCGTCGGCACGCAGATGAACGCCAACACCATGGCGCGATTGGCATACGCGCGCAAAGCGCCGTCGTGTTCGTAATACCGGCTATACCGAAGCTTTTCCGGCGCTTGCTCCTTCTCTTTAGGATCTGGTTTCTTTAGCCACATGACCTTTTCTCCTGCTTCGAAACAAACGGCCAAAGAAGCGGCCGATGAAAAATGCAATCAAAGTGCTGATATTCCAGGGACGAAAGCGGCTGTCCTTGGGCTCATAAATTGGTCCTCGATACCATGGCAGCATTGCTAACCTTTCCTTTCCGGTTCATGCGTTCTCCTGGGCGCCATCACTTTCTTCCCATTGCCGCCCACGATAGTGCCGGCAAATCTCCCCGCATGAAAGGCCACTGTTTGGGTGACACCGACAGGCCGAAACGCCGTGGAAGAAGCTGATTTCCTCTGTGAGGCACCGCCTCCACTGCCTGTTCCGGCACTCGCAGCTGCTGCTTGCTGGGTTCCGGTTCCACTTTGGTCGGGTGAGGCAGCAGGCGCAGATTCGCCCATGGCGCTCATCATCCCCGCACGAATTGTTTCTGCCATGCTTGGTTGCGGAGGGGGCGCGGAAGAAGAAGCCATTGCCCCGGTTCCCGCCGTGGCGGATGCTCCCGCTCCTGCGTTAGCTGCCGCTGGTGCCGCCTCGGATACAGCTCCGGCTCCCGCCGAAAAACCGCTGACCGCAGAAATAGCAGCTCCCGCCGCTGTGGCGGCAGCCCGCACAAATGTAGAAGCCGTAGATCCCACGTCTCCGGAAATCAATTTCTTCGCAATGAAAGGAATCAGACCTAAAGCCAGCGCATAGAAAATGCTGACCATGCCCAGAACTGTGGCGTCAGATGAGCCACGGAAGAAGCCCTGCAGAAAGCCCTGGTTCATCACCTCGTCAACACGATTGAACTGAATTGCGGTGATGAGGGAGCCGAACGTCGCGTAAAGAATTCCCCAGGCATTCCAGATCATCAGGTTCGTTGCATAACTCTTTGCCAGCTGCCCAACTCCTGCCATCGGCAAAAGAGCAAGAACTAAAGGCCCCAGCACATAAAGGACGCAACCATAGAGCACATAAAAGAAAGCAAAAATGACGACCATCATGGCATAGATCAGATAAGCCGCAAGCAGCATGAGGGCGGTTGTAATTGACGCAAACGTCGCATTGATCGCAGGCAGAATCGCTTCGATGCCGTTGCTGCTGAATTGCTGTTTCAACTGGTCGAACCAGCTCAGGAACATATCACCTGCACCTGAGCTGTTATCGATGAATTGCGCCACTTGATTAAACGAGCCGTTGACCTCGCGAAACACGGTGCTCCAATTAGCCAGGATGATGGCAATAACGAGGTACTTGATTCCGGTTATGGCGAGGGACTGTACATCGCCGCCACGCAAGGCAGCCTGATAGAGGCCAATGAGGAACCCGACGACCAGAATGGTGTAACCAATCCCGACGACCGTGGTTATCATCGCGGTCTTATCGATTCCGTTTAAGCCCTGATTGAGCAATTGCTGGAAATAAAACATGACTACTGTGACCCCCGCCCCAAGACTTGGCTGGTGCTGTTCCGCAGATTGTTAACGTCTGTGGATCCGAATTTCAGGTGGGCGCCAGAGTTGGCCAGGTCAATCGAACGCACCCGTATCAGCTCTGCCATCGCCGACTGGGTGTAGGCATTTGCACGGACCAGCCAGGCAGACGCCTGTGCCTCCAGAATCGGGGCGCTGCCCGGAGCGGCATTTTGAATCTGCTGGTTAATCTGATCCGCCGCAGCCAGCTCAACATCTGCCAATGCATCCAGTTCCACCGCTTTTTTGAGCGCGGCCTGAGCTTCGGCATCGCTCATATCAACAAGGTCGCGGAGCGGCTGGGGAGCATCCGCCGGCGCCATCACGGTCCCATACACAGCGCTGTAATTTTGGCTGACCTGTCCGAGGGCCTGCGGATTGTGTGAGAGCAGGGCCTGCTCAAACTGTTGCGGCGCTGGCAGGGTGGCGCTATTGATGGGCAGTCGGTATAGCTGATTGATCTGGCGCATTTGGCCCTGGAGTTGTGAGGCAAGTCCGCGGGCATTGTTGATCGCCGTAGTGGGATAAATCACCTGCTGCTGAAAGTTTGCGGCCT
The DNA here is from genome assembly GCA_003223515.1 of Candidatus Angelobacter sp. Gp1-AA117. GTDB lineage: Bacteria > Acidobacteriota > Terriglobia > Terriglobales > Acidobacteriaceae > Angelobacter. The sequence goes on from QHVI01000072.1 coordinate 27,744, forward strand.
GCTGTTGGATCTGCTGGATTTGTGACAACGGCTTGGCTACAACATTCGTCAGCAGACTTGAGATCGTATTCAAGCCGGCAGAGATGATCGCGCAGCACGGGTCAAGCCCAAACTGCCCTCGCGCATTGAATGGCGCGACGATGGAATAAACAGCAGCCCTGAAATGAAGATTACCTTCCACTTCATAGCCGGCCAAAAGCGCTTGGTAAATTCCTTGATTGATTGCATCTTCATGGGTTCACCTCTACCTGCTCAAAATCTGTTGTAAGTTGTTCCGCAGTGTCCGGTTTGCATCCGCGCTCTGCTTGCGCAGGGCATTCGCATGCGCCAGATGCGCAGCTTCTTGCCGCAATTCCGCCGCCAGCATCCTCTGCAACATCGCCTGATTTTGGAGATTGGCGGCCTGGGCTTGAGCGGTCAAAATTGACGCGCTTCCAGGTGCGGATAACGCAGCCTGTTGCTCAAGCCCATCGGCCACATTCAACATTCTTTGGCTGGCCTGGTCGGAAATGGTTGTAGTCTTAAGCGCACCCAGAGCGAACGCGTCATCAACATCCATCAGGTTTCTCTGTATCGCCGTGGCTTGGTTCGCCTGTGGCAATGCCTGATAGACCTGTGTATAGGAACCGCTAATTTGGCTCAGGTTGCCAGATTGTTGGCTACGCAGCAGGGTTTCCAGTTTTTTCGAGTTCACAAGGCTCGCGCTATTCGTCGGAATGCTCTGGATTTGTCCCGCAAGACCGGTGAACTGAGAACGGACCTGCGCGACCTCGGCACGCGTTTGATTGATCAGCGTCGCCGGCCAAACAACCTGCTGCTCGAAATTTCTCGCGGTGGTGTTGATCGTTTGAATGCCACTCAGTACCTTCCCAATGCTGTTTTGCAGGGTGCTGGTGATCGTGGTCAGCAGCGTAATGATGTCCGCCACGCCGGCATTCGCCGCCAAAGGCATCAACACCATCAAAGAGATCAGGCACAACGCCACAGACCGTTTTGTTGAAGATTGCTTTGTCACTTCTGTACTCCTTTTGCCACTTCCATCGATTGTTCCTCCGGGAGCGGCTCAACGTCGGCAAGGCCGAACGGGTATTTCCTGGCAAGTTGGCGATAAGCCTCGATGAGCGGGACATCTTTGTGCTGTGAAATCCACCAGGATCGGTATAACCGTTCGCGCGCATAGGTGGTCGTAATCCAGTAATCGAGCGGTGTCGGAACCATGCGGATCGTGTGTGTTGTATCGGCCTTCTCGCCAATCACGATCAAAGCGTCTGCACTGCGGCCCTTTCGAGGAGCGCTGAAGTGCTTAACCTGGTGAAGCGCCGTCTCGTTCAGGTGCAGGTGCTCCCTCAAGGCGGTCATGTCACCTGGTTGCTGCCCCACAATTTTGGTGCTCGAATTCTTCACGATTCCGGCGCCATGAACGCTCGGCTTGGCTTCCGAGCCAACAAAGTCCTCTGCTGTTTGGCTGATGCCCCAAACGCTCGAATTACGCTTCCGGGCCGTGCGAAACAACTGGACAACTTCGGGCGCCAGTACGGGGGAGTCGAGCAAGAACCAGCACTCATCGAGCACCGTGATGCTTGGTTGTCCGCTCTTGCCTGAAGCTCGTTGCGCGGTGGCGTGAGCGATTAACAGGCTCATCGCGGTTTCAAGGCGCGGATCATCCGCGAGTTGCTCCACATTGAAAAATAGCCACGGATTGTCGAGCGAAATTGTGGTTGGGTGATCAAAGAGCCGTGAATAGATGCCCTTTTCACCAGTCCAGCTGCGCAGCTTAATTGCTGCCAAATGCGCCTCATCCATCACCCGCTGGTTTTTCTCTTCATCCCGCCACTGCGCAAGAGAAAAGCAACCTGATCCTTACTCGGCTGCCGCTCTCCCTGTGGCAGATCCCACGGATTGATCGTCTGGTCGGCATCAAGCGACATGGTGATCATTCGTCCGCCCATCAATTCCACAAGCGGCCGGTAGGAATCGCCACGCTCGATGATTGAAACCAGAGGATTAGCACGTGATGCCATGGACAGGAGTTGCTGCACCATGAACGTCTTACCGCCGCCACTCTTCGCCATAATGAGAACGTTGGCGTCACTGAGCGAAGGATCGAAGGGGGAAAATGGAATCAGTTGCCGATAGGGCGTTTCGAGCAGAAATAATGGCGATCGCGGTGTCCCCACCCAAGGAGCCTCAACCGGAAGGAGATCGGCCGCATTTGTCGTGAGCATGTCCTGCTCGCGTTTATCGATGTCTGCCGTACCCGGCAGTGAGCTGAAGAACAGTCGCCGCTTGGCCAAGGTTTCCGTAATGGCTTTGGCTCCGTTCATTCTGGCAACGGAATAAAGAAGCTGCTGGCGACGATTGCTGATGAGCCGTTCGGCTTCCTCGAAGTCTCTGCGCGTGACGGCAGGCTTCGATGTCCGCGTGGCAATGACAAGACTCAGCTTGGCCGTTTTGATCGAACTGGCAATGATCTCCTGCTGCACTTTGAAAAGCTGGGATTCCGCGACTTGCGCTTCGACGTTGACGCGGAACCCGCCGTGCGTGTCTCGCTGGGCCGCTTGCATCTTCCTGAGCCGCGTCTTGTAGCCCTTCAGGACCTTGGTCTGATCTGGAATGGTCATCTGCGCATTGACCACAATTGGAAAGTCGAGCGCAATTAGTTCCCGCAGAATCCCTGGAAACGTCGCATCTGGCAGCTCTTTCAGGCTCACAAACGAATACAGAATTCCGCCGACGTTCAGGTATGAGTCGGTCTCGTCCACGATGCTGATATTGGCTAACTGCTGACGGGCACTGCGGTATTCAAGATGGTCCTCGCCTGGACTGTAAGGCCGTGTATCGGGCTCAACAGGATTGAGGGCGCGTTTCGCTTCAAGAAACAATTCCTGGTCTGTCATCCGGCGCGGCCCGAGTTCTGCCGCTTGCATAGTCGCCTCGATGCCAACCAGCAAGCTTTCAAACTCCGCCACAAGTTCCTCGTGCTCGCGACGGCTACGCTCGATGGCCGTCTTCGCCGAAAGACTCCAGCTTGGAGTGCGTCTGGTCGCTTTACCTGTGACTCGGTGATGGATCGCCGGGTCCCAGATCAGGTAGATATGAAGGATTGGGCGCAATAGTGGCCAGCTTCAGTTTTTTGCTCCCAAGCTTCCAGCCGTGCTGCATCCAGAGTCTTCCCGATTTCACTACCTGAGCGGTCCTGCGCGGTGTAGAACTCAAACAGATTCCCAACGTCTTCCACGACTTCATACCGAACCTGAACTCTCATGCTCTGCTCGGGAATGGACTTGAGCAGAGCGCCGAGCATTGCCTAGCTGCGATCTCTTTCCTGATCGCTTGCAAAGTAAGAAGTAATCCCTCGCAGTTCGTAACCCGCCACCACCGCTCCGCTCGTGCGTATCAGCACGTTATCGAGATAGTCGCGGACGGGGAGCAGTTCGCACAGCGCCGGATCGTCCAGCTTCTTTTCGTATTGTTCCCAGGTGACAGGCATCTCACTGCTCCACTTTCACGTAACTGCTGCGCATGTGATGGTCGTGGGCGACTGCGCAATACGCCTTTGGTCTCGTGTACCAATTCAGCAAATCTCTCAGATAGCCGCGCGGCTTGCCGTACTTGAAGACCATCAATAGGGGGACGACTGCCAGCGGCACTCCATACTGCAGATATGCGCTCAGTGACCCGCTGACGAAACGGCTGACGACGTTCATTACTGCCGCGAGTCCCAGAACTACGAACAGATCCTCGAATTCCAGAGCCATGAATGTCACCCGCGTATGCAGGTTGCGATTTACTGGAGTCACATCTAAAGCCATAACTGTCACCTCACACCCGCTGTGCCATTCTGTATCCAAAATTCCGCGAGCCGCAGCAAGCCCGATAATCCGAAACACATCATGGCCGCGACCAGGTTTCTGACCCAGGCGTCGCCGATTGTCATCCGCTCCAGCACACCTGCTGAGTGGAGGATCATCATCACCACCTGGATCACTCCATAAAGCGGGAGCATCACATTGCCGACCCAATTCACCAGCGTCAGAATCGAGATCCAGTACCGGTCTGGATCGTTTGCGCCGGCCTGTTGCGCGAATGTCTCAAGCGCTCTGAGCAGTCCTGAACACATCAGCGCTGCAAAGCCGGCCCACGACAAATGCGAGTAGGGATGCGCCTTGCTGAAGCGGTAGATCGCCGCGGCGAAGAACAGGCCGGCGAGAGTCGGCATGATCACATTGCCTGCCCAGTTGGTCAGGTTCAGCAGTCCGTTTTCAAACATGGATCACCTCCGATCTCCGCTTCACCCGACCATCGCCTGGACAAGCTTCCAAAGCCCAGTGACACTCAAAAACGCCAATGCTGAGAACACTAGCGGCATGAACGGTTTCTTGCGTGAATAGTTGATGACAGCGCCAACGACCGCCAAGCCTGCGGCTTCCGGCAAGATCGTTCCCGCCAGGTAGTTCCAAAGAGAGGCCAACATTTCGACGGTGGCCAGTGTGCCGCCACTGTTGAAGCCCTGCATGAGCTTCGCCGTTCCGGAAATGCTCAACAAGAAAATTGCCGAAACGACTGAACCAAGCGGGCTCGATCCCTGCGAAGCATCGAGAGCAGCTTTGAGGACGAAGAAGGCCGCTAATATTGGAACCAATTTCCCGACCACGACGTCGGAGATGAAACTGATAAAGCTCGTCTCCATTCCACGCAGCCAGGGACCAGCAATTCCGGCGCCCTGCGGCGGTACGTTAATGCCTTGTGCGGCAAACCAGGAAAGGAATTGCGGCAGGGTCAGAAGGATCACTGACCACAACATCCATCTCTGAAAACGCCCGCCGACCTCGAAATTGACGCCGCTCTCCTGACGCAAGGCCAGCCCGGCCAGCACCAATGTGCACATCGCGGCCGGCACTGCCATGTCGAATAGCAGTTGCATCAGGTCAACCAGTAGCTGAGGTATCGTCATGACTCATCCCTCGAATAAGAATCGTCGTGTCGCTACTGGACTCCCGCCTGGCCTTGCTGAATCCATAATTCAAGAAGTCGCGTTAGCCCCGAGACCATCAGTAGGCCCACAGCTGCAATCGCCCAGCGGGCCACACCGCGGCCGTGGGTGTAGTTAATGATCGCCATGACCACACACAAGGCCGCTCCGACCGGCGCAATCACGTTGCCGACCCAATTGACTAGGTTGAGGAAGGCTCCCTCGGGTTGGGCTGCCGTCTGGCCCTGAACAGCCTTATTGGTGGCGGGAGCGCCGCCAAGGTTTTGGGCTTGGACCAGCAACGGAGAGAATTGAATAAGAATAATTAAGAATAGAAATATGGCCGCGAATCGCGTCGAATGTCTCGTGGAATTCAGAAACTGCATACTGCCTCTCAGCGAACGACTCATTTCCGTCGCTCGCAGAGAGACCATAGGGGTGGTTTGCAACTCGCGCAAGTTTCGAGTCAATAAGAGACGGCCATCTCCCCCGCCAACCAGCCCTATATCAGTTTTTATAGGAAGAAACCCACGCGGAAAGCTATGATGAGGGCTCGGGCAGCAGATTAGGCGTCGACATTTAAAGCCTTGTACCCGAGATAGAAGCGTTCATCAAATCAGAAGGTCAATGGCAGGATGTTCGGATTTTTATCCAATGACTCAAGAGCGACAACGTTTCACCTATCGCCATCATGCCAATGGCAATTCAAAGACGAGTGAGTCATTGGCACGATGTTTGGGTTTTTGCCCATGAACACGGAATCCCGCATAGTAACCTACAGAGCAAATCGATCTTTACTCCCTTGCTGCCAGAATATATGCTCTCACGACGAACTATACAAAATGCAGTTAATGGTCCCAATCTGTGGACAACTAACTGCCCGGGGCCATAAATATGGACAAAATGGAAGAGATAAGTCTTGAAAAAAGAATTAAGAAAGAACTCAGAGCTGGCGCTTCCGCAAGTCGTCCTTCCCAAGCCTGGACATTCTTGAATAGCACTTTCGGAATATTCTTACTTTCCTCAGTGTTCATTAGCCTTTTTTCATGGGGCTATGCACAATGGAGTGCGGCGCGGACACAACACGCTGACAAAGAAAGAACTTGGATCCGCTTAAAAGTCGAAATCGCGAACCGAATTCGTTATGTGGACAAAATGGCCTCCCGATTTCCGTCGAGAGACTATGCTGTTATCCGAACTGCGATATACGGGTATGATCCCCAGGCAAATGTCAACCCTTCTTGGATTCGACACTATTCACCAGTTTTTCCTGAATACAAAGAACGGAGCCTATCTTCCTTAATTTGGGAATTGGAGACATTGGAGAATGGGGGGCGACGAGAGCAGCTTGATAAGCTCCGGAGAATTAGCTATCAAACCGAGTACTACTTCGATCGCTTGGAGTATTCTGAGGTCAAACGCGCCGACCGGAAGGAACCGGACGAATTTTACAATCTTCCCCCAGGAGATTCTGAAAAGCTTCGGAGTGAAACGATTCAGCCCTTGGAAGCTATTGGAAAATTAGGCTTCGAGAATTGATGCGTAGCTTGGAATTCGCTTAATGTAACCGGCTGAATCCCCGCGCTCCTCAATCGAGGAATCAAATAGTCCAGACAATCTGCCGTTACCGTCGGGTCACCACTACCATCATGAAGAAGAACAGTCCGCCCTTCGAGGTCATGGGATAGTAGACTGCTCAGCAGTTCAAATCGCGTCGGGCATGACCAGTCTCGCGGTGATACATCCCACAGAGCTATTTTCAGTCCCACTTCGCGTACGGCGATCACATAATTCGTGGATGTTGTACCGTGCGGGGGCCGGGCCCAACGAACAGGCGTTGCAGTCAGGCTCTCGATGGTACTGAGAGTAGAACGTAGTGACTGTCGAATATTGGAGAGAGACATTGTGGTTACTGGATGATGAGTCCATCCGTGCACTCCGATCTCATGTCCTCCAGCAATCAGTCTTCTGCAAAGTTCGGCGCAGCCCTCCAGCTTCTCACCCAAGACGAAAAAAGTGGCTTTCGCCGAGTTCCTGGTCAACACATTAAGTATTGCACTCGTGCCAATAGGGTCAGGACCATCATCGAAAGTGAAGCAAACGGTCCCGACTCGTCCGGAACTGCAATGTCGCGTGATCGACGGCTTGCGAAACGATGCGGTTTCTTTTTCAATGAGGTGCTCAATTAATGGGCGTCCTGGCACATTAATTGCCGCATGGTCTTCCAAAAGGTGCTTAATAAGTTCTGGATGCTTATCCATCATTCGCGACACAGCACTTCGATTGTTCCTGTCTCTTTGATCGTCTCGAGCGTGAATCAGATGGTGAGGCTCGGCTTCAGGAGAACAGGTAATGGAATAACCAGCTTTTTGAAGCCTGGCCCCTAGATCCCAATCTTCCATCGAGAGCATTTGCTCATCAAAGCCACCGATTGCCCAAAAACTGCGTCGGGCAATTGAGAAACTTCCACCTGCCAATTTCAGCCATGAATGATGAAACTCGGCGAGAGTATTGCCATAGGCAAGGAGAACCTGAGCCCATGCACATAGCGAGTGATCTGAAAACGCAAACTTACAAAGAGTTTTGTAAAGAATGGTGCATCTAGGAGAGACAACTTCGATGACAGAGCGTTGAATGACGCTTGTGGCCAATTTGTCGAATACTGCAGAGTCAAACCGGGCAAGGTTGAATATGCGCTGGACAGTGTCTGGCTGTAACTTCCTTGGTTCAATCCAGGCAGCAGCTCGCCGTCCTAGTACAGCCCCAACGACCACTACGTGGGATTCTTGATCACTGTTCCGGCGAGTTGCTTCATGTTTACTGATAACGTCCACAGGAACGACGTGATCAGAATCGCAAAAATAAATGTAATTGTTCTTCGCTTGCATCGCTCCCAAATTGCGGGCATGCGCAGGACCGTGTGAATGAGTTGAACGGATTACCCTAACATTGAGATTGTGAGGCGGTTGACAAATAAGGGTATGCGATCCATCATCGACGACAATTACTTCATGATTGGTTGTCGTCAAATCACTCTGCGCCCACCCTCGAAGTACGTAATCAAGCAACCGAGAGTTGTCGCGAACCGGGATCACAACGGACCACGACTCCTCGGGAGGTTGTGTCCTGCGGGAGAAAAATGAGGGCACAACTGTAGTGCCTGCACGCGATATCCGTACCTGGCGACTCCTTGAGTTAGCGAATTGAGTAATAATCGCAAACTTCGCCACATTGGCATTTGCCTGTTTGCTCAATGAGTCGGGTGTCCGCCTGATCACGCACAGAGACTCATGGATGGGCTTGACTTTCGCCTGCTCGCTCACTCTCGCAAGCGTAAGTCGGTCCTCGAAAAACCTTCCTTCGTATGCATCGTCAGTTGACCAACCACCAATTGCGCGCAACAGGGCGGTTCGGTAACCCCGTGGCGCCGTGTAATCAAGCGACGCAAGCAATTCTTCTGGCGTGTAATTTCGCTTCAAACCGTGCGTTGGTTTGTTTGGAATCGTACAAACCGCGCCGATGCGTGATCTGCGTAATTCACGATATAGACGCTCAAGTGCAGTTGGAACCAAAGTATCATCAGAATCCAAATGTACGACAAATGAGCCAATTGAAACATCCAGAGCCCTGTTTAGGCAGTGGGCAAGTCCTCTATTCTCAGAAAGAAGAAAGACTCGTATGCGAGGGTCAGCCGAAAAGCTACTTAGGACTTCGCAGGTACGGTCTGTCGATGCATCATCCACAACTATCAGCTCAAAATCCCACAGAGTCTGTGTGAGGACGCTACAAATACACTGCCGCAGACAATCAGCGCGATTGTATGTGGGAAGAAGCACTGAGATTTTGGGTTTTGGTGGCTGTGGAGGTGCCTTAACAACGACCGAGTAATCCCAGCACTGCCGGTGGAGACGGAGGAACAGGCGAACACCCTCATCACACTCGCGAGCGCTTGTGGGAGTGTTCGCTAATCGGCGCCATAGGGAGCGAAGGCAACTTGCTTCGCAATACCAGACGAGGCCCTTTCGAGTACCGCGAAGTCCAGCTATGAACCGGACGAAGAGCTTTTCACTCTGTTTGCGAATTTGACGGAATGATGACCTAAGTGAAGCTGCCTGTTGTCGAGCGAGACTGCGAATTTCTGGATGCTTTTCGCCCAAGTGAATCCACCCCTTTGCTTGCTGCGCACGAGCTTGGAGGCTGCGTGGGTGTTCAATGTGAATTGCGGAGCATTCAGGTGAAATTCGAAATTGTGCACCCCGCAGGCTGAGTCGGTATGCGAGATCCATATCGTGACAACGTAATCCCCGCTCGTCGAATCCCCCGGCAGAACTGAATATCTTTCGTTGAAGGGAGACGTTCCCGGAGTAAAAGTCTTGCCACGTGCCTCGTCTCGCAGGTCCACTTCGGAAGTCTGGGATGCTGACCTGTACTAGATCAGAATACTTCCAGTCACCGTTCAGTACAGCTTGGCGGTATGCAGGTAATTCAAGCCACATTCCGCAAACCGTCAGAAGGCCGGTGGCAGAATCTGAGTGCAACTTAAGATGTTCGGACAAGCAGATGGGGCTCAGTATCGCATCAGAGTCTACAAAGACCACGGTTGGGGCAACCGCCAGTCGGACTCCAATATTTCTCAATATTCCCGCGGTATGACCTCGAAAGGCCTCTGGCTTTGAAAATGGTACCACTCGAACTCTACAGGTCAGCCTTTGCAAGTTGATTAGCGGTAGAGGCATGCTCTGTTCTGCAACGAAAATGAGCTCCCATTGATCGCTAGGAAGCGTCTGCTTGCTCAAGGAAGCAAGCGTCTCACTAACTAATGGGCTACCCGAATAGGGAATGATCACGCTCAGATTCGGCGCGCTATTTTTTCTTGTTGTTTTTGTTTCTCTGCGCACGCTGGGTCTTCCTTGATTTCCTCCCCTTCTTCTTAGGCTTGATTCGTTGACGGTCCAACCTGTCGACCATCACTGGTGGAAGAATTTCTAGGCCACGGGCTCCATGCGAATAGCGTGAGTAGGCAGAATAGCCCGAGTAAGCGGAATATCCTGAGTATCGAGAGTAGCCTGCACGCGAGCGGCGGCCTCGCCCCGATCCTTGCCCTGCGTAAACGGGGAGCATCTGAAGGGGCTCGGCATATCTCAGGTGCACTTCTCTTCGCGCAGCTTTCTTACCTCTTTTTCCCTTGTGGTCACCAGCTTCAAATGGTCTAAGCTCCAAGCTTGTTATACCGACGCGCAACGGACTGAATGGGAGAGTGACGTTGACCACTTTCTCAGATAAATAACCTTCCACACTAGATGAGAGCTGATAAGCATGAGAACCAGTCGCGAAAAAGCTAATCGCAAAGCCGAACTCGCTTTCAGAGTCTAGAAGCAGGGAGAATCCTGAGGGATTCAGCTTTACGCTTAGCCGTACCCCATTGATTTCTTCATAGCCGTTCATCTCGCCTTTGGTTCACATTGAGATAGTTTGCCTGGTTGTTCCTAAATTATCGCGGTATCATATACCCTCCACCAAGAGAGCGCCAAGCAAAACAATAGTTGGTCACTTGTGACCACGTGGACGCAGGGTTTCACTGACGGAAATGAACGAGAGAATCCGTGAAAGTCTCTTCAAACGGTATCGGTTGCTCTCATCACGCCAATCACTCAGGATCGTCATTGGTGCGTCGGGAATTCATGATCCAGGATGGATTCCAACAGAAAAGGACTTTTTAAATCTATTGAAGCCATGCGACTGGGCGCGACTCTTCCAGCCCGACTCAATTGATGCGATGCTGGCGGAGCACGTTTGGGAACACTTAACAAGAGTTGAAGGCAAGAAGGCCGCTCAAGTCTGCTACAGGTATCTCAAAATCGGAGGCCATTTGAGAGTTGCAGTACCAGATGGCCTCCATCCCTGTCCCGACTACATCAAATGGGTAAGACCGGGCGGCAATGGACCTGGTCAAAGGATCATAAGACTCTGTTCACTTATTCCGAACTGGGCGAGCTTTTTCGCAGCGTTGGATTCCGAATCAATTTCCTGGAATACTTCGACCATGACGGAGTTTTTCATTACTCTCCCTGGAGTTCCAGTGATGGGAAAATTCATCGTTCTAGCCGATACGACAGGAGGAATTCGGGAGGTTGTCTGGCCTTTACATCGCTGATACTTGACGCCGCAAAATAGCATTAAGACTCATTCTGACTTTGTCATGACAGCTGCTATAGTGCGAAGACAACATGACTCCCGCGAATGGGTTTGGGCCTCAGCAAGTCATTGGCACGATGTTCGGGTTTTTGCCCAATGACTCTTGCTTCATTCCGGGGCAGTCTTCGTTGCAGCCGGCTGGTTCATTTCCCGTTGTAGCTGCATCAACTGGCGCAATTCCTCGATATTGGACTGACTTGCTGCCTGTGGCAACGATTGGCTGCGCGAACTTTGAACGGTTTCTTTTGCTCCTTTCTGTAAGATTACGTAGATCTCGGTATCGGCAGGCACTGAAACCACAATTCGCTCGGTCAAAGCGAGGTTGGCCACGGTTTGATCCGAAGCCTGCCCGATGTTGTTCGCAACTCTTTCCCGCAGCAAATCGCTCTCACTCAATGGCTGGTTGAGGCTGCCTCGGCCAACCAGAGTTGCCGCGATCTCGCCAACTCCGGCAAACGAGCGCACGAGAACGTTCTTTCCCGTGTGCTTACCTTCCACTTTACCCCGCAACGGCCGCAGCTGAAGGTCAGTAGCGGCCGCATCGAGAGTTACGGACATTCCACCGGGCATTTGTAGCGATTCAAAACGGATACCGACGTAGCCAGAACGGTCAGCGGACTCCAGGTGGCCAAATACCTTTGCTCCCGCGGGAATGACAATCTCCCCATTCTGTTCGTAGTTGTATTCGACGACCGCAACCACCGGAGTCCGAACTGCTGTGTTCACGGCGGATTCGAGTCTGGCCCGCAGTCTCGTGCCTGGTGCCAAGCCAATGCCAAGCTCAATAGGGGCTGCAACATCTTGTGGCCGAGGGTTCGCCACCGGAGATGAACTATTACGCACAAAGACCAGCGATGCCTTGTCCAGAGCATCATGCTCACTGCGAGCCTGAGTCGCGTCACCAGCCGGCGAAAGATCAGCAGTGGTTGGTGTCGGTTGTGACCCTGGCTGGTAGGGCGCCGGTTGCCATTGAGAGCCATCGAACGGTTTTACATCTCCTAACGTAGTCGCTGGGCTAGGTTTTGGCTGTTTGGTGGCGGTTCGTCCAATCTGGTACGGGTTTATGAGGCTTCCATCGGGCGCCTGTGATGGTGAACGGCCTGCATCGAGTATCGGGGTTACGCTCGAGGCTAAGGCAGAATTGTCGGGCTTTGCTGCCGGCTTTTGCCCGGCAGCCGTCGAATCTTTTCGCACAGGTACCGAATGGTGCGAGATGCCGTTAAAGGCCAATAGCAAAAGCACCAGCACGATGCCTGCGCCGATAAACAAGAGTCTGCCGTTTTCCTTCAAGATGGATTTCGGCTTGTCTTTTGGCGGTACGAAAGGAGAATTTCCAGTCGCACTCGGCGGTGGACTGCCTGCAGCGATTTGCTGCGGTTTCTCCTCGAGCACTTGTGTGCTGCCAAATCCATTCTGATCAGTCCCTTTCATTGTGCGCCTCCCTGGTTGCTCGCCGTAAACGGAACGGGCAGCAAGATGGGACGATCCACCTGTTCTGCCTCTGCTAGTTGGAGCTGCAGTTTTTCAGTTGATTCCTTGAAACTTGGTCGCTCAAATACGATCACACCATCGGCGCGCTGGCCTGGCTGTAACCGCCGGGTAGTCATGCGGTAGTCGGAGATTGCGACTGGATCACCCTTGATTCGCTTCCCCCCGTTGCTATGTGCGTTTCCCGTGAGTTCAAGCTGCGGTGCTAGCAATTCGATTACGCGTTTGGAATCGTTCATAACCGAAAAGCTGAGAATTGTTTGATGGTTCATCTCCAGGGAGTCGCCCAAAGCAACAAGCAACTCTTTGCCTTGCCATGCGGGTGAAGGGAGGCTCTTCTGTCTTTCAAGCTGGTTCGCCACTGAATCTGGTTGGCTTGGATGAACGGAAGCATCTGCGGAATTCGTTACAGCCTTTGAGGAAAGCGGGCGGGTATCTGCAATGAGAAACGTCTGCCTGTCAGGGCTGATCACGACGCTCTGTGGTGCCCGGTATTCGACCAGGAAATCAACTCGTGCATCGGCAGCGGTTTTGCCCGTGCTCACCAGATGTAGGCTGATCTCCTGCCCTGACTTCGTGGTAATCAGAGCGTTGCTTTCGGCTGGTTGGCTGGTCGTCGGTTTGAAGAAAACGAGCCGGGCTTCAGCTCCTGAATGCTCAGCCTTGAAGCTGGCTGGATTCCCAATGACGACAGAGCTGATCTCCTCAGGAAGTCTGACCGAAGTTGCGTACCCAGGCGCAAGGTGCAACACAGTGACCGATCCGTCTTCGACTCGTGCTGTTGTAACGGTGGGGACAATCTGGCCGGAAGGCGTCTGTGCCACGCCTATTCCGGTCATCAGATAAACAATAACGACTAAGTGCACTCTCATCGTGTTCTCCTGGGAGTTCGCTGAACACTCGCACTCCCAAACTTCTGCTGCCTTGCGAAGCGCTCACGCACACTTGCCACGTAGCTCACTACCTCAGGATTTGAATAAGACAGGCCACGCCGCTGGACGGTGCTTTCGCCAGCGTAATAGGCGGCTGAGACTAATCTCAGATCACCACGAAACTTGTTCATGAGCCACGCCAGATATCGCACACCACCAGAGACGTTCTGGTTGATGTCGCAACGGTCCCGCACATTCAGACGTGCGGCAGTACCGGGCATGAGCTGCATCAAGCCTGCAGCACCTTTCCGCGAAACAGGACAGCGCTGCCATCCCGACTCCTGCTCGATTACAGCGCGAACGAATTCAATCGGAAAGGTGTAGTGGCTGGCGTAGGCGGCAACGTAGTATTCGGCTTCTCGTCTTTGGTCTGCGGTTTGCCCTGCGCAAGGGAAGTGCAAAGCAAGCAGGCACAGTAATAATGCGCTCCACCTCATTGCTCAATCGCCTCTGCGCTGTACTGCTGAGCGTCGTAGACCAGACTGGCCCAACCATCCCGCAGCAGCAGTTTTTTTCGATCCGCTTCCGTCTTTGCCAGCAGCGGCAGCAAGATGTCTCGCATCTCCGGTGTAATGCGCTCTTCTCCAAGCACTTCAAGAGCCTGTGCGAGATCCAGCATTTCCGAAATTGAGGGTGGTTTTTCCAGGCTCCAACCGCGGAGAGCTTTCGCCAGCCCGGCCATACCTCGGTGAAATTCCGCGCTTTGATTTGGGGTGCGCATGCGAAGGATCCTGGCTTCGCGCTGAGGAGTCGGATGGTCAATTCGAAGATAGAAGCTTCGTCTTCTTAGGGGATCGCCGATTCGGCGCTCTTCATTAGAGGTCAAAATTACGAAGGGAACAGTCTCGGCCTTAATGACGCCGAGCTTGGGGATACTCAACTGCCATACGGAAAGCAGCTCTAGCAACATTGCTTCAAATGCCTGGTCAACTTTGTCGAGTTCATCGACCAGCAGCACGCAACGACGTGGATACTGAAGAGCTCTTAACAGAGGACCGGCACTGAAGAACCGCAGCCCGTGCAACTCCTGTTTGAGCAGTTCCCACTCGATCTGCGCAGACTTTGACCGTAATTCCACTGCCAACCGTTGCAGGGCTTCGTCAAACTTGCCGATGGCTTTTTCTTCGTTGATTCCCTCAAAGCACTGCAATCGTTCGACCCCGGTGCTGGTCGCCTTGGCGATTGCATAAGCAAGTTCGGTCTTGCCACTGCCGGGCGGTCCTTCGAGAAGAATGGGCTTGTTGAGTCGGGCGGCCAAATGCACCACCGTGGCGGCTATCTCGTCAGTGATGTAACCGACAGCAGCCAAAGCTTCGCGGGCTTGTCCTGGGGATGAAAACAAACACTTCTCCATTTCTGGACTTGGAAAACTCCGTCCAGCAACAGAAACTAAGCCCGCTCGAAATCTCGGTCAAATTTCCTCTGTTGCAAGATTTCTTCGCCTCAACCAGCAATCTTCAGTCTCCTGTACACTCTTTGGGCTACACTCTCCGGAATCCGAAGCGTTTTATAGGCCCGCTTGGAACGAGTCTCGTTTCGCCCCCATGAGACCACGCTTGGCTCGCCAGCAAACATGCGCCGGATAGTCATCTCGCTCAAATTCCAGAGGGACGCAAGTTCCTGGACAGTAAAGTGTTTTTCGAAAGCCGGCGTTCTGGACGGCGGGATTCTCGTGGGAGACTGATCATTCATTTCGTATTGGCTATTACCATTTGGCATATGACACCGCATTGTTTTTAGAGCGTGTTGAAATTTCGGTCAAATTTCCTCGTATTGCGGGACCTCATCAAAGCTGACGGGGGCGGGCTAGGAAGGGTGGCCGAGAGCAGTGCGTTTGGGAGCTGGTCTTTGATCGCTTTCCTTTGACATGGGCGCCGCGCGCATTCCCATCGCTGCCCATGCTGCGCGCTGACTGGCGGCTAGACGCTGTTGTCGCTGGAGCACCCAGGGAGCATAGTGCTTTTGAGTTATCACCACACTTGAGTGCCCCAACAAGCGCGATACTTCTTCTAGAGGCATGCCCGCCAGTAAATATTCGACGGCAAACGTATCCCGAAGCATATGGAGATGAGCAGGCTTTGCCTGACCACCGGCATCGATGAACAGCTTGGGAAATTTCTCCTGCGCTTTTCGAACCACTTTCCCGAAGACTCTTTCCCAACTGGACACCTCACTTTTGCGCTTGCTTCGACCGCTCCAGAAGAAATAGTCGGGATGTGTCACGCTGTTGGGCGGCACATCGCGCAGCTCATCGGCTACATCGGGTGGCAGCAGCACATAAACGGGAGCGCTCGATTTACCCTTCACCTTTGCTTGATAGAGGAAAAGAGAATCATCGTCGCGCAGTTTGCTCTTTGGAAGGCAGGCTGCGTCGCCAGCTCTCAGTCCGCTCCACCGTAGCAGCTTGAGATATGCTCGTGCGCGTCGTGAATTGGTGGTGGCTCCATTTCGCTCGCTCCCGCGGCCGTCGTAATAAAATGTGGCTTCAAGAAGGGCTTCGAACTGCTCTCGGGTGAACGGGAGGGTCTCGTCCTGATCGGCAGGCACATTCTTGATCTTCTTTGCCGGGTTTTCTTTGATCCATCCTTGACCAAGGCAAAAGTAAAAGAATGCAATGAGGCGCTGATGCTGGTTATGACGTGTCGTGGGAGCTCCTGTCCAGGAAAGAATCCAACGCCGGAGTGTCGGCACGTCGAGTTCGGCAAGCAAGAAAACAGGAGGTGTTTGCGCCGCGCACCAGTTTGAGAGGCGGTCAAGGGTGAGCTTGTACTTCTTTCGTGTCGCTTCCTCGCGATTAAGCCGCGCGATCTCTTTCAGGAAGTCTTCAGCTGCGTGCCTGATCTCGACACCAGTCTGGGCTGGAGGCTGCGAGCGGAGTTCTCGCGGTGACTGCTTAACAAGCTCGAAGGATTCACGGATTTTCTGAGCTTTTTGTTCCGCTTTTTCCCAGCTCCGCGTCCTGGCGCTGATTTGCCGGGAAGCGCCGTTTTTGTAAATGTACAAGTATTTTGTGCAGCGGCACCGTCTCCAGTAAGGATTGCCTTTGTTCGCACAGCCAGGTTTGTGGCGGCTGTAAACCGTAACGGTTTTGCTGTTTTCCTCATGAAGATTGTGTGCACGAAGAGACTCGTCGCCTTGGGACACATCGAGCATTTCAAAACCTTCCAATTCTCGGGCTGAAACTAGCACCACCCTGAAATTCGCGCCAAAAAGCAGCTCCCCGGAGGCGCGGTTTTGAGCGAAAAAATGACTCGCGAGAGTCAATCTTTCATTCAGTTTTCATTCAGTTTTTGTCGCTGAATTTGGAAGGTCTTGAAGATCAACAACTTAGGGTTGGTTGCGGGGGGTGGATTTGAACCACCGACCTTTGGGTTATGAGCCCAACGAGCTACCAGACTGCTCCACCCCGCAAATCCATATTAACAGTGGGTTAATAGACGGTCAAACGACGAGGCTTTGCATTTACGCTCCGGCTGCTCGAATTCCTTAGTCCTTTCAAACGCTCCGAGCATGGCAACTTCAGAGTGAATGCAGACCAACGAGAGCCAAGCCAACGCAGGGGTGAGGCGTAGAGGCTGGATGGCGAGCGACTATCACTCGCGTTCCACGATCACGGAGTTAAGTATCTCGTCGTGGGTGGAGTGGAATGAAGCTAGCCGGTGCGCTTGCTGGTTGCTCGCCGGGGCTTTGGCTTAGGTTTACTTTTATCTTTGAGATTGAGCGCCACCGCAGCGCGGATGAGATCCTTCAAGGCCTCCTCATCGATCTTGTCGCCTTCGTGGATGTCGATGGCGCGCCTGACATTCCCTTCGAGGCTGGAGTTGAATAGACCTGAAGGGTCCTTCAACGCAGCTCCCTTGGCAAATGTCATCTTGACGACCTTTTTGTACGTCTCTCCCGTGCAGACGATGCCGCCATGGGACCAGACAGGAGTCCCCATCCACTTCCCAGGGCAATCGCATTTGAAATTGGGCTGAACCACGATTGCCACTTACATATGGATCTGGCAGGCATGAAGTTTCTCGTAGGAGGGATTTCATGCCGAGCAAAGAAACGCTGGAGCAGTTTGGTTCTTGTTGGGAAGGGCTGGAGGATCCGCGCAACGGGAATGCCGCGCTGCATGACTTTCGCGAATT
>QHVI01000019.1 GCA_003223515.1 Candidatus Angelobacter sp. Gp1-AA117
AGGGCACGCCTACCTGGCGGGCCAGCAGCACGTGCTCGCGGGTCTGCGGCATGGGGCCGTCCGTGGCCGCCACCACCAGGATGGCGCCATCCATCTGCGCCGCTCCGGTGATCATGTTCTTGATGTAGTCGGCGTGGCCGGGGCAATCTACGTGTGCGTAGTGCCGGTTAGGGGTCTCATATTCCACGTGCGCGGTGGCAATGGTAATGCCGCGCTCCCGCTCTTCCGGCGCGTTGTCAATCGAATCGAACGAGCGGAACTTGATCTTGGGGTTGTGCTTGCTCAACACCTTGGTGATGGCCGCCGTAAGGGTGGTCTTGCCGTGGTCAATGTGACCAATCGTGCCCACGTTCACGTGCGGCTTGCTGCGATCAAATTTTTCCTTTGCCATTGCTTCTCCTCAAGTACCCTGAAGGGCCAACTCCAGCGGTGCTCAGTAATACCGATAAATCTTCTGATACTTTGCCCGGAGCGCCGGGCCGGCCTGCTCGATCCGCTCCAGGTAAAACTCGCGAATCAGCGCCTGGTCAGATAAAGCGAGCGAATCATAAAGCTGCCGTCCTGACCTCCCTGCCATATCCAGCAGCGGGTCGGCTTGCTCAAGAAGCCTCTCATCCAGCACCTTTTCAAACTGGCGGATGTGAACGTCTGCGCTCTGCAGCTTCTTGAAATACTTTTCTACCGCTCCCGGAGCAAAAACCCGCTCAATCGCCGCTCTCAAGTGCTCAAATTCTTCGGTCTTCTGTACCGGTATCTGGGCCTGTTGATACGCCATTTCTGAACTCAACCTCTGAATGCGATCTCTTTGACTGAACTCTGGAGCGGGAGACGGGAATCGAACCCGCGACCAACAGCTTGGAAGGCTGTGACTCTACCACTGAGTTACTCCCGCCCGCTTTCAATCTGAGGCTGTGACTCTAGTCAAGGCTAAAGCCCTGACCTGCCATTACTCCCGCCAACCACAATTGGTAATTGAGTAATTTGGTAAATGGGTAATTGAACTGCGCGTTATTCCGCCCGCCGTTTTAATTTACCAATTACCAAATTACCCACTTACTCAATCTTTTCCCTGATCTTCTCGGCTTTCCAGTGCAGCACTGTTCTGACTGCGAAAAACGCTACCACCGCCAGCGTCAAGGCCCTGATGCCGATCTTGCCGCCGGCAATGCTGATTGGAACATCGTCCATAGTGGTCCAGATCAGCAGCCCTAAAAGGACATAAACCACGAGCGCAATCAACAGCTTCTTATGTTTTTCCATCTGCGCTCAAAATCCTGGTGCACAGGGGAGGATTCGAACCTCCGTAGCTCCGAAGAGCGGCAGATTTACAGTCTGCTACCATTAACCACTCGGTCACCTGTGCATTTTCATTTCAAGGGCCCGGCGCTTACTTCCGCCCTCAACCGAGCTACAGCAACCTGGCAAATTCTGGAGCTGATAACCGGGACGGGAAAAACATGAACCGGTGACCCCCTTTATTTTCACCGCGACGACGCTACGCTGTCGCGATACTTACCAAGGGAGTGCTCTACCAACTGAGCTACATCAGCCCTGTGTATTTAAATTCTGGAGCTGATGACCGGGATTGAACCGGTGACCTCTCCCTTACCAAGGGAGTGCTCTACCAACTGAGCTACATCAGCTCAAAACTTTCAACTACGCTACGGCGCTCCCTTACCAAGGGAGTGCTCTTTATTTCGGGCTTCCGCTGCGCTCCGCCGCAACTGAGCTACATCAGCCCTTTAAATCAAAGCCGGCCGAAAAAGGAGAATTGCGCCGCTTATAAGCGGGCTGCAAACGCGCAAAACATACTTCCGCACAGACGCCAGTTACCTTACGGAGAAGTCTTCGTGGATTGCGTTCCGGTGGAAAGTCTTCGTGCGCAGTATCTGCCAATCCTGAGACGCGCCAGCTACACGTTCCAGGCTCCCCTTATCTGGAGCTGGCGAAGGGATTTGAACCCCCGACCCTCTGATTACAAATCAGATGCTCTACCAACTGAGCTACGCCAGCAAACTACTTTTCCCGACACTACGGGGCAAAGATAATAAGTTAGCACAGCGGCATTCCACGTGCAACAGCAACACTGGTACAGGGCAATCGCATTTGAAAACAGAGTTGACGGGGACAACCGCTCTTCGACCTAAATGCAATTGATTTTGATTACCAATCCTCCCGAAACGCCGTCAGGATGAACCAATCGAGTAATCTCTATCGTGCCAAATGTCTTGTCGCACCGCTGATCCATGGCCGTTCCATGCCTATGGCGCAGGACGGATGGCTCCACTGGCTCTGAAATTCCAAATGCGATTGCCCTGAAACACTGGTAACTGTTTAGGGGGCGTACCGGCTGTCCTGCTTCCCTGACTATTGTATCAATTTCCGCCCTTTCAGGCAGGCGAAAGCCGGCATAACCGCATTGGATTAAAGGGTACCTCTGGGCTGAAGCACTGCTCAAAGCCTTTTGGCCGAGATTCAGATGAGTCCCAAATTGAAGGTGGAATAGTAAAAAGAAGCATCAGCGGGCCGCCGAACAGAAACCCGCAAGCCTCGATGCAGGACTACGCTATGCCATCCAGCAATGCCGAGATGCTTATTTCCAGCTTGGTGGTGATCGTTAAGAGAGTGGCAAAGGTAACGTTGCACTCGCCGCGTTCCACTTCGCCCATGTGGCTGCGGTTAATCCCACAACTGTCCGCGAAGGCCTCCTGGGAATATCCTTTCTTCGAGCGCAAATCCCGTATCCGTGCCCCAATCGCAATAAGCTGTTTTTCCATGTGTCCGATTGTCATACCATGACCGCCCATAACGCCACTGGTTATCACCAGTCTTGCTATAACTTGTTATAATAGGTGCGCCTTCCGAATTCCGGCGGATTCTTTCTTCGGAGGGCGGCACAGGAGCATCCATGAGAAAGCTGGATCCAGGTGTGGAGTTGGCCCATAAAGCCCTTGGACAACGCATCAAGAGATTGCGTCAGAAAAAAGGCCTGTCTCAGGAGGCGTTTGCCGCGAAGTGTGGCATTGGCACACGCTACGTGGCCAAGATCGAGATGGGCGAAACTACACTTCCGTTTTCAGTACTCACCCAGATTGCTGAAGGACTCGACACAACCCTCTTCGCCCTGTTAAAGGGTATTGCCTGAAGACTAATCAAGGCCCGCTGGCATGGGATTCGGTGGGCCTTGATTACTTCGTTGAGACCGAGCACATTGCAATTTCCTTCTTTCCTCCCGGTATTCCTCCGACCCATTGTCCGATTTCGGATCACCCCGGCTGTTCTGTCAGGGATAGAGTAAACAGGCCTGACAGGGATTTGGCGAAAAAGTCCAATAAACATGCGGGTTGTCAGGGCGTCAGGCTGTCAGGGCTAATTTTTCGTTCCGGCAGCAACGAGCAACAAAAACATGCAGGCAGGCAGACGGATGTCCTGAGCCAAAGCGGATTCCGGTCATAAGCTTGAGTCATGGTGTCGTCGGTACGCATGGTGTTTTCGGCACGCACCCTGGCCATATAAATTAGTAATATAATAAAAATATTACAATGTCAAGGCCAATTAAGAATTCGGGGGTGGATTCGGATCTTTCACCGGCAGTGATTCGCGGCACGTGGACGAAGCGGACGGTGATTTGCTCATCAACATTCGGAAAGGTTGCGCGTGTTTGTCCCCTAGAGGCTGCATCGTCACGCCGCCTGCACTTCGGTCTACGACCAGCCAGTTGCCATTGGCGAAAGGGTGATCTGGGATCCCAGACTGCTGGTTCACCCGGGTGGTAAATCAATCATTGCAGTTTGTCCCGGCCCTGAGTAGCCTCAGTCCATGATCTTTGGACGCATTTTATTTACACTGCTTCTCATCGTGGATGGTACAGCCTGGGCCGGAGACTGCAAGCAGCCATTGGATAAAAACACTCTCAACAGCATCGGGTTAGGACACACAACCGATGTGCAACTCAAGCCCGGTGACACATACCAGTTCACTCTGGCCATTTTGAGTACTTACGCGCCTTCTCAGCCTGTAAATGCTTGTGCCACCTGGAAGGTAGAGCCGACAGGAAAGGGCGCTTCCATTTCAGACAATGGGCTGCTGAAAATCGATCCCGCGACAACGCCGGATTCCCGCTTCGTTGTGACCGCAGATATTGAGAAAGGCCGCACGCAGCGTACCATACCGGTAGTCGTCTATACCGATAAGACGCACCCGCTGGTTGGGTTCTGGAGGCAAACAGGCTTTCAATGCAAGCCCGTTGGCGGCACGAATATGCCCGTAACGGGGACCATCGAGGAACTGGAATTTCGCGCCAGCGGCTGGTTCTCGGTAACCTGGACGCCATTCGAGGTATACAAAGATTATTGGGGAACGTATAAGATCGATCCGGCCAGCAACAGCTTTTCATTGAAGATTGAAAGAGGTAATTACGTGCCGCAAGTTTTCCATGGCGATGGCACGTACAAGCTGACCAATCCATCTACCCTGGAATTCCAGGATATTTTTCTGGGAGTGGAACATAAGGCAGATAACCAGCAAGTGCAGGTTCCAGCCGGATGCGTTTATACCTTTAAACGCATGTAGCAGCTACAGACGAATTCCTGCAGCAGCAGTTCTGCCTGCGAATGCAGGCTGCATCTAAGACAACAGCACAGCAAATGGGGGTTGTTCCACACTGCTATGGAGTGTTCCACCGGCTTTGTTGTCTTTGCATGGATGGTGATTGGCTGGGAGGCGTTCCTGCTGCTGATGGCCTTATTTGAGCCGGCACTCAGGTACAAAATTGCTCAGTTTGAATCCCCTGCACTCGATTCAGAGGCGTTCCTGCGCACCATCGAGGCCCTTACTGACGCCCAGGTGAATCATGCCAGCCTGCTGACTGTCCATACCAATGGAGAGCACTTTTACGAAGCTGAACTCGAAGCCATTGGTAAAGCCCGCCGCAGCATTAATCTTGAAGCCTACATCTTTCAAAAGGGTGAGGTCACACGCAGGTTTGTCAGCGCGCTGGCAGAACGCGCGCGTGCCGGAGTGCGGGTGAACGTGGTGCTGGACGCCATCGGGAGCCTCTCCACGACGAAAAGCCACCTGAAAGAATTGCTCGAGGCTGGCGGCAGGGTTCAGTTCTATCATCCATTGAGCTGGCGCAGTGCTGCGCGCATCAACAACCGTTCCCACCGGGAGTTGCTGGTCATCGATGGTGAAACCGGATTCATCGGGGGCGCCGGATTCGCCGACCACTGGCTGCATTCGAAGAAGAAGCGGAAACGGTGGCGTGACACCATGATCCAGGTAGAAGGCGAAGTGGTATGCAACCTCCAGGCTACTTTCGCCGAAAACTGGCTGGAATCGAGCGGAGAAGTGATCTTCGGTGAGGAGTATTTCCCGTTCTGCGAGAACAAAGGCCAAAGCAAAGCCATGGTGATCAACAGCGCGCCTTCAGTTGGGGGCTCAACCCGCGCGCGAATTCTGTTTCAGGCCATGGTTTCCGCCGCAGAAAAATGTATCTACATCACCAGCCCTTATTTTTTGCCTGATTCGAGCCTTGTTAAGGAGTTGGTTCGGGCAGTGCAGCGCGGCGTAGAACTAAAAATCATTGTTCCGGGCAAGAAGAGCGATCACGCCTTGACTCGCAGTTCGAGCCGCAGGCTCTATGGAGAACTGCTCAAGGCCGGCGCTCAAATCCACGAATACCAGCCCAGCATGATTCACGCGAAAATTCTCATCGTGGATGACTTGTGGAGCATAGCCGGCTCTACTAACTTCGATAACCGCTCCTTTGGCCTGAATGATGAAGTAAATGTTGCTGCGCGTGATCCTGAGCTTGCTGCGAGATTGACGCAGGATTTTGCTGCTGATCTGGCTGAGAGCAAACAAATGAGTCTTGAGTCATGGAGACATCGCTCTATTCTCGAACGATTGAATGAAGTTTTAGGCTGGGCCCTGGAGCGGCAGCAATGAATATTCAAAGGGCAGGGAGTCACGGCGTCATGTCGCTAAACCTAAAACGGAAATATCCAATAAATAGAATTTATCGCTCTAATCCTTCTAATGTTGGCTTGGAGATTTAATTTGTTAATCATTCAGGCGGTATTTCTTTATAAATAGACATGGCGGAATGTCGCTACTCTGGAGAGGCGCAGCAGGATGCAATAGCTCTGCAAGCACCGCTATCCTTACATTCAGTGCTGGCTGGACTATAACAAAAATGTAAAAGTTTCTGTGAACTATATTTTCAGGTATAGTTTCATTCCCTACTATTCACTATAGTTGTTCATTTCAGGATAGTTACTAATCTAGATAATTGCAGAATTATAAGAGAGCCTGTTAGGATGGCTGCGAAGGAGCCCTATGGATACACATTCAATATTATCAGAACTCAGAGCGGAAAGGGACCGGTTAGACCAGGCCATTACTGCTCTAGAGGGAGGAAACGGGAGAAGACGTGGCCGCAAGCCAGGTCCTGTGCCCGGGAACGGAAGGCGTGGAAGGCGTGGCCGTCGTCGTTTGAGCGCTGCCGCCAAGAAGCGCATTTCTGACATGATGAAGTTGAGGTGGGCGGAACGCAAGAAGGCCGCCAAGAAGTAAGGGTCGTTAGGCCAGGTATAAACAAAAGCGCCGAACTCGGCCAGAGTTCGGCGCTTTTGCTTTCTGTGATAAACGTGAGCACTCAATCAGAACTTCATTCCTCTCGTATATAGTGTAGGGCTATGTTCCGGAACAGCTTTATCCTGCTCGCGCTGCTGGTGTTCGCCGTCTGTCTGCAGGCGCAGGACAATTATGAAATCCAGGTCTATGGCGCTGACACAGTCGAACCCCATGCGACCATGGTCGAGTTTCATACAAATTTCACTGTCGATGGAAGTAAGGCGCCTACTGACGACGTACGCCCAACCAACCATGCCATCCACGAAACCCTCGAGATTACCCACGGGTTCAATGACTGGTTTGAAACTGGCTTTTACGTGTTCACAAGCGCCCGCTCCGGCGATGGATGGGACTGGGTAGGAGATCACATCCGCCCGCGCTTCCGGATTCCCGAGAAGTGGCACTGGCCAGTAGGAATCAGCATTTCCAATGAAATCGGCTACCAGAGAAGAAGCTACTCACCGGACACCTGGACCTGGGAAATCCGTCCCATTGTAGATAAGAAGATCGGCCCATGGTACCTATCTTTCAATCCGACGATTGGCAAGTCTCTACATGGCGAAAATGTCAAAAATGGCTATGACTTTTCGCCTAACGTGAAAATATCTTACGACTTCACCAAAATTGTGAGCGGCGGCCTGGAATACTATGGCGTTCTGGGCCCCATCGGCAGCTTCGATCCTATTGCCGATCAGGAACAACAGATATTCCCTTCCATTGATCTCAATGTGTCACCGCAATGGGAATTTAACTTCGGAGTAGGAGTGGGGCTGACCCGTTCCACCGACCATCTGATCGTGAAAGCCATCATCGGCAGGAGATTCACCTGGGGACGCCAGGGAGAAAAAGTACCATAATGAGATGATGTCAATGTTTGCGTCGTCTCATGCTCGAATCGCACCTTCAGGAATGGGCAAATGGGTAATTTGGTAAGTGGGTAAATGAAACCAGGATCTCAGGTCAAAATTACCCATTTATCAAATTATTCATTTGCCCATTGCCGTACCATGCTCTGCGCTCAGATTTTATTTGCTACGGGCCAGAATGCACTATAATTCTGCGCTTCGGACCGGGGCACAGAATGCTGCGCATAATCTTTTTTCTCACGGTGCTTCATCTCACAATGTCGACTTTTGTTTTTCCTCAAGACCGCGCCTATGGCCGCTCCATGGTCATTACCGACCGGGGGATCGTAGGAACCAGCCACTATCTGGCTTCTCAGGCGGGCGCCCAGGTGCTGGCCAAAGGCGGTTCAGCCATGGACGCTGCCATTGCCGCCAACGCAGTCCTGGGCGTAACCGAGCCCATGATGAATGGCATGGGCGGCGACCTGTTCCTGATCTATTGGGACTCCAAGACCGGAAAACTCTACGGCTTGAATGCCAGCGGGTGGGCTCCACGTAAACTCACCATTGAATTCCTGGCGCAGCACGGGATCACTGCTATGCCTCATGATGGCATTCACAGTGTGACGGTTCCGGGCGCTGTGGAGGGATGGAGCCAGGCGCACCAGAAGTTTGGCCGGTTGCCGTGGAAAGAGCTGTTCACACCTGCGATCTACTATGCGGAACATGGCTATGCCGTCCCGGAGATTATCCGCGCTTATTGGGCGGATGAAGTGCCCAAGATGCAGAAGACCGCTGAAGCGCGCAGCGTCTTTCTGCCGAATGGCAAAGCTCCGGAGTTGGGAGCCAGGTTCAGCAATCCTGATGTCGCACATGCCCTGAAGTTGATCGCGGAGCAGGGCCGCGACGCTTTCTATAAAGGTGAAATTGCGCAAGCTATCGTCGAAACATCCAATGCCCTGGGTGGGGCCATGCAGCTCGAAGACCTCGCCGACTTCTCGGCGGAATGGGTGGAACCTGTTTCGATCGACTATCGGGGCTGGAAGATATATGAACTGCCTCCGAATGTGCAGGGCATGGCTGCTCTGGAGATGCTCAACATCATGAGCAACTTTCAGCCGGAGAAAGCCGGCCCCCACAGCACGCCTGAACTTCACAAGAAAATCGAAGCCATGAAGCTGGCCTATGCCGACCTTTACCGTTATAACGCTGATCCGCGTTTCGCCAAGGTTCCGGTAACAGGGCTGCTGTCAAAAGAATATGCTGCGCAGCGCGCGTCAATGATCAATCCTGACAAAGCCAATTGTGATCCCGGAGCCGGCAAACCTTCCGGCAGCGACACGACGTATCTGGCAGTGGTAGACAAAGAGGGCAATATCGCCTCGCTGATCCAGAGCAACTATTCCGGCTTTGGTTCAGGCATAGTGGTCAACAAAATGGGGTTTGCCCTGCAGAACCGTGGTGCGCTGTTTACCCTTGATGCCAGGCATCCGAATGCGCTGGCCCCGCGCAAGCGCCCGTTCCATACGATCATTCCTGCATTTATGGAGCGCGGCGATGTTCATATTGGATTCGGCATCATGGGGGGAGCGAACCAGCCTCTGGCCCATGCCCAGTTTGTCTCCAACCTGGTGGATTATGGCATGAACATCCAGGGAGCACTGGAAGCGCCGCGCTTCACTGTGGCCAGCGGAAGAGTGACTTGCGACATTGTGATCGAATCGCGCGTGCCACCTGACGTCTTGAAAGCTCTTACCCAGAAAGGCCACAATCTGATGGTTCGCCAGCAATACACGTCGCTCATGGGACGCGGTCAGGCCGTGGTGCACAACTCCAGTACCCGCATGAACTATGGAGCTTCTGATCCCCGGGCAGACGGTGTGGCAGAACCGGAACCATTGCCTTAAAATTACCGACCTGTGCGTGCTGCGCAGTAGTGAGCCGAGATTCTCCCCCGAGGGCGGCCAATGTCACTTACTTTGCACATTCGAGCATGAATTTAAAAGAATTTTCGCATGGGCGGGCAGCAGCGGGGCAGATTCCTCCGCCCTACTCACGCGCTGAAGAAAACGCGCGTGAGCTTAACGGGCGTTCGGAATGACATCTCTCATTGGGATACAGCATGGTGTCCCTAAAGTAAGTGAGTTAGCCGAGGGCGGCTGCGCTCCATAAAGATTTTTGTTTTTATTGCCGGCTCGTCCTGCTGCGCTCCATAAAGATCTTTTTAGTATCTGAACAGATATGAGAGTTTCACAAACACCTGCCGTCCATCGTTGAGGAAGGTGCGCCGGGTACGCAGCAGGCCGTCAGGCGTGGAAGCCAATGACGGATCAAGATTCTGAAGATCGCTGTTATATCCCACGTAAATGGCAGTCCCGGGATTCAGAAGATAGGTAAACAGCACGTCTCCATTGAACTGCTTGGTGTTCTGCAGGGTCGTGAGGGCCGGATTGGAGATGGTGGTCACATACTGCCCGATCAGGCGCAGGGAGAATTCCTTAGTGAACTGGTAGTTCCACTTAGACCGCGCGATGTGATTGGTAAAGATATTCAGGCTGGTATCGCGATCGATGAACCGGGTAAGAAAATAGGCATTTTCAATCGTAAGGCTCTTCGTGGGACGCACGGTCGCCCGCAACTCAGCATTATTGTTATAAGCCAAGGTAGGCCCCCCGGCGCGCGGGACAAAGTTGGTTGCCGTCCCCCAGTCCATTTCGCCATTCACATTGAGCCATTTCCAGAACTGTGTGCCTGCATCGATTCCGCCGTTGACATGGGCATAGTCCACATTCCGGGTAAGCGCCGAGAAATCGACGGGCCGCAGCCGTTCGTGCTCAAGGCCTGTGACAACCGTGAAAAAGCTGTTCCGGTGGAAGTTCCAGCGATAAGAAGGATTGAGGGTGTAGCCCAGGAAGTTGTGCTCGTGGTCCCAGAAGGTCTGTTCAAAAAAGGCCGGGCCATGGGAAAGCAGATGCTCGCCTTCCGGATGGAAGGTGTAATTCGCAAAATTGCTGAAGCGACGATAGTCAACGCGGTTGACGAAACCGGTGTCGGCTTCGAACCCGGGAGAGACGTCGAGAAACAGCGAATTGAATTCCACGTTGCGGGAGCTGCGTTCAACGTAAGCCTGGTAAGCCGGCCCCGCGCGGTGTGTGCCGTCATTGAATCTGGTCTCGCTGGTTACCGCCTGCGCATTCATTTGCCAGTTGCTTCCCATCTTCATCTGTATATCAAAGCCGCCCACGCGGTTGAACCCAACCGAACACTCATGCAATGTGCAGAAGCTGCCGGGATTGGTATGCAGTTCGCGGTCGGTATAGATGAAGCCGATGCTGTTGTTCTTTCCGATTTCGCGATTGAGCCGGAAGATGCTGAAGTACGCGTTGTTTCTAAACAAAGGGTCGCCTTCGAGCACGGTCTTGCCGGGCGCCTGATCGTTAGCCACTAAAGTGCCGATTGCCCATTTATCAAGCTTGCCGGTCAGCCGCACTCCATAAAGAGGATTCACGATGCGGCGGGTAAACACCAGATTCAGCGGCGTGGAAAAATAGCTGGCGTTCTCCTGGAAAAAAGGCCGCTTTTCGGGGAAGAAGACCTCGAAGCGCTGGTTTACTGTGACCTGCGGGTCATCGGATTCGACCTGCCCGAAATCGGGATTGACGGTGGTGTCCAGCACCAGGCTATCTTTAATAACAATCTTGGAATCAAGACCGGCTTTCGGTTCCACATGTTTGCCGGTGAAGCGCTCCCCTGCGGGATTGCGGTCGTCAAGGCCGCGAAATGCCCGCACGGCTGTATACGGGATGAACTGCATGTTTCTGCCCGGCGAGATGCCTTCGAAGCCCTGAATCTTGGCAGCCTGACGCAACGTGCCCTGAATGCGGCTGGTATTTTGCGGGTAATAAGCGCGTTCGCCGTTGCGGGCAATCACGCGGGCCAGCATCACACCCCAGATCTGAGGCGATCTTTGAGAAAAGCGCAGGGACTTGAAAGGAATTTCAAACCACACCATGTAGCCGTGGCTGGTCACTTTGGCGTCAGTATGCCAGAGGGTGTCAAAGGATGTATCGAAACCCTGATTTTCGGTCAGCAGGAAGTCCTGCTGGATGCCATAAGCATTGCTGTAGAAGCCGTAGGCATGGCGTTGATCGTTAAAGGTATCGAGCAACATGCCGACCTGGTCGTCATCATCGATCAATTCACGGCGCAGCATGCGGGCGCGTATCTTCTGCGGCTCGGTGTCGAAAGCCAGAAAGATGATGTAAATGTTCCTGTTGGTATAACCCAGGTAGGCTTCCGTTCGCTGCGAACACAGCGTGCCGTCACGCGGATCACGTTGCACAAACTTGTCGACTTTCAGCATCCTGCGGGCAAGCTGGGTGGCAGGCTCCATGCCTTCAAAGTCGGTCAGTCTTGGCGATGTTTCCAGCTTAGGGATATCCGGGGAGCCGATCTCAGCCGCAAGCACCGGCCGTTCCTTGACTGCAACCGGCTGCTGGGCCGCCACGGCGGCGCACAACAACAGGATCACCGAAACAAAACATCGCAGCGAAAGCAACTTGTTCTCCCGCAGGGCAAGAAATGGCAGGGCACACCAGAGGCTCAAACTTAGACTCCGTCATCCTAAAAACGTTAGAGAGAGTTGTAGCCATGATAATCGGAATTCACGAACAATTCATTATGGAGATTACTGATGTACCCAGCGAACAAGTCTATGGATCGCAGCGCCCGCGGCTGCGCGGGAAAATCTGTCTATTGAGGATCAAAAAAGGTCCGGCTGGCGTCCGTAGCGGATATTGAAATGGTCATAAGCCAGCCTGGTCGCGACACGCCCCCGTGGCGTCCGGTCAAGGAACCCGATCTGGATGAGAAATGGTTCATAGATTTCTTCGAGCGCATCCGGTTCTTCAGCCAGTGCGGCAGCCAGGGTGCTGAGGCCGACAGGGCCGCCATTGTATTTCTGGATAATCGTCAGCAACAGCCGGCGATCGATCTCATCAAAGCCGTGCTTGTCTACCTCCAGCATCTCCAGTGCAGCCTGGGCGGTGGCCTTGTCAATGCGCCCGGCGCCGCGAACCTGGGCAAAATCACGCACGCGCCGCAGCAGGCGGTTGGCAATGCGCGGAGTGCCACGCGCCCGGCCTGCCAACTCGCTGGCGCCTGCATCGTCAATCTCAACGCCCAAAATCTCCGCCGAGCGCTCGATGACGAACTTCAATTCTTCCTCGCTGTAGAACTCAAGGCGCAGCAGAATGCCGAAACGGGAGCGCAGCGGCGCCGAGAGCAGCCCGGCACGAGTGGTGGCGGCGACGAACGTGAATGGACGCACATCAATGGTATGGGTACGCGCCGATGGTCCCTGCCCGATGATGATATCGAGCTTGTAATCTTCGAGCGCTGAATAAAGGATTTCCTCCAGCGCCGCCTGGAGGCGGTGAACCTCGTCTACAAACAGTACCTGTTTGTCGCTCAGGTTGGTGAGAATGGCGGTGAGATCACCCTTGATCTGGATGGCTGGCCCGGCAGTCTGCTGGTAGGCCACGCCCATCTCGTTGGCGATGATGGTGGCCAGCGTTGTCTTCCCCAATCCGGGTGGGCCATATAGCAGCACATGGTCGAGGGCTTCGCCGCGTGATTTGGCCGCCTCAACCGCCACCTGCAGATTGTCTTTTACTTTTTTCTGCCCAATAAATTCCCGCAGGAACCGGGGACGAAGTTTCAACTCAAACGAAGCATCATCTTCCGCCTGCACAGCAGAGACAAGGCGGTCATCGGGAACGGGTTTTTGGTTGGGACCAGGCACTTGGGCGATGGTAAAGCGAAGGGGCAAGGGGACGCAAGACGCCGGAATGGGCTACTGTTTCTTGGCCACGCTCAGATCCTCAAGATTCCTGGCTTTGGTCCTGACCTCTTCAGCATTTGGCGCATTGGGCGAGATGGCAAGGAAGTCGCGCATTTCCTGGGCTGCGGCCGCATAGTCCTGTTTGCGGGTAAATATCTCTCCCAGCAACAGACAAACTTCAGGATGGTGGTGGTTGGTGTCCAGAGTTTTGTATTTGCGCGCGCTCTCCTCCGCGAAATTAAATTTGCCCATGTTGTAATTGGAAACCGCGTTGTAGAAGTATGCCGCCGGGAAGGCGAGCGCGTTAAGCTTGCTGACGTGGCTGGTAAACTGTGCGGCGTCCTGCCATCTTTTTTCCTGCATGGCCACCAGTCCCAGTCCAAATGACGGGTTTACGAATTGCGGATCGGCAGCCAGGGAGTGGTTGTAATCCTTGATCGCTTCCTCAAGACGGTTCTGCTGCTGGTGGACGTCACCCAGCAACGACCACGCCGCAGCGAAGTTCGGGTAGATCTGGACGGCCTTGTTGAGTTCTTTTTCAGCATCGGCAAATTTGTCCCGGGCGAATGCCTTTTCAGCTTTTTCGTAGGCAGACCTGGCATCTTTCGGGGCATTCATAGTGGTCATGCTGATGGTGGCGCCCTGCACGTTGTCCATGCGCTTGAGAAAAATCGTGCCTACGTCGTAGTTCCAGGAATTACCCTGGAGCTTAAGCATGACGGTTGTAGATTGAAACCCGGGCAGCACCGCGCGAAATTCGCAGCTCTGCGAAAGCATGCGGCGCCCATCCTGGCTCATCCTGGAATTGCTCTGCCGGTCACCCGGTAATGTGACCTCACTCTCACTCGCATCCTGAAAGCCGGGATTCTGGCCAAGCTGAAACTGGAATTGCCCCTTGGAATCGGTGTAGCCCTCGCGGTGGGCTGTGCCACTGCACACCCGCTCGATGACTACAGGCTCAGGGAGTGCGCCTCCCCCATCGAGCACTACTTTTCCAAAAATAAATGTCGGCTGCAGCGAAGAATCCGGATTCGGATTGCGCGGCTGAGGCGTGCTTGGCCCGGTGGTAGTCTTGTTGCCGCCCGTTCCCCCGCCGCCGGTCCGCTGCAGGGCGGAAGTGGTTTGCAGGAAAACAAAAACTGCGGTCACCGCGAGAAACCTAAAGCGAGAGGAGATACGCATCACACTGCCCTCCATGAAAAACGCTCGATATCAGGGCCAAGACCACCCAGAGCCTCTGGGCTGATTAGAGGAATGTTACGCCTGCCAGGTGGTTCGTGTCGCCGGTAATTTTGAATGGCAAAATCTTTTACCGCAGAGCGCGCAGAGAACGCAGAGGACAACAAGAGAGAGGCTGCGGAGTCTCTGATCCGCAGCCCGCATTCATCTCACTGGTACGTGATATTCCATTTATCTACCCAGGTTGAGTAGGGTACACCGCTGAAGTTGCCGTCCAACTGCATGGACGCGTTGAATTCATGGGCCTTGGTGCTGCCCAGATTCTGTGCACCCAACGTCTGGTTCACCACTACATGGGTATTGTTGACGTAAAAATCCACGTAATGCACGTGGGAGAGGTCGGGCCGCGTGAAGTTGAACACAAAATGATTGAATGACGGCCCGTTCGGATTGGTATTGGAGAAGCGCACGCAGCCGGCCCCGGTTGAGACCCAGCTATCAGTAGCGCCATCCCAGATTCTCCACAGCCTGGTATTGCCGAAGTCGCACTGGAAGCTGTAGATGAATTTTGTATAGGTTCCGCTGGGGCAGGCACCCGAGGTGCAGAATGTCTGGTTTACGGTGAATTCCAGCGCCTGGCTGTTGTTAATGCCGGCGCTGTCCATGCCTACATATAAATCGAGAGAAATATTGGTGGCGTTGTCTGTGCCGGAATTGGGCACTCCGTAGGAAGCGAGCTGGTTCCAGAACAACGCATTGCTGTAACAATTTGAAGAGCAGCCGTTCATGGCCAGATCAAAACGCAACGAGCTGCCGTCAATGGTGTAATTAAAAGGAGCGCTTTCAGTGATGTTGGCCACTCCTGCGGTGGAATTACCGTTTCCTCCGGAACAGCCGGGATCAGTGCAATGTTGCCAGTCTAACCTGCTGGTGTCATCGATATTTGGAAGGGTCGTTTGGGCGTGAACAGCTAGTGGCGCGAGCAGCAGCGCCACCGCGCACACAAGTAGGAATCGAGACATGGCTTACCTCATTTATTTGGAAGTTGGCGCCGATTTGGCCTAATTATCCAATTGAGAAGCAATTTGCAGGCCACAGCCATTCAGTCACAGACCGGAGCACACCGGAGAAGAACAGTTCCACAAAGAAGCAGCGTGTGAGTATTGGTGTGCATTTCGCGAACGACGATTCAAGCTTTAACCACAGCGTGGCGGAGCCGCACCCAAAACCCTTACCACAAAGGACATAGAGGTTTCACAAAGGGCACGGAGGAAAGCTGTTGGAGATCTGGGAAGTAAGCCACAAATGACGCGAATCAGAAGATTGGCGAAGCGCAGAAAAAGACCCGGAAGTTCTTCGCGGCTCGAGACGAATTTGATCGTTAATACGAATTTGATCGTTAATAATGGAGAGGACGCAGAGGACGCAGAGAAAATAGAGCGGGTTTGGCGGTTAGAGCCGTTACGCTACCTCGCGGAAGGTCTTTTCCGTCAGTGAAGCCACGCGGATGGTTGGCTGATGCAGCTTATGGATGAGGTAGAGCGGACGGCGGCGGACTTCGTCGTAAATTCTGCCGATATATTCGCCCAGCAGTCCAATACAGATCAGCTGGACACCGCCCAGGAATAGAATGCTCAGCACGGTTCCGGCATTGTTCACAATGCCATGGCCGGCAATGGCGGCAACCAGCAGTCCCAGCCCAACCAGCAGCGCGGCGGTCACAATCAATCCACCGAGTGCCAGCCCTACACGCAGCGGCTTGTAGCTGAAGCTGAAAATGGCATCCATCGCATACTTGAAGAGCTTGAGCAAAGTTTGCTTCGGCTCTCCGGCAGCCCGGTCGGCGCGGTCATAGTAGACAACCGCGGTGGGGAATCCTACCCAGGAGCGCAAACCGGGAAGATAGCGGTTTCCTTCCTGAAGATTGTTGATGGCATCTGCAGCCTGGCGATCAAGCAGGCCGAAGATTCCGGCATTCAGGGGAATGGGGAAATCAGAGATGAATCCCAGAATCTTGTAGAACAGCGGAAAGAGTCTGCCTCTCAGCCCTTTTTCTGCGCGGCTGGTGCGCTCGGCAATCACAACCTTAGCTCCGGTTTTCCACGCAGTAACCATGCGCGGCAAGACTTCAGGCGGGTCCTGGAAGTCGCCATCCATCAGGATGACCGCCTCACCCTTCGCCGTGGCAAGCCCGGCAGTCAGCGCGGGCTGGTGGCCAAAGTTGCGTGAAAATTCGACGACGGTGACATGCGGATCGCGCTGCTGGATGTCAAGCAGCAATGAGAGCGACGAATCACGGCTGCCGTCATTGACAAAAACAATTTCCCAGTCTTCCTGGATGCTTTCCATCACTGCTGAAACAGCAGCATGGAATGCGGAGATGTTTTCTTCCTCGTTGTAGATGGGTACGACTACGGAGATCATCAGGGAACCCTTTTGAAAGAGTTAACGCGGGACCGGCCAATTGCGGCCGGTCCCGGATCGTTATGCGACCTTGTTGCCCGGCTCGCTCAATTCGGTCTTGAGTTCAGTCGTGCGGGGCACGGAGCGGCGCTCGCCCACTACGTCCGGACGGCCCACGCTGTAGTAATTCATGCCGGCGGCGGCCATGACTGAAGGTTTGAAGAGGTTGCGGCCGTCAATCACAATGGGATAACGCAATGCCTTCTTCATCTGGGCCACATCGAGGGCGGCAAAGTCTTCCCACTCGGTCAGAATGAGGCAGGCATCGGCGCCCTGAATGGCTTCATAAGGATCGTTAGCAAACTTGATGGCATCCGGAGGAAGCTCTTCGGCAGCGCGTTCCATGGCAGCCGGATCATACGCCGTGATCGAGCAGCCTTCCTTCAGCAGTGTCTTCATGATCGAGATGGCAGGCGATTCGCGGATATCATCCGTACCGTTCTTGAACGCCAGGCCAAGCACACCCAGCTTCTTGCCTTTGAGCGTCCACAGGGCCTTGCGGATTTTCCGCAGGAAGCGGTTACGCTGCTCTTCATTTACTTTCACGGTCTCATCGAGCAGTCCAAACTGGTAGCCATTTTCGCGGGCCACGGAGCGGAAGGCCAGCAGGTCTTTGGGAAAACACGATCCGCCGTAGCCCACGCCGGGATAGAGGAAGCGGCGTCCGATACGGGAATCGCTGCCAATGCCTTCACAGACCTGTTCAACATCTGCACCCACCGCTTCACACACACAGGCCACCGCATTGACAAACGAGATCTTCATCGCCAGGAAAGCGTTGGAAGCATGTTTGATCAGCTCGGCGCTCTTGGCGCTGGTGCGGATCAGGCGCGCCTTGAATGGTCCGGCCAGCGGACCGGGGATAATATCTCTCTTGTCGTAGTAGCTGCCATCCACCAGGGGCTTATAGGCCTGTTCCAGCACGGCGGCGCAACGGTCAGCATCCGCGCCAATTACGATGCGGTCCGGATAAAGGAAATCGGCAACGGCAGTACCTTCGCGCAGGAACTCGGGGTTTGAAGCTACGTCAAACAGCTCTGCGGGAGCGCCATTGAGCAGCATGATCTTGCGGATCCAGCTATTGGTGTAAACCGGAACAGTGCTCTTCTCCACCACAACCTTATAGTCATCGATGGCAGTGGCAATGCCGCGGGCCACCGACTCGACATAGGAGAGATCAGCATCGCCATCTTCCTTGGGCGGCGTACCTACCGCGATAAAGATTGCCTGGCTGCGGCGCACAGCGTCATGCAGATCGTCAGTAAAGGCGAGACGCTTGCCCCGGTGCCGCTGGAGCAATTCGGGAAGAAATTTTTCATGGATTGGGCACTCACCCTTTTTGAGGGCGGCCAGTTTCCGTTCATCGTTGTCCACCAAAATTACGTTGTGGCCCAGCTCGGCGAAACATGCGCCCGCTACCAGACCCACATAACCTGATCCAACTACCGCAATATTCATGCTTCGGTCCCCAGTTAAAAATTTGAAAGATTGCATTCCTGAGGGCAATCTCAGGAGAGAGCAGCTAACGAAGTGTAGATGTCAGAACTGCTGGTAAGGATGTCAGCAGAGTTCCATTTTATCCGCATAAATACTGGCGAATCATAGTCTTGCCTTACGAGAGAATACTCTTAGAGCGGCAACGCCCCGGCCCTCACATACATCTCAGAACCATAATAGCCGCAGCTCCGCTCGATACTCAGAAGCAGCGCGCGAGATATCCCAGGTGTGCGCGTCAGCATGAAAACCATGACTCTCAAACCGTACTTCTTCATTATTTCTCTGCTTGCGCTGTTGTCGCTGTGTGGATGTGGCGGAACGGCGAATCCTGCGCCCACAACCGGCGGCAATGGGAACGGTGGAGGACAGAGCCCGAATCCACCCACCCTGCAAACGGCCGTGAACCACATCATTCATGATGCAGGAAAACCGTTCTTTCGATGCGTACTTCGGAAAGATCAATGATTTTCGCGCCAACCAGGGACTGGGCCGCGATCTGGATGCCCTGGATACGGCGTTCAGTAATCCCGCGGACGATGGCGACAATATTTCCAATTACCACCTGGTGACCAGTTGCCTTTACAACACCAGCGCTGCATGGCTGGTGAGCCATGGTGACGCAAACCGCTTCAGCCCGTCTGACGGCAATCCCATCCTGATCAATGGATACATGCATACCGCATCCGGAATTGCGCAGCAGCCTGCGCCGGATGGAAATCCCGACACCAAGGGCGTGCGCTCCATGGGCTTCTATAGCGGCGCTGACCTGCCCGGACCCTATTTTTATGCCACGCAGTTTGCAACTTCAGACCGCTGGTACTCACCGGCCCCGGTGCAGACGGAGGTTGTGCGGCTCTATTCCATGGCGGCAACCTCGCAGGGATTTGCCAAGCCACCTCAGGCCAGCAATGCCACGCTGAGTGCCACCACCATTTTCCAGCTTCTGGATAACGCGAATATTTCCTGGAAGATTTACTCCGTAGATAAAGACCCGAATACGGGAAGACTGATCACCTTCCTGAACTTCTTCCAGCCTTATGGCTCAAGCAAGCAGGACCACGTCTTTCCTATCTCGCAATACTTCACTGACGTGGCCGCCGGAACATTGCCGCAGTTTGCCTACATCGAGCCCGGTTTCCTTTCCGGGCGCGACGAGCACCCTGGCGGTACCAATAACATTCAGACCGGCGCACAATTCATGCAGTCTATTCTGAATGCCTTCATCAACAGCCCTTCTTACAATGATTCGATTTTTATTGAGACCTTTGATGAAGGCGGCGGCCTCTTTGATCACGTTGGCCCGATGATAGATGGCCAGCCCATTCAGGAACTGACAGCGGGAGCCAGCGGACAGACTGTAACCACGGGGAAATATTCAACCGATGTGACGGCGCAGCATGTGCCCAGCCCGGATGGCATTCCGCCGCGTGATCTCACGGCCAGCGATCCTCAGGGCAACTTCACCCGTACCGGCTTCCGGGTACCGCTGATGATTGTGTCGCCATTCGCCAAGCCGCACTTCGTTTCTCATACGCCCATGGATTTCACCGCAGTGCTCAGGCTGGTGGAGAAACGTTTCAACCTGCCCAACCTGACACAGCGTGACGCAGCCCAACCGGACATGACGGAGTTCTTTGATTTCACCGGCCCCAACAAGACAGTTCCAGCAGCGCCAACGCAAGGTGTAAACATGGTATGCGACCCGAGCAAAGCATCGGCGACCAAAGGTACGACGTTTACGCCGCCGCAGTAAAGAAGTCGAATGAGCGAGGAAGGCAACACTCATCAGAAGGACACAGCAGCAGGGGCTAAAGCCCAATGTCACTTACATTGCATATTCGACATGAATTTAAGAGAATTTTCGCATGGGCGGGCGACAGCGGGGCAGATTCCTCCACCCTACTCACGCGCTGAAGAAAACGCGCGTTTTCCTGCTCTTGCTGGAAATGGCGTGTCATTTTTTATGATTGATATGCAGCCGGGCGCGCTTAGAGTTCCCCACTGGCACCCGACTTCTTTGACGCAGTGCCTGTCGAAGGCGCGCATACCCATGATGTGTCATTCAGCTTTGACGTGACTGCCGCCCTGCCTCGGCCGAAACTCGCGAATGAACCAGTGGTAACCGTGGCACTAGTCAACCAGTCGGACGCTGAGGCCAAACCGTTTGTGGGCAGTATTGCTCTGGTCAGAGAGTGAATCGCGCCCCGTAAGTGGAGTAACTTATCGAGTGTTTCCGCTTTCCTGCCCGGATTTGATAAACAAGTCCGGGCATTTTCACGATTGTGCCCGGTTACCGTTCTTTTGGCGCACAAGAATGATTTTGTTCAACATCATCTGTAGCAGTCATTCCAATTTCCATTGGAGATGTTCTTCCCAGAAATGATATCTGCCTGAAGTCACAACACCGAAATCCGATGAAGCGCTACCGGGCTGCGAGGGAAAATCTTTGCCACCGAATCTCGTAGCATCACTCACCTCTTAAGGATTCAACTTAAAAGCCGATAGTTGCAACAGTTCAGATTCAGCAAGTAGTTCAAATTCAGGAAAGCGACAGTACTTATGTATTCCTATGTAGCTATAAGGACTGCTGGTTGGCTGTGGGTTGCAACCGCGCTGCTATCGATTTTGTATTTGACGGAAATCAGGACACACGCCCAGGCTTTACAGGTACTCTCCCTGGCTCCCGATGCGAACGTGCCTCAGACGGCGCATCGGGACCTGAAGCTTTCAAAGCAGGAGCGCAAGCGTTTGAAGTATGACGTAAGCAGGATTGGCACACGCGACTTAGGCAAAGGCATGAACTTCTATAGCATCGAAAGCGAGCGCGCCATGGGCCGCGAACTGGCCGATGAAATTGAAGAACAGGCCAAGACCGTCGATGATCCTTTGCTTCAGAATTATGTCGACCAGCTATGCCGCCGACTGGTGAACCATTCGGATGCAGTTTTTCCTTTCACGGTAAAAATCCTTCAAAACGACGAGATCAACGCCTTCGCACTTCCGGGCGGCTACCTATACGTGAATAGCGGGCTGATTCTCTCGGCAGACAATGAGGCCGAGCTGGCGGCAGTGATGGCGCATGAGGTTGCCCACGTAGCCGCGCGACATGCCAGCAGGAATGCGACCAAGTCGCAAATCTGGAACCTGGCTTCCATTCCGCTGGTTTTCGTAAACGGGCCGGCAGGCATGGCAATGCAGCAGCTCAAGGGAATCGCTGTGCCGCTCACCTTCCTGAAATTCAGCCGGGACGCTGAGCGAGAGGCAGACCTGCTCGGTCTTCAGTATCAATATGCGGCCGGCTACGACCCTGAAGCATTTGTGAGCTTCTTCGAAAAGCTGAGCATGAAAGGCCGCACGCCGGGATTTGTGGCCAAGGCGTTCTCTACGCACCCAATGAATGAAGAACGCATGCGCAGCGCCCGGCATGAGATTGACACCATGCTGCCGTCCCGCGACCAATACGTGGTTTCAAGCAACGAATTCGACGAGGCCAAGTCCCGCCTGGCAACAATCCTCTCCGGCAAACCCGCTGTCGATGACCATGGCGACAAGCCCATTCTGGTGCGCGCCGCCAAAAGCCTCACCGCTGATGACCCTGATCAGCACAACTGAAGTTGTGGCCTGATATAAACCGTTTGTGCATGGTTAGTCCAACCCGTCAGGATTGAGGCTGAACGGCTTCTGAAGCAATCCAGGTGCTACTAAAGTTTTGGCGAAGTTGTCCGAACATGTTTGCGTGGGAAGGAAAGAGAGGAGCTGTGAATGGCTGCTTGTAGTTCCTCCCACCTGAAAGCTTTCTCACAAAGGGGCCTTTTGTAATCCCGCGGAAGATGATTGGAGAAAGCACAGAAGCTTACGTTTCGGTGGAGAGGATTTATGTCATCCAGAAGCAGCTTCCGTCAAAAAATGGTGCTTGCCGTTATGGTCGTCAGGCATGGGGGACACGAAAAGCAACTGGCACACACGATGGACCTGACTGAGGTCTCGGCAAGGCTTGGAGGGATCGTTTCACCACTTGAACCAGGTGAAATCATCGAAATAGAACGGGGAGCAGTCAAGGCCGAGTTCAGGGTGGTGTGGATGGGAGATCCGCGAAGCGCTTTAGCACATCAAGCGGGTATCCACATTGTGCGTCCCCAAAAATTCACGTGGAATATTGAATTGAAAACGGACCAGGTCGAAGTTCCTGTAGACATTGACCATCTCAGGCACTTCGAGCGGCTTCCCCTGCAGGAGCAAGCACGGGAAGAAAGGCGGTGGCACCAAAGATATGTCTGCTCCGGGACCGCCGCTATCAAAACAGACGGCGCCTCTTTTGAGATCTTCGGAGAGGTAAAAGATATATCTGAAGGAGGCATTTACGTCGAGGTGGCTGCCCCCCTGCCTGTCAACTCCAAAGTGAACCTGAAGTTATGTATCGAAAATATCTCATTCACGGCAACCGGGGTGGTACGAACGAGCTATCCACTGTTGGGAATGGGCATCCACTTTCAAGATGTGACACGAGAAAGCCTGGAGAAACTAGCGGTTGTGGTGGAACGGGCTAAACGAAGACGGCCGCAAGAACAATGCACAAACCCAGAATTGCTCCAGATGGAGCAAAGCTCTTCAGAAGAAGCTGATCAGGAGGCCGTCATACATGAGTGGAGCCCGAATCCTGAAGGCGATTGCGCGCCCATATCTGTTTTGACCGCAGCTTCCCAGGAGATACTGAGCGATTTTGACCGGTGGCGGCGTGCCTCCTCACCAGCCGAAGTTGCCAAGCTCAGATTGGCTATCGATCAGCTACATGAGAAGCTCGACGCGGCTACCTGAAATGCGCGTGCAGGCTCAGAGATGATGCCTGCCCGAAGGAGCAAACGAAAGGGAATCTATGGCTAAGAGAGTGCTGATTGTCGAGGATGACGCTGTTTCCCGGCGGCTATTGCACAAGCTGCTGGAACAGTGGAAATATGATGTTATCGAGCTCGAAGATGGCGCTGAAGCCCTGAAGATACTACGGAGTAAGGATGCGCCCAAATTGGCCATCGTGGATTGGATGTTGCCAGGACTGAACGGTCCCGATGTGGTGCGCCAGCTTCGAAGTTTCCAGGCCGCTTCTTACACCTATGTATTGCTGCTAACCAGCAAGTCTGAAAAATCGGACATTCTCCAGGGTTTAGATTCTGGAGCTGATGATTATCTAACGAAGCCGTTCGACGCTCAGGAGCTGCGAGCGAGACTTCGGGTCGGAGAGCGAATTGTCGATCTCCACGAGCGGCTCACGGATGCTTTGTCGGCTTCAGAGTTCCGGGCCAGTCATGATGGCTTGACCGGTCTCTATAATCGCAGCATGATTTTGAATCTGCTGGATCGGGAGGCGGCAAGATGTGAACGAGCGGCAACTCCTTTAGGGGTCATACTCGCGGATATCGACCGGTTCAAAGCAATCAATGACAGCCATGGGCATGCGGCCGGCGATCAAGTGCTGCTGGAGGTTGCCGGCAGAATGCAGTCCAGCCTGCGCTCCTATGATTTTCTCGGCCGTTATGGCGGTGAAGAGTTCCTGATCGTCGCGCCCGATTGCAGCTCTGAAGCTATTCAAGAAGTGGCTGAACGCGTACGGCAATCTGTAGCGAAAAGCCCCATCTCGGTGGCAGGCGCCAACCTGACGGTCACTATCAGCCTGGGCGCGAGTCTTGCACCCGGATCAGAGAATCTGCGCGCCTTATTAAAACGGACTGACCTGGCGTTGTATGCTGCCAAACGACAAGGCCGGAACCGGTCAACTTTTATGCCCGTTCCGCATGATGCTCATCCCGCGGTTACGGAGCCGGCCCACGTTCCGTATCAGCCTTTCGCCATGTGAATCGAACAGTGAACGCAGGCCACCGCTTTCCTATCCAATCAATGCGCATGTTTTCGCGAGACGTGTAACAGGGTAACCCCCAGTTTGACAGTGCCGCGGCATACAGCAACTTTGGTTTTATTCTAAGTGAACAGTATTGGGGCGAGCACTGTTTCGCCCGCATTGCGGGCTGAAT
The DNA here is from genome assembly GCA_003223515.1 of Candidatus Angelobacter sp. Gp1-AA117. Lineage (GTDB taxonomy): Bacteria > Acidobacteriota > Terriglobia > Terriglobales > Acidobacteriaceae > Angelobacter. Next base: position 24,486 of record QHVI01000019.1, read on the forward strand.
TATCGAGAATCCTCGCGTCCCATATTACATTCCGGCTTGCAGCCGGTCAGGGCACAAGCGCTGTTTGATTCAGGAAGGTCTTAAGTCCAGAAAATTTCTATCCAGATTCCAGAATTTAGATGAGCCTGCACAAATTCACCGCTCCATTGCCTTTATCGAATCAACCACTTAACCACTCACGGCGATTGGCATGTTATGTGCTTTTATGAGGGCGAGCAGAAGTCAGCTCGAAAGAAACGCATCATGCTGGTATCGCAACACAGCAATCTCGAAAGAATGGCTCGCAGGCGAGGTCTTATCCTCCTGAGTACTCTCTTTTGGATTTTCGCCACTGGCACCATCTCAGCTCAGAATCTCGCAAGCCGCGGTAATGATGCCTCCGCGACTTTGCGTATCAGGGTGAATATTGCTCCATTTGTATATGCGAAAGCAGAGAAAGCTTCTGATTCCGCGCACACGGCAATGGTCGCGTATAACATACCAGTGAGAATGGAAAAGACCGAGTCATATTCAGCCACTCAAGCGATAGATATCACTACCAGGAATGGTGTGGTGAAAGCTCTTCTGATAACAACAACGACCATTCTTCAATAGATAGGAACCGGATAAACGGAAGTGGACAATGCCAGACCTGCATCAGAATACAATCGATCTAATTACAAACGCACATAGTTGCTTGCCACGTGACGAATATGACTTCATCGGCAGGTACTTACAGACTGTGGATAGTTATCTTGCCCGGTACCAGCAGGAAAAAGAGCCCGGTTCAAACAGCACCCCTGGCGCGAAGGAGAGAATCTCATATGAAGGCGCCCGGCGCTGTGATTCCAGCGATGAGGCAGGCTTGCAAATCCCACATTTGCGCCGGCTCATTTCTACCCTTCTTCTCTTATTAAAGCGTCTTCTTCGATGTGCGCCATCTTTATCCGGGCAAGATGCGCCTGATCGAATTGTACGAGTCCTGGATGGATCTCGCCGATGATGCACTGGTTTTCAAATAGACCTAAAGATCGCTATATGCCCTGCCGAATATCAATAATGAGCATCCTATGAATAAAATAGAACAATCCGTTACTTCTATACTCCTGCTATGTGCGGATGTGAAGTTGCGATCGTTCATAGGCCGCGTATTCACCAGCTTCGAAACCAAAGCTGAAATGTGCCTGAATGTTTCTGACGCTTTAAATGCCCTCAAACAACGGCAGTTTGATGTGCTGGTGCTTGATTTCGATGTGTCACAGGCGCCAGAGGTATTCAAGGAACGCGCCCGAGTTCCATGGCGTTATCCCGGCGTAGTGCTGGCGCTGGTTCGCACAGAGCAGATAGCGCAAACAGCAGGACACCGGATTCACCTGGTCTTGCAAAAGCCTTTTGCCGAGGGATGCCTGAAGCGAACTCTCAAAATCGCTCACAGCTTCGTCGTCAAAGATAAGCGGGCTGCTTTCCGGCATCCAGTTCAAATCCCAGCATCAGCCAGTATGTTTGAACAGGGTAAATACCTGAAGCTGCAGGATGCCGTAATACAGGACATCAGTTACACAGGGTTGTGTTTGAACAGTGATCCAATCCCACCCCGGAACTCTATGGTGTCCGTCGCTTTTAATCTCCCCGATACCAGGGAGCACGTTGACATCTCCGGAAAGATAATGTGGACGGATCCAAACGGACGATCAGGGGTACGCTTCGAGCAGGTCACTGCGGTTCAATTCCAGAAACTCCGGAACTGGCTTGAAACCAAGTGTCCCTGGGATATCGAACTGCCCCTGGCAGCGGCCTCACTCAACGACCAGTTGCGTAGTCCAGTGAGCAGTATTCAATAATCCATTGTCAGCAGACTATAGGTAATACTACTCTACTTCGCAGTTGCGATGGCTCCATTGCATTGCTCAGAGTATTTCTACCCCGGCAGGATCCAATCATATATCTTGAAGTAAAGGTCATGGCCCTGCTGCAAACAGCAGGGCTTTTTGCGTGTTCTGCTAATGATCTGATCCTGCCCGTTGTTCCGCTGCACTCACCATGGTTGTCTTTACCCTTTTGACTGTGTTTCGAACTCTTGAATGATGAATTGCGGGAACTGTTTGCATAGCAATGAGTTATACTAAGCGCTATTAGCATAAAACCTGGTAGTGGATCAGTTTGGGCGATGGGTCCTTCCGACTAGGCAAGCCGACCTCAGGACAGGCTTAAAGGCCCGCGATTCGCAAGCGAATCGCTAGTGCTCTGCCGCATGGAAATAGGAATCGAGGCATTCCGATGGAATGAGGGTGCATTACAGCTATGGCGCTGGCTTCGCCAGCTCTGTTCCTTGTCTATTTCTATACCCACAGCTTGCGCTGTGGGCTAGAAGAATGCCGCCAGCTTCGCTGGCTATCCAACAATCACACGGTCAGAGGACTAGACACTGATATCCAATGGGTACTTTCTTTGAAAGTACCCACTAAACAAACTTGTGCAATCGTGGGAGAAGGGTTATTGAAACAAGCCAGGCTACTGGTCATCGATGATGATGCCGCCATTCTTGCAGGCATAACCGAATACATGCGGGGTGAGGGCCATTTGGTGGTTCAAGCCTCGAACCTGGAGTCTGCATACAAGGCACTGGAAAACGCGATGCCTGATTTGATCTTCGTGGATTACCAACTCCCCGATGGTGATGCCCTGACGTTTCTGGCCACGCTCAAGCACATGCATGCGTCTGTTCCATGCATTGTCCTCACCGGTCACGGCACTATCGATCTGGCGGTACGGGCCATAAAAGAAGGCGCAGAGCAATTCATTACCAAGCCGGTGCAGTTCGCGGTGCTCGGTTCCTACGTACGCGCCGGCCTGGAAAACCAGAAGAACAAGCGCAAACAACTGGCGCGCAGCTTGCATACCGCGCGCTATGACAAGAACCCGTTTCAGGGAACCAGCGCAGCTATCCGGCAGTTGGAGCAGGAAATTCATCGCTTTCTCGAAACAGAGCGTCCTCTTCTGATTCAAGGCGAGACCGGCACCGGAAAAGGCGTGCTGGCGGAATGGGTTCACAAGAAAGGCCCACGCGCAGAAGAGGCCTTCGTAGATGTAAACTGTGCGGGTCTTTCCAAGGAGTTGTTGGAATCGGAGCTGTTTGGACACGAGAAAGGCGCATTCACCGGCGCGTCTGTCAGTAAGCAGGGACTGGTGGAGGCGGCGCATCGAGGCATTTTGTTCCTGGATGAAATCGGCGAAATGGACCTTCTGGTCCAGCCCAAACTGCTCAAGGTGCTGGAAAACAACCGGTTTCGCAGGCTAGGCGAGGTGCGAGAGCGCAGCGCGGATATCCAGGTGATTGCTGCAACCAACCGCAACCTGATGCAGGCAGTACGCGAGATGAAATTTCGCGAAGACCTTTACTTCCGCATCAGCACCTTCCATATCCGCATCCCGCCCTTGCGCGAACGCACTGAAGACATACTGACTCTTGCCAATACGATCCTGCGCAATCTGGCTAGCGATCTTGCCCAGGATCAGAAGGAATTGACTGCGGGCGCGCAAACCGCTTTGAAGGCTTATTCCTGGCCGGGAAACATCCGTGAATTGCGCAACGTGCTGGAGCGTGTGGCGCTCACTGGTGATACTCACCTCATCCAGACCGATGACCTTGCCTTGCCACAGCGATCAAGTGTAGCCTCCAACCCGGCCTTTCAGCCGGGACTGACGCTGGAAGACATGGAACGCCAATACATCCGCAGCGTATTAAGAGAAGAACACGGAAAAGTCACTCAGGCGGCTGCCAGGCTGGGAATTCCCCGCAGCACGCTCTACCAGAAGATTAAGACTTATGGAATCCCGATCGATGTTGAATCTAGTGAAGTATAGGGAAGTATAGGGAAGTATAGGGAAGGCATACCAACAAGCGCAGTCTTTGCGGGATAAGCCATCTATTCCGCGCAGATCAGGCAGGCAGGAATCTTTCAGTTCACCCGCACAGCCCGATGGCTCACATGGTTATCGTCTTTCTTCCGGCATCCTCAACTCCGTTGTTGAACTCCGGTTTCCAGTCGCTGGGGACATTGGTTTCGGTGGGAGCACCTGTCTTCAGGATCAGTAATGTCAGTTCGACTCGGCTCCATACGCCCATCTTCTTGAATATCCGCGAGAGTTCATTGCGCACACTTTGCTCCCTGATCCCGAGCCTGCGCGCGATCTCTCGATTGGGATATGCCTGGGCGACCAGCATAGCAATGCGTTTCTGGGCAGGACTCAGGCTAAACAAATCCAGGGACACGCCAGGCTTGGTTGCCCCTCCTGGATCATCGGGCCCATCCAGCGCCTCAACCACAGTCTTATGATGAGTATGGGTATGGGCATGCATTTCGCGTGCCGGCTGCATCATGATAACTAATGTATTGGGGCAGAACTTCTGGACGAAACGCAAAAGCTTGAGCCGCTCCGGGTCATGTTCTGCGTTTAGATCAATCAATACTCCACCGACGTTTCCTCGTTGAAGAAACTGCTTGGCCGCCTGAATGTCTGCAGTAATCGTAACTACCCAGCCAGCCGTCCTCAGGGATTGCAGCAAGTCCGGAGAAAACTCGTTATCTACAGCGACGACAAGCAAACGGTCCATTTGAAAACTCCCTTACTGGTCTGCTCTATCCAATCGGCGCATTTCAGAAAAGCTTGAGCGTTCAATTCCCAAGTACCAGCGTCAATTCCATACGAATGGTGTCAGCACCATTCTCGCGATAAAAGTACTTCCTGCCGTATAGGCCTCACCCAATCGCGTTCTTGTCTAGTCCCATTGTCTGAATTCTGGAATCTGAACAGCCTGATAAAGCTGCTTAGTACTCTCGTCCTTGTTTTTTGAAGGGGTTAGCAGTACTTGCGTTTTGGCCCGACGCTTGCCTTAGTACCTACCAGTACTTCACTGAGGAGAAGAGAACATGTCGACGAATGTATTCAGCACAGTTGGGCCGGAAATAGTAGTCCAGAACTACTTCAGCCTGGTGCGGACGATTGCCAGACGAATCAAGAGACGTTTGCCTGCACACGTGGATGTCGAGGACCTGGTTCAGACGGGTGTGATCGGGTTGATGGAAGCTTCGGGACGCTATGATGCTTCGCGCGCGGTAGATTTTTCGAGTTTCGCCAACTCGCGTATTACCGGCGCCATTCTGGATGAATTGCGCAAGTGGGACACCTGTTCACGCCATGATCGCCACAAGGCGCGTGAGGCCGAAGAAGCAAAGCTGCGCTTGCGAGCCACCGCCGGGGACGAGCCTTCGCGTGAGGAGATTGCCAAAGCCGTAGGCCTGGCTCTCGCTGAATATGAGCAGATTCTGCAGCGATTGGAGTCGGGCAGGCAGAGCAATCCTCCTTGTGCTAATGGTGAGGAAAATATCGTAGATGAAGTCAATGAGCTTCCCTGCCCTGACGAAAGCCCGTTTGAGACGTGCAGCAGGCGCGAGGACATTACTATGCTGGAAACGTATATCAGGCAGCTCAAGCCCAGGCAGCAGAAAGTTTTGCGCCTGTATTACTTCAAAGACCTGAGCTTGAAGGAAATTGGCCAGCAGCTCGGCGTTGGTGAAGCGCGAATTTGCCAGATACACAAGCAGGGACTCATGGACCTTCGGCGATTCATGAACCGCAAACCGGTTTCCGCCCCTGCCATAAGCAACATGATCCAGTAGCATTGCACGGAGCCACAGCCAAGAACTTTAACCGCAGCGTGGCGAGCCACAATCAAAACCTTTTACCGCAGAGGACGCAGAGGTAATAAGAATCAAAACCTTAACCACGCAGACACGGAGAACACTGAGACACGGAGAAAAGCGACAAGAATTTTGTGGAGGTGATCCGATATTTACCTCCCGCCGAAGACAAAGTCTCATCCGTAAATACCTGAGGAAAAGGGAGGTCACGGAGAAGCGCCAAATTCTTGAATCAAGCTTCCACTAATTTATTGCGGATGGCATGCCGTACAAGGTCACTGAATGAATTCAAATGAAGTTTTTGCATGATACGAGCACGGTGGTTTTCCACGGTGCGCACGCTCAGGTTGAGATGCACAGACACTTCCTTATTGCTTTTGCCTTCAGCCAGCAATTGAACAATCTGTGTTTCCCGCATTGTCAAATGGCCTTTTCTCCTGCGGCGGTCGTCGTGCTGTTGGGCGAGCAACGAGTGCGGAACGGCCGGCGAAAAGAATTTTTCGCCGCTCAGGACTTTCCTTATGGCGGTGATCACCACGTCTTCCGCCTCTGACTTCAGCACATACCCGTGAGCTCCCGTGTTTGCGACTATGTCAATAAATTCTTCAGTGCAGTGCATGGTCAGCACGATCACCCGTGAATTCGGGGAAGCTGCCAGTAGTAATGGCGCCGTATCCAGGCCATTCAACCCAGGCATGCTGATGTCCAGGACCACCACGTCAGGATGCAGTTCACCGGCCTTCTGTACGGCTTCTCTGCCGTTTGCGGCTTCTCCCACAATTTTCCAGCCGGGCTGCTCCTGAAGCAGGCTACGCAAGCCGTGCCGGACCACGGCATGGTCATCCACAATCAGAATTGATATTTGTTCCATGACTCTGAGGCCTCATGCATCCTTGTCTTTCAGAGACCGCGGCAATATTGCCTTCACAGTTGTGCCGCGCCGCCCAAACTTGACCCGCAGTTCACCTCCCAACTGTTGCAGCCTTTCCCGCATTCCAGGAATTCCTACGCCCAGAGAACCTAATGTTAGCGCTTTCTTTGCACGTTTGCGCACCTTGCCGCTATTTCCATAGTCTCGCACCGTCAGCACCGTGAAGTTAGGATAAGAACGGATGGTAATGTCCGCTCTTGCAGATCCCGAATGCTGCAAGACATTGTTGAGGCTTTCCTGGACAACACGAAACAGGGCTGTCTCGGCCTCGGGAGCAAGACGTTCAGTTTTTCTGGAATGCAGCCGGACGGTAATTCCGCTGCGCTCACTGAACCCGCGTACATACCATTTCAGGGTTTCCACCAGGCCATGATCGTCGAGCATGGGTGGATGGAGAAGGTAGGAGATGGTCCGCACTTCATTTGCCGCCTGCCTGGCTAGCGCCAGGGCGGAAGCAATCTTCTTCTGCGAGGCTTTATCCAGGGCAGAAGAAGATTGCTTTAGAGCTCCGAGCAGCAGGATCAGCCCGGCAAGGTGTTGTCCGGTAGCGTCATGCAGGTCGCGGGCAATGCGGCGGCGCTCCCGGTCCTGCGATTGCAGGAGCTTATTGGAAAGTTCGTGGATGGCCTGTTCACTGCTTTTTCGTTCGGTGATGTCCTCAACAAGCGCAATAAAGTTCGCGGGTTTGCCGCCCGGTTTGGCAAAGGCTGACGTGCTGTTCCTCACCCATACAACATCGCCTGATTTTGTTATATATCTTTTCTCCAGGACAAAGCTGGAGACTTCGCCGTTACGCATTCCGACAACCAGCCTGCGGTTTTTTTGAAGGTCCTTGGGATGAGTGATTTTCATCCACGTCAGGGCCTTCAACTGTTTCTCCGGATAGCCTGTAATCCGGCAGAACGCCGGATTGACAACCACGAACTTGCCCTGCCGGTCTGTGATCGCAACTCCAATGGTTGCGCTAAACAGGGCACTTCTGAACAGGCCTTCTTCTCGCGTTAATGCTACCGGCCCGTCATTACGGCTCTTCTTTCTTACTACACGACTAGAACCAGATTGTGATCCCACTTGCCTGCTCCTTCATCCTCCTGGGAGATGCGGGCCGGCCAATGCCCTTGGTTGTGCAAGTTCCATGAAGCTCTCCTGGGGCGGCCGGTCTGTATGCTGGCGGAGCGCCAGGGGCAGCGCGCAGACGGGCACAAGAGTTTCATTTCTCTTTAATACTTAACACATAGCATCATGGTGTTGGACTGTGCAAGAGGCACCCATTGAATAAATCACAGCAACAGATCCACGAGTGCATAAGACTTAATAAGAGCTAATTATGAGGAGAAGTTTGAGTAATAATACTTATCTATTCCATTGTCAGATAAAAACTTTGTAACATCCTGGACAATCTGCACTAAAGTACTTATTAACTACTCGCAATTCCTATTGATTTGAAGTGTGCAGCGTCATACTACTATTCATTCAGACGCTCTCCTGTTGATTTTCTATGAGGTCGAAGGTTTGAACTTGAATTCCGGAGCCATTCATTCACACAAAGACTGCGTTGACTTTTCGCAATGGACCAGCGCCGACTACCGTGCCCTCTTCGATGCTGTTCCCGATGCTGTGGTGATCGCCAGCAGTTCCGGTGAGATCGTGATGACAAATGTGCAGGTCGAAACACTGTTCGGGTATGAGCGTCTCCAATTGGTTGGTAAAGGAATCAGCTTTCTCGTTCCAGAGAGATACCGGGAACAACATGCCATTCACACCGGGAATTTTTTGAATCACCCCTGCAAGCGTGAGATGGGGGTTGGACTGGAGCTTTGCGCGTTACGATCCAACGGCACAGAATTTCCCGCCGAGATTAGTCTAAGTCCGCTGGCCATCGGCACGGCCATGTTCGTAGTCAGCACGATCCGCGACAGCAGCGAACGCAGGCGCGCCAACGAAAAGATCAGACTCCAGCACCAGCAATTGAATCAGCTCACAAATGAACTTGCCGCCAGTCATCATGAACTGGAGGCATTCAGCTACTCGATCGCTCACGACCTGCGCGCCCCCCTTCGCCAGATCGAAGGGTTCTCGAAGATCCTGCTGGAAGACAGCCCTCATTCTCTTCCCACCGACTTGCCTGAATGCGTGAAACACATCCGCCAGGGGGCGCTGCACATGAGCAGGCTCGTGGACGGCCTGCTGGAGCTTTCCTGCCTGGCGCGCCGCCCTGTCGAGCGGCAAGCAACGGATATGAACCGGCTGGTGCGGGAGGTGATTGACGAAATAAGGCCTGAACTTCGGACACGCGATGTGCGATGGAAAGTGAGACCTCTCTCCAATGTGCAATGCGATCCGATTTTGACCAAACAGGTGTTCACAAACCTGCTTTCCAACGCTGTAAAGTTCACGCGGCCACGCTCCCGGGCAATCATCGAGATTGAGGAAAGTTTCAAAGACGGACACCCTGTTTTCTGTATCCGGGATAACGGAGTGGGATTCAATATGCAATATGCGGACAAACTGTTCGTGGTTTTCCAAAGACTGCATCTGCAAGAAGAGTTCGAAGGCCTCGGCATTGGACTGGCGACTGTCCAGCGTATTGTCCGGAAACATGGCGGGAACATCTGGGCTGAAGCGGAACCAGAGCACGGTGCTGCTTTCTTTTTTACATTGTCGCCTGGTACAGAGGGTGCTTTTTGAGCAGTGCGGGCAACCATCACGTAAGCGGAACAGGGCTAGAGCGAAAACTGATCCGGATCTTACTGCTGGAAGACAGCGAAGCGGACGCGCAATTGAGCATCCGCAAACTTCAAAGCTCCGGACTGTCCGTGCAGGTCGACATGGCCACCAGTTCCGGGCAATTCAAACGGCATGTCGCAGACAAACTCTACGATATCGTACTGGCTGATTACCGCATTCCCTCATGGACAGGACTGGAAGCTTTCCACTGGCTGCGCGCATCCGGTTATTCTTTGCCCTTCATCCTTGTGACTGGAACCCTGGGCGAAGACACTGCCGTGGAGTCTATCAAGCAGGGAGTCAGCGACTATGTTCTGAAGAAGAACCTGGAACGCCTGCCCATGGCGCTCATTCGGGCGCTGGAGGACCATGCTCTGCGGCTGGACAGGGACCGTGCAGAACGTGAGCTGCGCCAGTCCACTGAAGAATATCGCTCCATCATTGAAGGAGCGCCTTATGGCATCGTACGCAGCAAAGAGACGGGCGAGGTTGTCATGGCGAACCCTGCGATGCTGGAGATGCTCGGCTATAGCGCGGAAGAACTCAGCCAGTTGAATGCCGGTGAAGTCTATCTTGATCCGGCTGATAGAAAAAGGATATTCGAGCAATTGAACCACGAGCCTTTCTCTATTTGCACGGAAGTCAAGGTGCACACAAAAGGCGGGAAACAGGTCCATGTGCTGCTGGCAGGAAAACGCGTGCCTAAGCGCACGGAAGAAGAACAACTCTATGAATTTTTCGTGCAGGACGTCAGCCAGCAGCGCGCGCTGGAGCAGCAGTTCCTTCAGGCCCAGAAGATGGAGGCGGTCGGCCGCCTGGCGGGAGGTGTGGCCCATGACTTCAACAATCTGCTGATGATTATTGGCGGTTACACTGAATTGCTGCAGCAGCAGGTGCTTCCTGAGAAAGTTGCCGGATACATAAGCCAGATTCAGAACGCCTCGAAAATGGCGGCATCCGTAGTCCGCCAGCTTCTTGCCTTCAGCAGGAGACAAGTTCCTGAACGCCACATCCTCGATCTCAATACCATCGTTACTGATTTGAAGAAAATGCTCCCCAGGCTACTGGGCGAGGATGTTGACCTGGTTATCGTGCCGGGAGAGGCGTTGAACTGTGTTTCCGCAGATCGCGGACACATGGAGCAGATCATCATGAACCTGGCTGTGAATGCGCGTGATGCCATGCCGGAGGGCGGCAGAATGACTATTCAGACCGCCAACGCGCTGGTGGACAACGAATATCTACAGCAAAACACCCTCTCTATGCCGCCCGGAAGTTATGTCACATTATCCGTCACCGATACCGGGACGGGCATGGACGAAGAGACGCAGGCACACATATTTGAACCGTTTTTCACCACAAAGGAGCATGGCAAGGGGACAGGACTGGGCCTGGCGACCGTCTATGGCATCGCAAAGCAGAGTGAAGGCCATATCACCGTTCAGAGCGCCCCCGGTAATGGCACGTGTTTCACACTTTATTTTCCCGCAGCCTTGATGGAAGGAACCAAACAGCGGCAGGCAAAGAGTGCCGGTCCTGTACTCACCGGACACGAAACGATCCTTCTGGTTGAAGACGAGCCTGACCTGCGCGAGATAACGCGCGAATATCTGGAGCCAAAGGGGTACAAGGTGCTGAGCGCCGGATCAGGCGAGGCTGCCCTGCAGCTTGTGCGAGCCCATGAAGGCGCTATTCATGTTCTGCTGACTGACTTGATCATGCCGGGAATCCGGGGGCAGGAGCTTGCAAAGACCCTTCGCAAGTTGCATCCAGCGCTGAACATTATCTTTGTTTCAGGTTATAGCGACCAGCCTGTGGCGATTGAGGAGTATGGGCCAAACGCGGCTTATCTTCAAAAACCAGTAAGTCTGGGCGACCTGGGAATTTCCGTTCGCACCTTGCTGGACCGCCGTCCAGAGTAGAACCCTGAGTGAAGTTGATGCGTAACGCCGCGAAAAATCCCACGACAAACAGAAACTCACGGTATGGGCTGATTGCCGCTTCAGGTCGCGGCAGTGTCATGCTGAGGCGGCTGCTGCCGGTCGCCATCGCTCTCCCGGCATTGCTGGGATGGGCATGGTTTGCGGACGAGCGGGCCAAGATACTGGGACCCAGGCTGGGCCTGGGGCTGTTTACTCTGACCAATATCGTGATGTTCGTTGTATTGCTGTACGCGATGGGAATATGGCTCAACCGCGCAAATATGGCCCGTCGCAGAGCCGGAGATCGCGACCTGCAATTGACAGCCATTCAACGCGCCCAAGAGGCCCTTCTGCAAAGCCAGAACCAGCTCCAGGGCATCATTCACTCAGCCATGGACGCGGTGATCACCGTGGATTCAGAACAACGGGTGATGATGTTCAATACTGCTGCGGAAAGGATGTTTCTCTGCCTTTCCCGTGAAGCACTGGGACAGCCGCTGGGTCGCTTTATTCCGGAACGCTTTCGCGCCGCCCATGACCGGCATGTTGCACACTTCGGCGAAACCGGCGTGACCAGCCGCGCCATGGGCGCGCTGGGAACTCTAAGCGGATTGCGGGCCAACGGTGAAGAATTCCCCATTGAGGTTTCCATCTCTCAAATTGAAAGTGGTGGGAACAAGCTCTACACCGCTATTGTTCGCGATGTTACCGACCGGCAGCGGAGCGAACAATCTTTGCGCGAACAAGCCAGTGTCCTGGACCTGGCCCAGGTCCTGGTGCGGGACACGGAAGACCGGATCGTGCTGTGGACCCGTGGCATTGCCAAACTCTACGGCTACTCGCGGGGAGAAGCCCTGGGCCGTTATTCGCATGAACTGCTGCGTACAGAATTTCCTGAGCCGCTTGCGGGAATCCACGAAAAACTGTTTAGAAATGGCTTTTGGGAAGGAGAACTCTCGCATTATGCGCGCAATGGCCGGCGGATGATTGTGGCTAGTCTGTGGGTTTTGGAGCGTGACCATCATGGCCACCCGTTACGGGTGCTGGAGGCCGACACTGATATTACAGAGCGCAAGCAAATGGAAGAGTCATTGCTGCAATCACAAAAGATGCAGGCACTGGGGACACTGGCCGGGGGCATCGCCCACGATTTCAACAATATCCTGCTGGCAATCACAGGAAACACCCGCCTTGCCATCGAGGATCTTTCCCCGGATCATCCTGTCCAGCAGAGCCTCAAAGAGATTGTCCAGGGTTGTACACGCGCCTCTGCGCTGGTGCGGCAGATTCTGACCTTCAGCAGACGCCAGGAAGCCAGCCGCAAAACCATCGATATTCGTCCGGTATTGGAAGAAGGATTGGCCCTGCTCCGCGCCACTCTTCCAGCAAGAGTCGAAATCCGCAAGGATTTTGCTGATGGCCTGCTTCCCATCTCTGCCAATTCAACCCAAATCCATCAGATCATCATGAACCTGGGCACGAATGCCGCCCGTGCTATCGGTGAAAAACCGGGAGTCGTCGAGTTCAGGGCCATGACTCAGAAAATCCATTCAGAGCATGCCGGAATGGTGGACAAACTTAAGCCTGGAGTTTATGTGCGGCTTTCTGCCAGGGATACCGGGTGTGGCATGGATTCGGCAACGCTGGAACGCATCTTTGAACCGTTTTTCACCACGCAACCGGTTGGACAGGGCACAGGACTCGGCCTGGCTGTAGTCCATGGGATCATGAAAGACCATGGAGGATACGTCTCTGCCTATAGTGAACCGGGCAAAGGTACGGTATTGAACCTGTATTTCCCGGTCTCAACCGAGGTTCGGCAGGAGGCGATGAAAACGGCTGCTGTTGTACCCAGAGGAAGCGGCGAACGGCTGCTTTATGTCGATGATGAGGCGACTCTGGTGCTGCTAATGAAGAGGTCTTTGCAGCGGCTTGGCTATGAGGTAACGGGCTACAGCAATCCACTTGAAGCGCTGAAAATTTTTCGGCAGCAGCCACAACAGTTTGATGCGGTGATTACCGATCTTTCCATGCCAGGAATGTCCGGCTCAGATCTGGCAGCCCAGATCATCGCGATCCGGCCGGAGATCCCCGTGATAATGATTTCAGGCTACATACGTCCTGAAGACCAGGAGCGGGCCCAGCAATTGGGAGTGCGCGAGCTTGTCTTCAAGCCCGACAATGTAGACGAACTGGCAGCAGCGCTCCACCGTGTCTTCTCACAGTCGCGCGTCGGATAGTGTTCTTGCCATTCTGCGCTTGTTGACGTTCACAATTCACACGGGTTCCATGACAGGTTGGGGGCATTGCCATTGAATGTGAGCCGCCGGTAAAGGTCGTATTCGAGCCTCACATCATTCAGGCAATACTCGCGGATGTCGTCAAACCGTCCTGCACGCCATAATTCATAGACTTGATTTCCCGCGCCGGTCTTGGCTCCCAACCCCATGATCTGCGTCAGGTTTCCAAGTTTCACGAATTGACGATTGCCGGGAGGGGACCAGTGGGCCCATACCTGCATGGTATCGAAGGTAAATCTGGTGGATTCGCGCTGGAGATGCAGCGGACGCGAGGGACACACATTACAAATAACGGAGCGGTTCCATAAGAAAGGCAGATCAAAACCTAAAATGTTGTGCCCTATGAAGTAGTCGTCCGGCGACAAGAATTGCCAGAACGATCTCAGTACTTCGGCTTCTTTGGCCAGACTCGTCTCCAGCGAATCTTCCGCACCGATCCAAGCCACGAACGACTTCTCTTCTCTCGGATGGCTCTCATTCTCTATCAGGAGGCAGATGCAGACGATGCGTCCCAGGGTCCAATTCAACGAGGTCTGCAGGTACGGTTCTTCGGTGGAAGCCTCGCGCTGGAAAAGCCGGCGCCAGAAGCTGACAGGAGCGGCAGGTCGCGGCGGGGGAATAAATAGGCGCTGGGCATCCGCACACGGGATGGTTTCAATGTCTACGACTACTTTACGGGAGGACATGGGCCTGGCAGGATTATATAAGCCAGCTCATCCATGCTGCCGCGGCCTATTGAATGCTACATAAGTAAAGCCACCCGGCAGAGCAGGAGGAGCCACGAAGATCGAGCCAGCAAAGCATAATTGCAGTTCATTTTCGTCCGGTATACCGGTTCAATACTTCAAGGATCCCTGAGACCAGCATGGCGGGGGTTGGCGGACATCCGGGAATATAACCATGGACGGGAAGAAGCGAGTCAACGGGGCCGATGATCTCCTCGTTCAAGTTGACAAGAGTTCCCACCGGGCAATTGCGCCGGTCAAAGATCCCACCGCTACAACCGCACGCTCCTACAGCTACCACTAATTTGGGTAATGGCACCGCCTCATAGGTTTTCTGCACTGCCGTGGCCATGTTGCGGGTCACGGGACCGGTAATGAGCAACATGTCAGCATGCTTTGGCGATGCTACAAAATGAATTCCAAAACGCTCCAGGTCGTAATATGGATTGGTGAGGGCCGTTATCTCCGCCTCGCATCCATTGCAAGAGCCGGGATCGAGTTGGCGGATATTCAAGGCCCTTCCCAGCAAAGCGTACACGCGGTCCCGAGCAGAGGTGTGCATTTCTCCGGCCTGTGCCTCAACTCCTGAACCAGTTTGCCAAGTCTGGACCAGTTCGCTTCGCGAAACACCAGAATGTGAAAACCGTTTCGCTGGACGGATGGCCCCGTCTCCGACTTCGACACATCGTCCGCAGCCAATACACTTTCCGTAATCTAAACGCAAAGCACAGCCGCCTTCAACAGGTGTGTCAGTGGTGATGGCACGCGTGGGACAGACTTCTGCGGCGGCGGCCGCGATCGGGGCAGTCAACAATTCCGGTATAATTTCCGGCATTCGGCTTCCGGCACAATCGCGAATCAGATCTTCGACGGGAATCAACTGAGAACGGCTCCGCAAACTATGAAACATCACATCAGTAATCATCGGTCACACCCGGAATAAGAAAGATTGAAACTCTTATTAATCAAAGGAAAATCGGCGATGATGTTTCCTGTGACCGCAAACGGAAGCGCCGGCCAGTTCTGAAACGATGGCGACCGGACGTGACACCGGGCGATCTTGCCTTCTTCGACTCGCAGCCAATAGACCAACTCGCCGCGTGGCGCTTCAACTGCGGCAAAGGCCCTGCCGGTTGAGATTGCCGGCAGCGGAAGCCAGATGGGGCCTGCGGGCAGGGCTTCGAGATAATCCAGAAGCAGCCGGGCGGACGCATGGACTTCCATCATCCGGATGCGGGCACGCGCCATGACATCGCCATAATGCCAGGTTGGAACATCAAAGTTTAAATTCTTGTAAGCGCCGTAAGGGTGGTCCCGCCTGACGTCAAGAGCTATTCCACAAGCTCTCGCGACTGGACCGACCACGGCCAGATCGGCAGCTCGATTGGGGGCAAGAATGCCAGCTCCCTCGAAACGGTCTTCCAGCGAAGGCGTACGCAAGGCTTGCTCTGCGATGCCAACAAAGTCTTCTACAGCGATGCGAATCGATTCTTTGAGTTCCCGGCCATCGGCGCTGCCAATCTCGTGCCGCACGCCGCCAGGAACTGCTACACCGCGCCAGTACCTGGTACCCACAATCTTTGCTGAAGCCTGAAGCAGGTCTTCCTTGATCCGGGCACAATAGGCGGCGGGAACCGCGAAGCCGACGTCGCCGCAGAGCGCTCCGAGATCGCCAATGTGGGCCAGCAATCTTTCGAGCTCGAGTCCGATGAGCCGTATGGCATTGGCTTTGGGCGGAACGATTGCCTGATGCACTCCTTCGACGGCCTGGCAATAGGCAACCGCATGGGCAAAGCAGTTATCGCCAGAGACAGATTCAGCAATCGGAACAGCATCCGTGGCGACTCTGCCCTCAAAGAGTTTCTCTGTGCCCTTATGCGTATAGAAAAGCCGAAGCTGAAGGTGCAGGACAGTATCGCCGACCACGCTAAAACGAAAATGACCTGGCTCGATGATCCCAGCATGCACCGGACCCACCGGGATTTCACAAACTCCCTCGCCTTGAACTCTCAGAAACTGGGATTCTTCCATTTCCTGGGTACTTCCGTTTGAGGGTAGCCCTGAGTCAAACCTGCTATGGCGCATCAGTGGCCGGAGATGTGGATGGCCAATAAATTCAACTCCGTACTGCTCGTGGACTTCCCGCTCATGCCATGAGGCTGCCGGCGCTACTGGGGTCATAGAGCGAACCGGACCCGCCACAACGTATTCAAAATCCCCATAACCGGCCCCTGGCAAATCCACCAGATAATGCAAGATGGTTGTGCCGCCAGTGTTGTCACCAAAAATAGAGACCAGGCGGCCTGTGAACCGCCTATCGGCATCGAGAGGCAAAGCTTCGTTCCTGCCACTCTCCGGACCCCATTGATTTGCTGCGTTGCCTTTCATTGCAGCACCGCCACAGCTGCCTTCAGCAGGTAATTCAAAGGCGCTGGAATGCTGAGGCCGAGCGTGATCAGCACAGCAACACAGATTCCCATGGCGACGAATTCCGGACCTTTTCTGTCACTCACAGCGGTCTTGCTTTCCGCCATCTGGGAAGATCCAGGGAGTACCTTCAGGAAGTGAAAGGTCATCGCCGCGAACACAATGGACAGAGTTGTTAAGAGCACAAGGGCTGCAAGCCAGTGTCTTTGGCTAAAGGCCTCTCGCAGGATTGAGAACTCGCTAACGAATAGTCCGAAGGGAGGCAGACCAACAATCGCGATCAGTCCCACCACCAGCGCAGCACTGGTCCAGGGGAGCTGGCGTGCAAGCCCCTTGAGCATGGAGATTTTCGATGTGCCTACCATCTCCCGTACCTGGCCCGCGCCGAAGAACAGAAGTGATTTCGCCATGGAATGAGTAAAAGTGTGAAGGAGAGCGCCATAAATTCCGAAAAAGCCGCCGAGCCCCAGGCCTGTAGCAATGATGCCCATGTGCTCGACGCTGCTATACGCAAGGAGCCGCTTCAAATCTTTTTGCACGATCATCAGAAGTCCGGCTACAAACACGGAAGCCGCGCCAAAGAAGATGAAAAGGCGGTGACTGAAAGTAGCGCCAATCGCGTTGGAGGTGATCGCGTCATACCGGATTAACGCGTAGACTGCACAATTCAGGAGCGCAGCGGAGAGCATAGCGCTAACAGGCGAGGGAGCCTCGGCATGGGCATCCGGCAACCAACTGTGCATGGGAACGAGTCCTATCTTAGTGCCATAGCCCACCAGCAGAAAAATAAATCCTAGTTTGAGAAGAGCGGGGGAGTTCGCAAGCATTTTCCCGGCGTGCGCCAGCGCGTACCACTGCAACGCCATTTCCGGCTGTAAGCCGGCATGGACAGCAGCAACATAGAAGACAATGGTTCCAAAGAGGGCAAATGCCAGGCCGACAGTGCACACGATCAGGTACTTCCAGCCGGCCTCAACCGCTCCTTCAGTGTTGTAGAACCCGACTAAGAGAGCCGAGGCCAATGTAGTCGCTTCCATCATGATCCAAAGAAAGCCAAGATTGCCGGCAAGGTAAACGGCAATAATGCTGAATAAGAACAAAAACAATAAGGAATAGAACCAGCGCGGCGAGGAAAATCTTCCCGCCGGAATGTGGCGAATGTAGCTGGTTGAGTAGAGCAAAACCAGGAAAAATACTGCGCCAAGATTGACAAGAAAAAATGCCGTTAAAGAGTCTGCGCGAAGATATTTGCCCAATTCCAGACTGCTTGTCCTGGAGATTCGCCAGACTGCAAGAGCCAGAGCAAGAACTTCCAGAATGCCAGCCCCAAGGGCAAATGAGGTAGCGGCTCGCCGCGATTTGAACATCAGGACAAGTCCTGCAGCAGCGGCCGGCATGAACAGGATCGACGCAAGTAACATGACTCAGCCCCTTAGCCCCCGCAGCCTGGAAACATCCAAATGATCAAAGGTGTCGCGGATTCGAAATACAAAGATGCCCATCAGGAACAAGCCGATCAGTAAATCAAAGACAATTCCGATTTCAATGATCAAAGGCATGCCAAAAGTGGTGACCAGGGCCGCCAGGAAAATCCCATTTTCAAGAACCAGAAGCCCCATCATCAGCATCAAAGCTTTCGACCGGGTCACCATCAGGAACGCACCGTTGAGGATGAGGGCAACCGCCGCTGCCAGGATGACTTCTGTAGCGTGCAGCTCGATGAGATAGAGGCGCACTGCGGCGAAGGAAAGAATAATCAAGCCTGACATTACAAATACCGAATAACCCGGGCTCAGTGATGCGCCAACATCATGCGCAGTGCGAAGTTTCTTCATCAGCCAGAGAAGCGCAAAAGGAATGGCAAAAACCTTGACCAACAACACCATTCCAGCAATGATGTATGCCTCTCGCATGTGCTGCACGTAGCCAGCCGCAACCACCTCCGCAGTGAGAATCGCTGACTGGCAGGCGAACAGATAGACGCACGTAGAAATCCTCTTGGCTGTGGCCATGAGAAGGACCGTGCCGAACAACAACATCGCGGCTGAACTCAACATCTTGGCTGCAGCCAGTTCAAAAAGTCCCATGCTTTTTACCTCTTGGTTATCGCGGTAAAGATTACGGCCAAAATCGCCAACGCCGAGGCAACGCGAAGAAAATCAGGTACGGCATACATCCGTAATTTCGCGACGCTGCTCTCGACGACGGCCAGGCCAATTACAAGACAGGCGAGCTTCAGAGCGTAAGTACCCAGGGCAGCGGCGAGGCCCAGCGGAGTGACCGTCAGAGACATCCCCCACGGGGCAAAAAGACCGATCATGAGCGTAGCCAGCAAATTCAGTTTGATGGCCTGAGACCACTCGATCAACGCGAGACTGGGTCCTGAGTACTCCAGCACCATCGCTTCATGAATCATGGTCAACTCCAGGTGCGTTGTTGGGTTGTCCACTGGGATGCGTCCGGTTTCCGCAACGGCAACGATTGCGAGAGCGGCCAATGCCAGAAGGTGCACTGTAGAGACGTCAAAGAAGTTTTGACGAATTGTCCAAGCGGCGATTTCACTCAGGCTTCCAGTCCTGGCAAGAATCGCGAGCGCAGTGAGCACCAGGAACAATGGCGCTTCTGCCAATGCCGCCACTAACGCTTCCCGGCTCGAACCCATCCCACCAAAGGAACTTCCGCCATCCAATGCCCCAAGGGACATCGCAAACCGGCCTATAGCCAGCAGATAGACAAACAGGAAAATATCGCCGTCAAGTGTGAGGAACGCGGCCGGGTGCAACACCGGCAAAAAGGCCGCAGCCACTACAGTCGCGGCGAACGCAACGACAGGCGCCGAGCGGAAGATCAAGGTAGCTGTGTTGGGAACCAGTTCTTCTTTGTGGAAAAGCTTCCACAGGTTCGCATAGGGTCGCCAGACACTTGCACCCTGGCGTTTCTGAATCCAGGCTTTCAGCTTGCTGATAATGCCACGCAATAGAGGCGCCGCAAGAACAAGGAGCAGCATCTGCACGATGTTGATGACGAAGCCCATCATGCAAACCTCAGCACGACAAGCAGCGACAGAATCACCAGGAATATGTACAGCAAGTAAGTTTGAATGTTGCCGGTGTGCAGTCGCCGAAGCTGACGAGCCACCGCCACGACACCATCCACTATTGGGCGGTAGAGCGTTTTTTCAAAAGAAGTAGTACGGACTGAGCGATAGCTGATATTCACGGGAAAATAAGGCTCGTCCGGTGGCTCGAGATCCATCTTTCGCTCCGGCCGGTAAACAGCCGCAAATACAGACCGCAGAGGTTTGGAGAAGGAGGTGGCGGTATACTGCATGCGCCCGGTCAGACCGGGCAGACCACACGCCCAGGTATTCACAGAGCGGCTTGCCGGTTTTCTCAAGAGCAGCACCACGATTACCAGCAACGCAATAGCCGCAGCTACCAAAGGCATCATGCGGGATATGGACGCGATTTCCGGAGGGGACGTCGGGTTTGGGATCATCGTTCCGGCCAAAACAGAAAGCGGATGAAGAGCGACTCCGGGATGCACCCCAAAAAGAATGCAAGCCGCGGCTATCATCACAAGCGCTAAATTCATGTTTTCAGGCGCGGCGACCACGTACTTCGCTGCATCGCTCCGGGGTCTGCCCAAAAATGTAATTCCATACAGCTTGACAAAGCAGGCGCAAGCCAGAGCGCTGGTCAGGGCCACCGCGCCAATGAGCAAGGGAACCGCTGGATCAGGTTCCAAAACAGAGCCGTGGAGCAAGGATTTGAAGATCAGCCACTCGCTGACAAAACCATTCAGCAAGGGCAACCCAGCGATAGCCGCACAGCCGATGAGAAAACTTATCCCTATGCCTGGAAGACGCGGCAACAGCCCCCCAAGTTCCTCTATGTCGAGCGTGCCCGTAGTATGCTTAACTGCTCCGGCCCCAAGAAACAGCAATCCTTTGAAAAGCGCATGATTGAGCGTGTGGAAGAGAGCGGCCGTAAGCGAGAGGGCAGCCAGGATGGGCAAGCCACGCGCTTCAAAGATCAGTGCCAGTCCCAGAGCTACAAAGATGAGTCCGATATTTTCAACGCTACTATAGGCGAGCAACCGTTTGAGGGTGTGTTCGGCCAGCGCATATAAAATGCCCAATACGGCAGTTACGATGCCCACAACAACGATCAGATATCCCCACCAGATTTGAGGTGTTCCCAGGATATCGAATGTCAGGCGGATGAACCCATAAATCGCTATTTTCAGCATCACGGCCGACATCAGTGCCGACACAGGGCTTGGAGCTATGCCATGGGCTTTAGGCAGCCAGAAATGCAGCGGGACAAGGCCCGCCTTCATGCCGAACCCGGCAAACGAGAGAAGGAAGATGACAACCCGCAAGTGTGCTGGAAGACTGCCAGCGGCCGCACGCATAGCGGCCAGAGTCAACGCAGGTGCATAGGGCACAAACAGCAGGAATGAAGCAAAAACAGCCGCAGCGCCAGCATGCATCATCACGAGGTAAAGGAACAGGCTGCGTCTCCGGTCTTCGCCATCGCCTTCGATCAGAATGAGACCTGCAGATAAAAGCGTCATCAATTCCCAGCCCACCATGAACGCAAAGATAGTAGAGGCTACAACCACCAGGACCATGGACAGGATGAAAAGCGCCACTAAGCTCCAGTACCATTTCCAATTCGCGCGGGTATAGTGTTCAGCGTAGCTCGCGGAAAACAACGCCACAGGTATTCCTAACCCGCAGATCAGCAAGAGGAAGAAGCCGCTCAGTCTGTCCATCGAAAGGCCTAGAGCGAAGGGGAGATGGCCGGAGTAATCGAGATTGATGGTCCTGCCGTTCAGAAAACAGCTTCCAGCAATACCCAGGCCCAACAACAACGAGCAAATCAGAAATCCCGGGACAAATGCTCGAGTCCACCTTCCCTGGCCGGCTAAACCCGCGAAGACCGCTAAAAAAAGCAAACTCGACAGGAAGAGTATAAGTAGAAGCCCGATCAACGAGGACTCCCGGGAAGGTATTGCCCTGGCCACAAAATCGCAAGGCAAGAAGAGGTGTTCAAACGAACTTTGGGCGGCAGCTTAGCTTTATCAGATGTCATGCTGTGCGATTTCCTTCTCTTTTTTATGCAGCAATCCAATAGCCTGGACAGAACATCCCTAGCTGCCTCCCCCTAAAGGACTTTCCATTTGCGACAGCAGGTCTTTGACATCAATCAGATGATTATTGAAGATCTCTTTTGCAACATCGAGCAGCCTGAAAACTGTTGCGTCACGGACAGAGTAGTACACGTTTAACCCTTCTTTACGTCCCGCCACGATATTGCGAGAGCGCAACACGGAAAGCTGCTGCGAAAGCGTGCTCTGCTCAACCTTGAGGTGATTACAAAGCTCATTCACTCCCAGTTCCCCTTTGCGAAGCGCGTCTAAGACGGCAATTCGCAAGGGATGAGCGAGAGCTTTGAAGAATTCCGCTTTGAACCTTCCAAGATCAGTCATGCGCCAAGTAAATCATTGATTTTGTATATTATCAAATAATAGAATTTATATATAGTAAAATAGTATCATCTTGGCCGAATCGACCCACACCAGGCACCATTAAGATTGGCCCCTGAGAAATTGCAGGGGAACTGTTATTCATGACAGTGCTCCCGCCCGCCGCCGGTCATAAGAGGACGCGGGCAGTTCATCTATACTTATCGCATCGATGAACCGTAAAGCTCTGATTGCCCTGTTGGTGCTGGTGGCTCTGGTTGCCGGCGCCTTTGTGTTGTACAGGCAGATGGGCGGCGGCAAGCCTGAGACCGTCGCCCTACTTCCTGAAGGCGACCTGCTGGTTTACGCCAACATAAAACCGCTGCATTTCGTGAACCTGAACAAATCTGATCCGGACGATCCGGAATACCAGGATTTTGTGCGGCAGACCGGAATCGAATGGGGGCGCGACCTGGATAATGTCGCCGTCTCCCAGCGCAATCCCGGCGCGAACAGCGAGTCATCGGCGATTTTCACCGGACAGTTCGACAGCGCGCGTCTTACGAACTATCTGAAGAAGCTCTCGACCGGTACGGAGCGCTACGCGGACAAAGTCATCTATTCCATTCCGCACGAGGGGCGCACGGTTCGCGTGACGATTCTGAGCCCAACCACGGTCGCGGTAACGAATGTAGGGCCTGCCGATCAGATACACAGCATCATTGATAAGTTCCGCAATTCATCCCTGGCGGGGCGCGGCCCGTATTTATTCGAAACTCATTATCGTGATGTCCCCTTCGGGAGCCTGGCCTGGGCGATTTACCGCGTGCCTGCGCAGTCCAGCAACTCACAATTGCTCGGCGGCTGGGGCCTTGATTTTCTCGACAACGCCACCACCGTGGCATCCTTGCGCTACAGTGGATCGATTCATTTCAAGGGACAGATCTTCACCGAATCTGAGGCCTCTGCACAGGATCTGGTGGAAAGAGCCAACGGCTTCCTGGCCCTCTACAAGAGTGTAGGAAAATCGTTTGGAACGAAAGGCACCGATCCCGACGTAAAAGCCATGATCAACAGCATCAAGGTAGAGGAAAGCGGAAAAAGCGCGCTCATCACCGCGACCATTCCCGAAGGATTCATTCAAAAGGTCTCGCAGGGAAATATTTCAGCCGGAAAATGAAAACCAGCCGCGAATAACGCGAATCGCAGCCAAGAAATAAGCGCAGCCGGGAGGCTGCGCTTCATACGATCCAACAAGAAACTTACATCGCCCCGGTAGCCGAGCCGAACTGTTGAGCGAAGGTGGTGCGCAGGAACTTATTGGGGTTTACCGGTGTATTCCTCACACGAACTTCATAGTGCAGATGTGGTCCGGTGCTGCGGCCACTCAGACCCACATAGCCCAGCGTGTCGCCACGGTGAACTCTCTGTCCTTCAGTTACGGTAAAACCAGAAAGGTGGCCGTAAAGAGTGGTCATATCGCCGCCGTGATCCACCACGATAGTCCGGCCATAGCCGTTCATAAAGTCGGCAATCATCACCGTGCCGTCAGCAGGAGCAATCACCCGGGTGCCGTACTCGGCGGAGATATCCACGCCGCGATGGAATGCGCCTTCACCGTTGAACGGGTCAATACGTTCGCCGAAGGAGCCGCTGATATGACCATCCACCGGCCACAATGTGGGCGCCGCCGCCATGCGCGTCCAGTCCAGAATGGTGGCATTGCGCAGCCCGCCGCCAATACCTATGGAGGCGGTTCCGTTCATGGCGGTGGTCTTCAATTCGGAAAACTGCCTGCTGGCCTGGGCGGGATCTTCTTTTTCAAACGCCGGATCAGGTTTCAGGCCGTAGAGGGTGGAAACCTCACTGGCCAGTGAACTCAGGGATTCCGCCTGCAACTGGTTGGCCTGCGCGATCTGCTCAAGCTGGGTGTAACGCTTGTTCAGGGCTTCTTTTTCGGTGCGCAGTTGGTTGAACCGCTGCGTTTTGAGCAGCATGCGTGTATAAGAACCGGCCATACCGGTAATCGTGAGCATGCCGATCAGCGCTCCGGCAATGAATACGTACAGATAATGCAGTGGAATCGGAATCTTGAGGAGCTCCCCTTCGGAGTTCCGGGCAACCAGCATGATGTAATAACGTTTACGCAATGAAATACTCTCCGCCTGGAAATTTTGGTCTCCGTCGTCTGCTCAACATTGGCGGTTCTTATTTCCGGGGCCGTTTGTCATTTGGGCCCGGTTTACTGCAACTCAAGTTCCTCTGCCGGGTCAATGGGGGCTATGTACAAGTACGGTCAGAGGTTAAAGGAAATGGCGAAATAAAAGTTAACAGGCGGCTTCTCTCCCTGTCAATGTTCAAGGGGTACATAGCCGATAACTAAGGTTTCGGTCTGGCGGCAACCGAGGCATGACCTTCCGGATCAGTATCCTTCACAATCTCTCCGTAAGTCATTTATTCGGTATAGTTTACGTTGATGGTGCTAGCGGAAAGAAAACTCATCGCGAGAATCCGGCACATGGCCGAAACGGGCAGAAGCACAGCCCTGCTGCGCGGCATTGGGAACGATTGCGCGATCATCAGTCCGCCGCGCGGCTCAGAATTACTGGTCACTACAGATTTATGTATTGAGGATGTACACTTTCGCCGCAGGTGGCACCCTGCCCGCAGCATCGGCCACCGCTGCCTTGTGCGCGGGCTGAGCGATATTGCCGCCATGGCAGGCGAACCTCTGGCCTGTTTTCTCTCTCTGGGTTTGCCTGCAAAACTGCCACAGGCCTGGGTGGATGAATTCATGCGAGGGCTGCTGCGGCTTGCCACGAAATTCAAGGTGCCTCTGGCCGGAGGAGATACCTCAACGGCAGACAAGATCGTCGCCGACATCCTGGTGTTGGGATATACGCCTGCCGGAGCGGCTGTCCTGCGAAGTGGAGCGCGTCCCGGAGACCGCATTTATGTCACGGGCGAACTGGGTGGCTCGGCCGCCGTCCTGAAACAACTTTATGCAGGCAAGAAGGTGACGGCCGCGAGGAGCAGCCGGCATTTTTATCCCTTACCCCGCTTGCAGGCTGCGCGCTGGCTGCGGGAAAAGAAAATCCCCAGCGCCATGATCGACCTGAGCGATGGCGTGTCAGTCGATCTGGGCCATATTTGCGAGGAAAGCAAGGTGTCGGCGGCCATCTATGAAGCGAATATTCCTATGTCCCGGGGAGCGGACCTGCAACTGGCGTTGCACGGAGGCGAGGATTACGAATTGCTGTTTACCGCTCCCGCATTGGCCAAACTGCCGCCTAAAATCGCGGGTGCGCCGATCACGCTGATTGGAGAAATTCATTCTGCGCGATCAGGGGGTGGGCTCATCCACATTTTTGGCGAGTCCGGCCAGCGCCGGGTGCTGCGGCCTGCCGGGTGGCAGCATTTTCGCCAGATTTAGCTGGCAGGTGCTCATCACTGCGGCTACAATCGCTCACACAGAATCCACATTTTTATCAAGGAATATTATGAGCACTGCCATACCGCCGATGCCTGCTGAAACAGCACCGCGCTTATCTGAACCTGCCCGTGTTATCAACACCTTCATTGCTCCGTCGAAGACCTTCACCGATATATGCCGCAGGCCAAGCTGGGCGGGTTTCCTGCTGCCATTCGTGCTGGCTTGGATTTTCAGCTTTGGTTATTTCTATACCGTGGACAAGAAGGTCGGCATTGAATCCATCATGACCCAGAATATGGAACACATGCCCCAGTTCATCCAGGACGCGATGCAACGTATCCCGCCGGAACAGCAGCAAAAGAGTCTTGAGCGGCAGCGCCGGTCGGTACTCTATTATTCGTGGATCAACTACCTCATCATTGGCGCGATAGCGGCGGCCTTATTTATGGTGGCCTTCAACTTCGGTCTGGAAGCAGGCGTTCCTTACAAAAATGCGCTGACGATCTATTTTTACGCCATGCTGCCGAAGATCTTGTGGGCGCTGCTGGCCATCGTTGTCTTGTACAAAGGCGTGGATCCTGGCGGATTTAATATGGAAAATCCCGTCACCACCAATATTGGCGCATTCTTTGACCGCTGGACCACGAACAAGCTGTTGTATACATTCCTGTCATTCATTGACATATTCACTATCTGGTCCGTGATCTTGCTGGCGATTGGATTCATGCGCTCCTCGGCGAAAAAAATCAGTATGGGCGCGGCGTTGGCAGCGGTGATTTGCGTGTATGTTCTGGGAATTCTGATCCGCTCGGCGGTGCCGTTCTAATTGAAGGTTGAGGAGTCAAGATTTACCATTCGGCTGCTAAAAAGCCCTTCTTAATGAATAAGTTATGCGTTAAGCGGCTGTGTATGTTCTAATAACTAATTACTACATGGCATCGGTTCGAACCAGACTCAGACGGCAGCTCAAAGCTGCACATCGCAAATCCCGCGAACTGCTCATGGTAGCCAAAGGGCTGCTCTCTACGGATCATCCTGTTCAGGCGCAGCTCATTCCCATGCGCCGCTGCAACCTCTCCTGTACTTACTGCAGTGAGTTCGATGATTTCTCCGATCCCGTGCCTCTGGAAGAGCTATACCGCCGTATCGATAAGCTGGCGGAACTGGGCACCACGGTTGTCGTGATCAGTGGAGGCGAACCTCTGCTGCACCCGGAACTTGACGATGTGATCCGCCGCATCCGCTCCCATGGAATCATCTGCGGTCTAATTACCAATGGTTACCTGCTGGTTCCTGAGCGCATTCAGCGGCTGAACCGCACCGGCCTTGACCACCTGCAGATCTCTATCGACAATGTGCAGCCCGACGATGTCTCGGTGAAGTCACTCAAGGTGCTTGACAGAAAGCTGCAGTGGCTGAAGGAGCATGCCGATTTCCACGTAAATATCAACTCAGTGATCGGCGCCGGCGTAAAGAATCAATGGGATGCGCTTACCGTGGCCAAACGCGCCTTGGAGATGGGATTCAGCTCAACCGTAGGAATCATTCACGATAGCGCCGGCCAGTTGAAGCCTCTGGCAGAGGATGCCCAGGCAGTCTTCCAGCAGACCAGCAAGCTGGTTAAGCGCAGCTATGCCCGTCTGAATGGTTTCCAGAACAATATTGCCCAGGGCAAACCGAATCACTGGCGTTGCCGCGCGGGTGCGCGCTTCCTCTACATCTGCGAGCACGGGTTAGTACATTACTGTTCTCAGCAGCGCGGATTTCCCGGCATACCTCTCCTCGAATATACGAAAGCTGACATCCAGCGCGAATTCCTCACGCAAAAGGCCTGTGCGCCTGTGTGTACGGTCTCATGCGTTCACCAGACTTCGCTCATGGATTTCTGGCGCGCGCCGCAGACCGGAGAATCGCACGCTACAGTTGGCGGCGCCCAGTGCGAATGCACCTCCCGCAATCAGGACGACCTGGTACAGATCGGCCTTGGAACATCTATCGGAAGTTCCATAGAGACGGTCACAAAGTAATTACCATCGCTGCAAATCAGCAATCAGTGAGTTAATTCTCACACCAGCTTGCGCTGAATGCCGGCCAGAACGGATGCGAGTTCCTGCAGAGCTTCTTCATCCATGCCGATATTGGCTGCCCGCATTGCCGCTACGGGGTCTGCAGTGAAAAAGGCGGCATTCTCTTCTGAACGGTCCAGCCAAGCATGCAACTGCTCTTCGCAGGCATAGAGCTGGGCGAGCAGCAGTTCAGTGCCAGGGCCGGTGTGGGAAGGAAATCCGCTGGTGGTGTCCTGAGATATTCGATGTATGCGATATGTGCCCATTGCCTGATCCCTTCTATGTACTTATCGGCACATTTAAAAATTCTTTAGCGGCAATGTGGCCAATCCATTTGGGCTTTCCGGGCAACTCTGACAGGAAGTTCTTACATACCATTGCCAGAATTTCCACCCCTGTACAGCCCGGGTACCGGCTTCCCTCTGGCGCTGCCACATTCAATTTGAGGGAAACTCGGCAGGGGCGGACATAAAAGCATCCATGATGGAGCGAGATTGCCTTTGGGGGGAGGCCGGATTGGCTCGAACGGAACAGGCGCCCAACCTATTCCCTTCCCGACCGCCCCACACCCCTGGAAAGCAATTCTTCCGCCGTTTACAACCGCAAGTGTGTCACGCCATCATGTCACCGTCCATATGCCGGAAGTAACTGTCCTGATTCATCCTCTTGGAGGCGCTTTGAAATTCAAAAACTTTAATTATTCAGCGGTGTGGAACAAATAACGGGGCCTGCAACTGGTCGGGCAAGAGTTTACTCAGTGGTAACTGATCCGAAAGAACTAAGGCAAAATTTGGCGCGTTATACGCACCTGGGCTGAATATAATTCCTATGTGCGTCGCCTCGCTCTTATCCTGCCAGTTCTGTGTCTCGCGTGCAGCCTGCACGTTTCGTCCTCTACCCTGCAAGCCCCTGCTTTAGTTCCTGAGAAAAAACAGGCTGTTGCCGAAGACTACCAGCTTCGCAGCACGGCGCAGAGCCGGTATCAGAAGGCCACCAGGGATAAAGCTCCTCTGACCGCGTCTCCGGCAGATGGCAAGTCTTTCGTGAATGAATTTGTCGGCTCGGTCAATGACGACAATGCAGCCTCAGATGAGACCCTGACCAGCAGCGAAAATCCTGCCCGGTTGCCGAAATAGACTTGCGGCCTGGGCAGCAATCCCAATCTTAAGGTAATGATTACGCGCAACTAAGTACCGCCTTCTTGCGTTAAAATCTTAAGAAGCTCCCATACCTGCAAATCATCAAATCAGGTATGCTTTGGATTGAATATGAAACTTTTGATTAGATCAGTTCTCGTTCTGCTGGCCGCGCTCTCTCTGGCCAGTCTCTGTTTTGGCGCAGATGCCTCGTTGCTGAAGCCTCCTCCAGGGGCCAAAGTCGCCGTCGTCATGTTTGAAGACCTGGAATGTCCGGATTGCGCCCGCAGCTATCCCATTGTCTGGGAAGCCGCCAAGGCCCACAAAGTCCCGGTGGTGCTGCATGATTTCCCGCTGCCGAAGCACAACTGGTCTTTTGACGCCGCAGTATATGCCCGCTACTTTGATACCAGGTCACAGCAAACCGGGAATGATTTCAGGGCCTTCATGTACCAGAACCAGCCCAACGTCACCCGCGATAACCTGCGGCAGTTCGTGCAGAAATTTGCCGACGATAACAAGGTGCCTCTGCCCTTCAATATCGACCCCGAAGGAAAGCTTAAAGCCAAAGTCCAGGCCGACTATGACCTGGGGCAGCGCATCAATCTGGAGCACACGCCTACGATCTTTGTCATCGGCGAAGGCGCCTCTTCCACTCCGTTTGTCGAAGTGGTGGACCGCGATAAGCTCTCTCAATACATTGAAAACATGCAGAAGCAGGCTGGGGCGGCCACTCCGGCCACAGTCAAGCGGACCGCTGCGAAGGTACACAAAAAGCCGAGCTAAACACAGCTATCTCGAAAGATTAAAGGGGAGCAGCAGAAGCTACTCCCCCTTAGAATTTGAAACCAGATGTGCTTACTCACGCATCTCTCTCAGGACTTTCAAGTATTCCTCGTTGTCCGGCTCCTGGCCCAATTCATAGACCTTGGAAAAGACGATCTTGCCGTTTTTATCCACCACAAAGACGGCCCGATCGTTGATTCCCGGCAGAGGCTCCCCCAGGCGGAGAATACCGTACTTCTCAGCAATGCCGCCATGAGGCCAATAATCGCTGGCCAGAGGGTATTCCTGCCAGCCGATCCCCTTCTCCTGCCATGCGATATGGCTGTAAATTGAATCTGTACTGATGCCCACGACCTGGGCATTCGTCTCGGCAAATTCAGGCAGGTCCCTGCCGTATGCCGACATCTCGTTGCTTCATGTTGGGCTCCAGTCCAGAGGATAAAACGCCAGAACCACGTTCTGTTTGCCCCGGTAGTCGCTGAGCTTGAATTTATGCCTCTGTTTGCCTGTACAGGCAGGCAGTTCAAAGTCCGGAGCGGTATCTCCCGCTTTCAATGCCATCCCAAACCTCCGCCTTATGCGCTATAAAGTAGTTACGAAAAGTGATGCACTTACGTACAGGCAAAATTCTTGCTCATACGCAATCGATCATTGTAACTTCGTTCAAAATGTAGAACAAATGGCACAACGCAGCAGAGTCGCAACCAAAGCAGCCTCGCGGAATTGCCAAAATTGCCATAATTTGTAATTGCCATAATTGAAGCCCTGTTAAGGCAGTTGAGGATACAAAATTTGCGCGAAAAGCACGATTTCAAAGTTCCTAGTGGAACAAAGGCCAGACTGTCATAGGACTATTGCCTGCAACACAGATCATGGCTATGGTGATTACGTCTGCTTATTCGCTTCACTCACCCAGGACTAAAGGCCTGGGCTGAGCCTGCGATTCGCAAGCGAATCGGTAGACACTGATACACCGTAGAGGTCACTTTTTAAAAGCACGCCCTCTACGGGAAAACGGAGACAGCATCGCAGGCATCGAACCGAAAGGGCTTAGAGTAGAGTAATCTCTTATAGAGGCATCCACATGCTGGGATTCGGCGACTACAACTACGAACATTTCACCCGGGAGCATCTGCACGATACCGGACGCACGCCCTTCACGGGACCTGAGCCCGGCGAGCATGCCCCTGATTTTAAAGGCAAGACCCTGGAGGGCGATGCCCTGCGCCTGAGCGACTATCAGGGTAAGAAGAACGTCCTGCTGATTTTCGGCTCTGCCACCTGTCCTATGACTGCCGGTTCGATTGAGGGAATCAATGAACTCTATGACGAGTTCCGGGGCGACGACGTCGATTTCCTCTTTATTTATGTGCGCGAGGCCCATCCCGGCGAGAAGATTTCCGCGCACCGCTCCATGGACGATAAAGCCCGGGCTGCCCGCCTGTTGCGCGATCAGGAAGATATGGAGATGCCGGTGATCGTGGACGACCTGCGCGGCTCCATCCACCGCAAATACTCCAAGCTGCCCAATCCCGCGTTCCTCATTGATAAGTCAGGGCGCATTGCCTTCCGTTCCATGTGGACCAGGCCAGAGACGCTGGCGGACGCGATCAAAGAACTGCTGAAATTACAGCAGGAGCGCGGCCTCGATCATGTAGTAGTCAATGGCGGCCAGGATCTTTCCATGCCGCTGAGCTATGGAGTGCTTTATTCCTACCGGGCACTGGAACGCGGTGGCTCGGAGTCATTGAAGGATTTTCGTGAAGCGCTGGGCTTCTCCGGAACAGTCGCCGTGACGACCTCGCGGGTAGCGCGACCGATTCTTGAAAATCCGAAGCGTGTGCTGGCTATCGCTGCCCTGACCGCAGCCGTACTCACCGGAGGCCTATACGCCGGATTTGAACTGCGCAAACGCCGTCTGGGCCTCACTCGCAATCCCTACAAGGCATACGAGAAAGAAGACGACACAGATACCGGCACAGATTACGGAGCGGTGGGGATTTAGCAATCAGCACTCAGCTCCTGAACATTGCCGCAGGGATGGGTGTGCCCCTGGAGTTTGTGCTCGTCCACTCCGTCCACAAGCTCTAAACACTCACTCTCACTTGCTTCCGAATGAACCAGTCCGGTTGAAACACAGAGATTCTTCTGCGTGGTATGCCAAAGCCATGGAGAAAGCATTATTTCCAAACGATTGAACTTTACCGAAAGAAATGCGAAGGCGTCCGAAAGAAGCAAGCCGCTCATGATGAGCGGCTTTTGCTAATTGCCAATTGCTGTTTGCCAGCTGCTGAAGTTAGTCCTGATCGTTCCCTGCGCGCTTCCAGTTGATGATGTCGCCCAGGGTGGTGGTGGCGCTGGATGCAGGATGCTTGTAAGCCTCAACATCAGCGCGGCTGGCTTCTTCGCCTACTGCACGCAGGCTCAACCCGACCTTCTTCTCATCCGCGTTCATCTTGATGATCTTGAAGTCGTGCTCCTGTCCGGCTTCCAGCTTGACCGGAGTTCCATTGGAATCTGTGGCTTCAGAGTTGTGGCACAGGCCCTCAACTCCTTCCGCGATCTCCACGAAGGATCCAAACTGCGCCAGGCGCAGCACCTTGCCATGCACTACATCGCCGACGCGGTGCGTGCTGAAGAAGGTCTCCCAGGCATCCGGCTGAAGCTGTTTTACGCCCAGTGACAGGCGGCGCTGCTCGGGCTCAATGCCCAGAACCACAGCGCGAACTTTCTCGCCCTTCTTCAGAACCTCTGAAGGATGCTTCACGCGCTTGGTCCAGCTCAGGTTGCTCACGTGCACCAGGCCGTCAATTCCATCTTCAATTTCAATGAAGGCGCCGAAGTCGGTCAGGTTGCGCACCCGGCCTTCCACGGTGGAGTTGATGGGATACTTCTCGTGCAGACGTTCCCAAGGATTTGATTCAAGCTGTTTCAGCCCAAGAGAGATGCGCCGCTCAGTGGGGTTCACATTGAGCACCACGCAATCGATCTCATCACTCACGTTGACCAGCTTCGAGGGATGCTTCATGCGCTTGGACCATGACATCTCGCTCACGTGCACCAGGCCTTCAATGCCCTGCTCCAGTTCCACGAACGCGCCGTAATCGGTCACGCTCAGCACGCGGCCCTTGACGCGCGCGCCGATTGGATAACGCTCGGCGGCATCGAGCCACGGATCAGGCGTGAGCTGCTTGAATCCCAGGGAAACGCGCAGCTTCTCACGATCAAACTTGAGGACTTTCACCTGAATCTGGTCGCCCACATGCACCAGATCACGCGGATGCGTGAGGCGTCCCCATGACATATCGGTGATGTGCAGCAGGCCGTCAATGCCGCCCAGATCGACGAACGCGCCGTAGTCGGTGAGGTTCTTGACTGTGCCGGTCAGCACGGCCTCTTCATGCAGGTGCTCCAGCGTCTTGTCGCGCTTGGAGGCAACCTCCTCTTCCAGGATGGCCTTGCGCGAAACCACGATGTTGCCGCGCTTCTTGTTGAGCTTGATGACCCGTACTTCGACTTCCTGTCCCTTCAACGTGTCCAGGTTGCGCACCGGATGCACGTCGACCTGCGAACCTGGCATGAAGGCTTTCACGCCTATATCCACCGAGACTCCGCCCTTCACCCGCTCCACGATCTTGCCTTTGATCGGCTCCTTCGAGTGATAGGCCTTATCGATCTCCTCCCAAACTCTTACGCGCTGGGCGCGTTCGTGGGAGAGAAGGACAGCGCCTTCCTCGTTTTCACCGCGCTGGACCATGACTTCAATCTCATCGCCCGGCTGGAACTTCACCTGGCCGTCAGCATCAGTCACTTCGGCGATGGGAACCAGGCCTTCGGATTTAAAGCCAATGTCCACGACTACGTGGGTTAGGGTGATCTTCACGACGCTGCCTTTGAAGACATTGTCTTCACTGGGCGCCGGTTCGGTTTCAAGAGTGTACGACTCAAGAGCGGCTGCAAAATCTTCCATGTGGTTGTCTTCTTTTTGAGCTGTGCCCACGTTAGGCTGCTCAGTGGATTGGACGTCAAAATTATTCCCTGGCATAAAGGTCAAGTTGTCTGTATGAGGATGAGATGGAGCCTGGTGTTCAGCTTCAGACGCGGTTTCGAGAGTGCGGGCTGTATTATCTTTCGACATTCGTTGCTCAACGGAGCCTGCAAACACGCCATGACCTATGCAGGAGAAAACGCGTTTGAAAGGCGAACTCGTGATTCCGAGTCTGACTGGTGTGATTTGCCTCAGCTTGCGCAGGAGGCTGGAAACCCAGCGGCCGGATCCTACAGCGTCGAATTTCTGACCATAGGACTCCTTCGACTATAGCAATGCCTTTCGGCAGTGTCAAACGTTCAAAGCCAGCAATTCCAGCCTAATTTTGGCCAATACCCGGTGTTGTACCTGAGTACAATAAGCAGCAATTAACAAATACTTAACAATCCGTAAGTCACCCGGGGTCGGGGTTCCTGACCTGACACAGCAGCAAGTCACTCCGGAACACGCCAGCTTCAACCCTGTCCTGCTAAGTCCATATGCCTTTGAAACACGAACTCGGTTCAGGGGCGAAATACTACCCCATTCGACGGGAATTGTGCTCTCAAGATTTCAAATGTTCCGTGTCTGGAAATTACAATGTTTCTTCCATGGACCACCTCTTTACACCCTGGCGCTACGCCTATGTCAGCACGGCGGAGAAAAGCGATGGATGCGTTTTCTGCCATGCTCTGCAACAGAATAATGACGAAAAATCCAGGATCGTCTATCGCGGGCGGCTCTGCTTCATCATCCTGAATACCTTTCCCTACACTTCAGGACACGTGATGGTCGTTCCTTATGAGCACATCGACGAATTGCAGAAACTCCCGCCGGATGCAGCCCAGGAAATGATGGAGCTAACCCGGAAACTCGAAGGAGTTCTGCGCGGGCTTTACCACCCGGACGGCATCAACCTGGGAATGAACATCGGCAAAGCTGCCGGAGCAGGCGTTGCCGGCCATATTCACATGCATGTCCTTCCCCGCTGGGTAGCTGACGCCAATTTCATGAGCGTGATCGGCGAAACCCGCATTGTCCCGGAGGCGCTCGAGGATACCTACAAGAAGCTGAAGGCACGCTTCTGAAATCGGTAAATGGGTGATGACAACGTGTAAATGAGTAATTTGGTAAATGGGGTTAATTGAAAACCCTCAACCATAGCGCGGCAGGCCGCAACCAACGGCAAAACCTTTGCAACACAGAGGAACAGAGTAAGCAGAGGCAATAAGAATCAAAACCTTAACCACGGAGACACGGAGAACACTGAGACCCGGAGAAAAACGATAAGAACTTTGTGGAGGTGATCCGATATTTACCTTCCCGCCGAAGGCAAGTCTCATCCGCAAATACCTGAGGAAAAGGGAGGTCACGGAGAAGCGCCAAATTCTTTTCTGGCCGCGAAGAATTTGAAAGATACCAATGCAGAGGCCGCAGGGAGCGCAGAGTGGTTAGTGAATGTTATATCCGAAGCGGCTCTCTTGATGAAACCACTCATGCATCATTGTTCAAGAATCGGCCGCAGACCGACCCGATTGACCCATTTTCCAAATTACTCATTTACCTATTCCTGCCGGGCTGCATCCTTCCGGTCAACCGCATCCTACTAATCATCCCGAGATAAGAGGAGAGATCCCCGCATGCCTCATTACGGAATTCTTCGTGACCAGAAACTTGACGATGTTGAAGACATTCGCGGCGCCGACGTCTATGGCGTAAACGATGAAAAACTTGGAACCATCGATGACGTAATCTTCAATCACTCCAGCGGCGACATTCGCTATGTTGTGGTCAGCACCGGACTGCTTTCACGAAAGAAATTCATGGTGCCTGCCAACCGCGTTTCACCGTATGGGAACCATGACGATAAATTCTATGCAGAGCTCGATAAAGAGCGACTGGAGATGCTGCCGGAGTTCAACGACGAGACGCTTAAATCAGAGAGCGACTGGAATGATTACGAAAGACGGTACGAGGAACACTGGAGAACGACCGGTGATGTTCTCCACCACGAACAGACGGGGCGCATCATCACTCCTCCGACCGAAGAGATCGTGGGCAGCGGAGGTGCGAATCTCTCACAAAGGGATCGCGAGAGCCTGGCCCGCGACTTTACTCCGGAGAAGCGCGGCAAGCAGGATGAGTATCTGGGTGTGGCTCCCAGCGGCGATGACGTCACTTTGCGTCCGAAGAAACCATCGATCGGTGGCCGCAGAGATGTAGAGCTGATGCAGCAAGGCAGATCGAGGCAGGAACCTTCACCAACTTTTAAGCAGGGTACTGTCAGCGCAGATCAGTCGCTGGAAGAATCACACGTGGCTGACCAGCCCGGCCTGCAGGAACCCGGCATCTACAAAGTAGACGCCGTTCCCGAGGCGGAGAAGAGGTCAGACATGAACGAGCCTCTCAATGCCAACTACGGACGTCGCTGGATTGGCTTTCAGAACCGCCTGCGCGAAGGCCGCGACAAAGTCGTAGGCGGTTGCCCGCTCTGCGGCACACAGAAGAAAGTCGCGTAAGCATTAACATGTGCTTAAGGGACACTGTGATCGGTGTCCCTTTTTCTTTCTGCTGTTTTGCGTCCTTTGCGGTTAAGTTAATCCAATGCATGTCTCAGCGCCGCCCGCGCCAGAATGCGCGTGGAATCCAGCACTGGAAGAGGGGTTTCTTCATCGCCAACCAGCAGCGGCAACTCGGTGCAGCCCAGCACCACGGCATCACAACCGCCGCCTTTCATCCTTTCGATGACCTGCTGGAAATAGAAAAGAGATTCGAGCTTCTGCTCTCCCCTGACCAGTTCGTCGAAGATAATGTTGTTGATATTCTTCTGCTGGTCGCGGCTGGGAAGAACATATTCGATATCCATCTGCTTCAGCTTCTCCGGATAGACCGGCCCGTTCACCAGATACCTGGTTCCGGTGATCCCCAACCTTTCATATCCCTGCCGCTGGGCCTCGCGTCCGACTTCTTCCGCAATATGAAGCCAGGGCAAAGGTGAGCGTGGCAAAACGTGCGGCAGAGCCTCGTGGATCGTATTGTCAGGGGTGATCACGAAATCGGCCCCGGCTCTCTTCAGCGCATCGGCAGAGCGCAGCATCAGCTCAGCGACCTTCTTCCAGTCGGCTTTTGGCTCAATGTGCTTCATGTAATCAGCCAGGCAGATGTTGTGCAGCGTGACTTCCGGATGGGCGTGCCGCCCCATGAGCGGCTCGGCTTCAAGGCAGATAGTCCGGTAGCAGAGCGCCGCGCCCTCTGAACTGCATCCGAGAATCCCGATATGTTTGTTCATAGGGCGAGAGAGTCAATCCTTTGCAGAAATTCCAGCTTCTTCTCCGGAGGCAGGAACGACGCTTCAAAGGAGTTGCGGGCCAACTCCCGCAGATGCTCTTCAGAAAACCCGAACTCCTGCTGGACAATTTCATATTCGTGATTGAGGGTGGTCTGAAACATCTCAGGATCGTCAGTATTCAACGTAACCATGATTCCATTTTCAAACATTACTTTTACTGGATGCTCATGAAGCGTTTTGCAGACGCCTGTGCGCAGGTTGCTGGAGACACAAACTTCCACCGGAACCTGCTTTTGTGCGAGCACCTCCAGCAGTTCAGGATCGTGGGGAATGGACAAGCCGTGTCCAATGCGCTCCGCGCCGATGTTGAGGGCTGCCCATACCGACTCCGGTCCTGTGGTTTCCCCTGCGTGCGCTGTGAGGCGCAGACCCCGATCAGCAGCTTTTTTATATAAATCTTTGAACTGCTCCGCAGGCCCTTTGCTCTCGATCCCCCCAATACCAATACCAACAACATTGCGGTCGCGTAGGATGGCGGCAAGGTCGAAGACCTTTTCCGCCGCCTCAACCCCGAAATGACGTACCGCATCGAAAATCCAGAGCAGCGAGACGCCAAAATCCCGCTCCCCTCGCTGGCGTCCTCTTTCCAGGCCTTCAAAGATCGGTTCGAACTGTTGCCCGCGCCAATGAACGACTCCCACGCTTACGTAAACCTCGGCATGTAGAACACTCCGGCGGCTGAGTTTCTCCATGAGCCGCAAGGTAACCAGTTCGTAGTCTTCCGGCGTGCGCAGGCGCTCGGTCACCGCCTTGAAGGCCATCATGAAGCCCATAAAGTCGGTGAAGGAGTAGAGGCGCTGGACGTCTTTTTCGCTCAGCAGGCCTCCACTGCCTTCCGTGTTGTAGCGGTTATTTTCCGTAGGCAGCGGAGTATTATGCCGGCGGCTGAGTTCCGCCAGAGTTGCCGGTTCTACGCTGCCTTCCAGATGCAGATGCAGCTCTGCCTTGGGAAGCCCCGCGACCAGACTGCCGGATTTCATCCCTGGCTACTGGCGAGCGTTTGATTTGCAAACTCGCTGTGACGGCGGCTGTATAAAAAGTAGATGATAAGTCCGATTGCTAACCAAAGGAAGAAACGTATCCATGTCACCACCAGCAGCCCGGCCATCAACGAAACGCAGAGCACAACAGAGATGATGGGGAAGAGCGGCACAAACGGCACCCGGAAAGCGCGCGGACGATTGGGCTGGTTCTTTCGCAGAAAGATCACACCCAGCGAAACCAGCACAAAAGCAAATAGCGTCCCTATATTCGACAGGTCGGCGGCCTGGCCGATATCTACAAGTCCAGCGGGAATGCCGACGAGAAAACCAGCAATCCAGGTGGACCAGTGCGGAGTTTTGAAAATAGGATGCAGTGATGAGAAAAACCGGGGCAGCAGTCCATCGCGCGACATGGCAAACCAGATGCGCGTCTGGCCGTATTGAAAGACCAATAGCGATGAAATCATCCCCATCAGAGCGCCGATAATGATGACGGTCTGAAAGAAGTGATTGGCCCCGAGTTGCTTCAGCGCGTAAATGACAGGAGCATCGCTGGCTTCTCCGGCCATGCCGAAGGTCTGGTAGGGCATCATGCCGAGCAACACGATAGCCACACCGATATAGAGAATTGTGCAAACGATGAGAGAGGCGATGATGCCGAATGGCAGATCGTGTTGCGGATTGCGCGCCTCTTCCGCCGCAGTCGATACCGAGTCGAAGCCAATGTAGGTAAAGAAAATGATCGCGCCGCCGGCCATGATGCCCGGAAAGCCGCTGGGCGCAAAGGGATGCCAGTTTGTCGGCCGCACCAGCATTCCTCCTACTACAAGAAACAGCAGGATCGCGCCGATTTTGACCAGTACCATGATGTTATTCGCCCGGGCGGATTCGCGCACGCCGCGCACCAGCAAAACAGTCAGAACAAAAACGATCAGGAAGGCGGGGAAATTGAAATAGGAATGGCTCCATCCATCCGGGGTAAAGACAGGCGTGGACCATTTATCAGGAAGGTTGAGCCCGAAGGCCGCCAACTGTGCTTTGAAATAACCACCAAAGCTTACGGCTACGGCTACATTGCTTACCGCATATTCAAGAATCAGGTCCCAGCCGATGATCCATGCAATCAATTCTCCCAAAGTGGCATAACTGTAGGTGTAGGCGCTGCCCGCAATGGGGATCATCGAGGCGAGCTCCGCGTAACAAAGTCCGGCAAAAGCGCATGCCGCGGCCACCAGCAAAAATGAAATAGCAATAGCCGGACCCGCCGGTGGACGCCCATACATCGCGAGGTCATGGAGATTTCCATGACGAACCAGGTGCATAAAAAGATCCAGCACCTGGGCTTTATAGAAAGATGGATCGCCGCTCTCTCCGGCTGCTGCTGTGCCCGTCAGGGCAAAGATGCCTGAGCCGATGATCGCGCCGATTCCCAACGCAGTCAGCGACCACGGTCCCAGAGATTTTTTCAACCGGTGCTCCGGTTGTTGGGAATCGGCAATAAGTTTGTCGATGGACTTCTTGGCAAAAAATTGATTGGCCAAGTCGCGGCTCCTCGATAAATGAGATTGGAACCGGGCCAGCGTTTTCGCGGCCCGGTCTTTTATTTGGCCGGCGTCTGCCTAAAGGCCCGTAATTCGCGAGCGAATCACTAGACGCTGATACACGGTAATGGTCATTTCATGACCCATTACCGCTTGGAAGTACCGCGTGCCAGCTTTTTCACTTTGCGCTTCTTGGAGCCGCGCGCATAATCCCGTTTCTTTTTGGGGGCCTGCTTCTTGCGGGCCACCCGCTTTGCTTTTTTGCGTTCTTCCTTGCTCAGTTCTGATGTGTTTGCCATTCATTTATCCTGAAATGAGATTATTACTGCTTCAGCCGTCCGGCTAAAAGCCGGACTTCCAAATTCCTGTCTTGCTGACCCGGCACTAACGTGCCGGGCTACTTTCATTCGTCCCTGCGGGACTAAACTCTTCCATCCACTTATTTGATCAAAG
This sequence comes from Candidatus Angelobacter sp. Gp1-AA117, assembly GCA_003223515.1. GTDB lineage: Bacteria > Acidobacteriota > Terriglobia > Terriglobales > Acidobacteriaceae > Angelobacter. The sequence continues at coordinate 64,445 of QHVI01000019.1, forward strand.
CTTCAAGGCCGAGTTTCTGTCGTTAAGATTGCTTCATTCGCGTAAATTCGCGCTTTTCGCGGTCATGCGCGGCCGAAAATTCAGAGTTGATGTAGACCACAATCAACCCGCGAGAAACCGTAGGCAGGGGCTAAGCCCAGAGTTTATTCACCTTTGCGGCACGACTAAAGTCATGCCCTGTTACTTGTCCCGCCTATGTCAGCCTACACGCAAAATTGAAATGCTCCAGCTTTTCATGCTTTTTCCAGTTGCGCGTATTTCTCCACCAACTTCTTCAATCCGAATCGAGGGAATTGTACCGTAATCTTGGCGTTTTCTCCCTCACCTTCGCGCTGGTACACAGTTCCTTCGCCATATTTCGGATGTTTCACCTTCTGCCCCGGCCTGAAGGCTGACTTGCCTTTGGCTTCCTCGACCGGTACCTGGGGGCGGGAAAACTTCTTGCCGCGTGCCGCGAAAAACTCGGAGATGTTGTCAATGGAGTTGTATTTTGGCCCCGAGTAGCCGTTCCGGGCCTTCTGCTTCGCCTGGGTGTAGCGCGTGGTGAAGCTCTGGTCTTCATCTTCATAGGCGTAATGCTGGTCGGCATAATGATCTTCGTCCGAGGATAGCCTGCCGCTGGAGCGAGGCGAGCCAATGTCTTCCAGCAGCCGCGAAGGAACCTCATCCAGGAAGCGCGAAGGAGTGCTGGCCTCAGGCATATCCGTGCCGTAGCGACGCCGGTACCGGGCACGGCAGAGCACCAGATGATCCATAGCGCGGGTCATGCCCACGTAGCAGAGGCGGCGCTCCTCTTCCATCTGCACCGGATCATTGAAGGTGCGCGAATGCGGGAACAGCCCGTCTTCCATGCCGATAAGAAATACCAGGTTGAACTCCAGCCCTTTGGCAGAATGCAGGGTCATGAGCGTGATCTGCCCGCGAGGATCGTAGGTATCTACGTCACTTACCAGCGCGGCATGATCGAGGAACTCAGTCAGAGTTTCGCCCCGGTCGCGCGAGTCCATGGCCGCATTCACAAGTTCGCGCAGGTTTTCAATGCGGGCCAGCGATTCGGGAGTGTTCTCCTCTTCCAACTGCCGGATGTAGCCGGTGCGGTCGATCAGGAACTTGAGAATTTCCGGCACGGATGCCGGGCCTCCGGGTGAGCGGAAGCCTTCGTGCGGGACTGCGACTTCATTTGACGTCTGTGGCTCTTCGATCTGTAGCTCCTCGGCTACGGGCTGAAACACTGGTTCTTCAGGCTTTACGGGTTCTTCAGGTTTTAATGCTGTGATCTCATCTTTAAGCGACACAATAGCGTCAGACAAGTAGGTGAGAGCGTCAGGATTCAGCCCACCAAAAAAGTCCTTAAGGCATGTTCTTCCCACCTGCCTGAGTTCATGAGCTTCATTTTCCAGGATGAAAGTGTCCTTGCGCTTTTGATGAGTCTGGCAATGATCGCAATCCGGGGCTGCATTCCAGTATTGTGAAGGCACTTGTGTACCTTCCATTGGATGCACCTCGGTTTTACCGTCCTTATGATGCAGAATCCCAAGCAGTTCCCATCCATTGATTACCGGCGGCCTGAAACAAAAATTGATCTTATAGCGCACCGGAAAACTGTTGAGCGAATGGACATTGAGTTCCGGCGGCTGGATTTTTAAGCTGTCAGCTTTTCTTGCAAGCCGCTCAAATTTCTTTTTGATTTTGCTGAGGCTCTTCTCATCCACAACCGCCGCAATGCCGTTTTCAGTTATCTCCAACTCGGCGCCGGAAGGCGGAGCGGCGGGAGTTTGCTCCACAGTGTTCTCGCCAAAATCGAAGCTGATGTTTTGGCCTACTTCTTCTGGATCAAAAGAAGCATCCTCCAGCACAGCCGGGGGCGCCTCCACCCCATCGGGCGCAAAACCGGCATCCGTTGGGGATCCCGGCGGCTGTGCCACACGATCCTCAACACCTCCTGCACTCTCATCCACCCGCTCCACAAAACTGCCCAGTAGCATGGCGCGGGCGTCCTCGATGATCTCCTGAAAATTCTTGAGTGCCGCTACGGCGCGTCCCGGAAGCAGATGCCGCTCTATTGCTGCGCGCACCGCAGACCAGAGGGGAATGCCGGTTTCCAGCGAAAGCCGCTCCAGCGTCTCGACCGTAGTCTTTCCGATACCTCGCGCCGGAGTGTTGATCACCCGCAGCACGGCGATGGAATCATCGGGATTATTGATCAGCTTGAGGTAGCTGACCATGTCCTTGATCTCTGCGCGCTCGTAAAACGAGAAGCCGCCCACCACCTGGTACTTGAGCTGGTAGCGGCGCATGGCTTCTTCAATCAGGCGCGACTGCGAGTTAGTGCGGTAGAGCACCGCCACCCGCACCTCCTGGTTGGCTTCTTCGGCTACTCTCTTCAGGTAACGGGAGATGTAATCAGCCGTGAACAGGGACTCATTTTCCCCGTCAGGAGCCTCGTAATATCCAATATTGGCGCCACCCTGGCGGGCCGTCCACAGAGTCTTGCCTTTGCGCTGCTTGTTATTGGCGACCACAGCCGAGGCCGCCTCAAGGATGTTCTGGGTAGAGCGGTAATTCTGTTCCAGGCGGATAATGCGCGCCTCAGGAAAATCCTGCTCGAACTCCAGGATGTTGCGGATGTCCGCGCCGCGCCAGGAATAAATCGACTGGTCCTCATCTCCTACCACGCAGACGTTGTGTTCAGCGCTTGCCAGCAGTTTGATCAACTCATATTGAGGACGGTTGGTGTCCTGGTATTCGTCGATCATCAGGTACTGATAGCGACGCTGGTAGCGCTGCCGTACCTCGCTGGAGAGCTTCAGCAGCTTCACGGTTTCCAGCAGCAGGTCATCGAAATCCAGGGCGTTGGCCTTGCGCAGCTCCTTGCGGTACTCCTCATAAATGTGGGCGACCCGCTCGCTGATCGGATCGTCAGATTGGAGGTAAAGCTCCTGCGACTCCAGCATGTGGTTCTTGGCCCAGGAGATACGGGAGAGAATGGCGCTGGGCTTGACCTGCTTATCATCCAGGCCAAGCCGCCGCATGACGGATTTCACGATGTTCTGCTGATCGGATTCGTCGTAGATGGCAAAATCCCTCTTGTACCCCGCCCCGGCGACATTCAGCGCCTCAATGTCCCGGCGCAGCACCCGCACGCAAAAAGAATGGAATGTAGAGATCAGAGGCTTGGCCAGCGTGCGTCCGCCCAGCAGGTGGTTCACGCGGTCCGCCATCTCTGCGGCCGCTTTATTGGTGAAGGTGACCGCCAGAATAGAGTCGGGCTGCACGCCGATGTCCTCAATCAAATGGACGATGCGGTAGGTGATGACGCGGGTCTTGCCGCTGCCGGCGCCGGCCAGGATCAGCACCGGCCCGTGGACGGCTTCTGCAGCTTCACGCTGCTGCGGATTGAGTTTGTCGAGAAGATTCACAGCTACTTATTGGATTTTATCTGTTGCGGCAGGAGTGTGACACTCGGAACACCGGCAATGTTCGCGCAGATAGTCCCAGGAATAGATGCCGCTCTCATGGCCGTCGTTCCACTTGAAATGAATGGCATACTTCCCTACCGGATTGGCCGATTCCGGCCGCAGCTTGGGTTTGTACATCGGCAGCAGCGAAGCGGCTTGCTTGATGGGATCTCCCGGCTTACGTCCGTCCGTGGTGCGCTCCTCAGAACAGGTGGCACACGGACACGCGTCCCGCAGCCATTGAAAGGCATAGTGGCTCTTGTGGCCATCTTTCCATTCAATATCAACACCGGTGCCGGTAGTGATGTTCACCTTGACTGATTTCGGGTCTGCGAGGGACATGTTTTCAGTATCGCATGAGAGGCAGCCATCGGCCTTTGGTTCTTGGCCTTTAGCTTCCAATATCGTTCACTTAAGACAAGAAGAATCTGGTCGGTCAACAACATAGCTGTGCCGCCCCCTACGGGGCTTGTCTCTGTTTCTTCTCTGATTTCCCAGCGCTTACGCGCTGGGCTAACTTCTTTTCGCGCCTACGGCGCTGGAGCATCGCAGGTTCCATTCCTATTCGGTATTGCTTAATGCTTATGGCCGCAAACGCGCCGAAGCTTTGGGAATTAACACCGATAATGTAGATGCATTGATTCACGAATTCCGTGCGGAGAAGCGCGGCAAACGTAAGCCTAATAATGCGGTTCGTTGCCGATACCAAGTTCGCTCTGCCTTCTTCGGTAGTGTCCGCTTAGTGTCACTAATAGGACATTGTCCTTCCTTCAGCCGTGTTGCCAAAATCCGCTATCTTGCTGTAAAATTTACCTTTAATCACAACACTCTGAAGTTTTCTGTAAACAGCCCTTCTGAGTCAGTTCTGGAGTTATCCGACATGGCACGAGTATGCGAAATCTGCGGCAAAGGCCCGCAATTTGGAAATCAGATCAGCCACGCCCACAACGTGAGCAAGCGGCGCTGGAACGTGAACCTGCGCCCGGTGCGCGCCGTGGTAAAAGGCGCCACCAAACGGCTGCGCGTCTGCACCAATTGCCTGAAGTCGGGCAAAGTCGTTAAAGCATCCTAAGATTACCCACCCCCTGTTCGAAAAGCCTCCTTTGATGGAGGCTTTTTCTTTGCGTACATCACAGAAACTCCACTGAAAACTGGAGTACAATCCGCTCAGGGAACCAAGGAGTGGGGAGTATGTCCAGGGTAAAGCTGTTGTCTTTGTTCGTGCTGATCGTGGGCGGCGCATGCATGTCACTGTTCACGTTTGCCATTTATTTCAGCTATACGTTCACGTTGTTTACCTCTGTTTCCATGCGCGACCAAATTCTTGGAAACAGCTCGATTGTCGGCGTGCTTCCACTCATCGCCGGGGCCATACTGCTGCCCCCAGTGCCGCCCAAATCAATGGCCGTGCACGCGGGCTAGCATAAGCCACTTTGACCCAATGTCATGCTGCATCTGCTATGCCAGCGCGATTACATCAATTTCTACCGAGACGTCTCTGGGCAACCGCGCTACCTCGACTGTCGAGCGGGCTGGAGGAGCGCCAATGTGGAACCGCCCGTAGATCTCATTCATTTGCGCGAACTCTGACATATTCTTGAGGTACACCGTGGTCTTCACTACCTTGTCCCAGCCACTGCCCGCCGCCTGAAGAATGGCAGAAAGGTTTTTCATCACCTGCTCGGTCTGTTGCTCGATGCCGCCGGTGATCAGGTTCCCGGTAGCAGGATCGAATGCCACCTGGCCGGAGATAAAAACAAATCCATTCGCTTTGATTGCCTGAGAATAAGGTCCGATTGCTTTCGGCGCGTGAGAAGTGGAAACCGCTTCGCGTGCTTGCCCGCTCATTCAATTGCCTCCATTAGCGATTAAGGATATCAAAACTGGTTTACCACTGATTAACACTGATCAACACAGATCAACACAGATCAACACAGATCAAAAACCTTTGTTCCTTTGTGTTCTTTGTGGTTGAAGATTTAGATTTTGTTCAGGCGCTGCACGTCGCGGATGCCGGGGATCTTGCGCAGGCCCCCCATGATGCGCTCGAGGTGTTTCACGTCTTCAATATCGATCACCATATCGATGGTGGCCTGGCTGTCGGCGGTGCGGGCCTCAATGTTGCGGATGTTGGTATTGTCGTCGCTGACTACGGCGGTCAACTGCTTGAGCATGCCGGCGCGATCATCGCAGAAAACCGTCAGCTTCACCGGATAGGTAGCTTTCTCCTGCTTGCCGATTGATCCCGGCTTGGCCCATTCCACTGCAATACGCCGGTCGGCTTCGTAGAGAAGGTTCATCACGTTGGGGCAGCTTACCGCGTGCACAGCTACGCCTTTTCCGCGGGTCACGTACCCAACAATAGCCTCACCTCGAATGGGATTGCAGCAACGCGCGCGGTAGACCAGCAGATCGTTATAACCTTTTACCTTAATGGCTGCGGTTTCGGCGCTCTGTCCAAAGACCCGGCGGATCACCGAACCGATGGTGCTGGTCTGTTTCGATGTCTCTTCCGCCTGCGGCACATCATCGTTGATGCCCGGAGAGAGCTTGGCCAGTATCTGGCGCGCTGAAAATTTTCCGTAACCGATGCCGGCGAGCAGATCCTGTCCTGTGCCCAGGCCATATTCCTTCGCGATCTTGTCCAGCTCTTTTTCGTCAAAGTCTTTGAACGCCAGCCGGTACTTGCGCGCCTGCTTCTCCATCAGCTTCTTGCCGATCTCGATGGCGCGCTCGCGCTGGTGGACATTGAGCCAGTGCTTGACTTTATTCCGCGCGCGCGATGACTTGGCAAACCCCAGCCAGTCGCGGCTGGGATTGTGCCCCGGCTGGGTCATGATCTCCACCACGTCGCCATTGCGCAGCTTGTAGCGCAGCGGAACGATGCGGCCATTGACCTTCGCTCCCACACAGGTGTGACCTACTTCCGTGTGAATGGCATAAGCGAAATCCACCGCCGATGCATCGCGTGGCAGGATCACGACCTTGCCTTTCGGCGTAAACGTGTAAACCTCTTCGGGGTAGAGATCGACTTTGAGCGTGGAGAGAAACTCGCTGGGGTCTTTGACGTCCTGCTGCCACTCTACGACCTGGCGCAGCCATGCCAGCCGCTGCTCGTCCTTGGCGCTGACCGGGCTGCCGTCTTTGTATTTCCAGTGGGCTGCGATGCCTTCTTCGGCCATCTTGTGCATTTCTTCCGTGCGGATCTGCACTTCAAACTGACTGCCGTTTTCGGTAATGACCGTAGTATGCAGCGACTGGTACAGGTTAGGGCGAGGCATGGCAATGAAGTCCTTGATGCGCCCCGGCACCGGACGCCACATCTGATGAATCGCCCCCAGCACCGTATAACAATCTTTTACCGACTTGGTGATGATGCGGACCGCAAGCAAGTCATACACCTGATCCACAGTGATACGCTGCCGCATCACCTTCTGGTGGATGCTGTAAAGACGCTTGATGCGACTCTCCACCTGCGCCTCGACTCCATTTTCCTTGAGCTTCTGCTGGAGGACTTTGACCATCTCCGCAAGAAACTTTTCGCCTGCCTTGCGTCGCGCCTCCACGGCTGTACGCACCTGCTCATAGCCGATGGGATCGACATAGCGGAACGAATAGTCTTCCAGTTCGCCGCGCACTTTGCCCATGCCCAGGCGGTGGGCCAGCGGGGCATAAATGTCCAAGGTCTCGCGGGCAATGCTCTGCCGCCGCTCTTCCGGCAGGTGCTTCAATGTGCGCATGTTGTGCAAACGGTCTGCCAGCTTGATGAGCACCACGCGGATGTCATCGACCATGGCCAGAACCATCTTGCGCACGTTCTCGGCCTGGCGCTCCTCACGGCTGGCAAACTCGATCTTGTCGATCTTGGTGACACCCTCGACAATATGGACTACATGGTCGCCAAATTCGCGCTGAATGTCTTCGTTGGTGACTGGCGTGTCTTCGATGGCATCGTGCAGCAACCCGGCGGCAATGGCTGTGGAATCGAGCTTCAGATCGGCCAGGACAATGGCGACTTCCAGAGGATGGATCAGGTAAGGTTCGCCGGAGGCGCGAGTCTGCCCTTCATGGTGCTTCAGGGAGAAATCGAAAGCTTTGCGGATGATTTCAAGGTCGTCGTGCGGACGGTTTTGGGCGACTTTAGCCAGTAACTGCTCGAACTTGGCACTCAGCAGCCTGGGAGGCACACTGGGGCGTGGGTTTGTCGCCATAATCGATTATAGCTTGAGTTTAGCGAGTCTTGGATTACCGCCCGGTGAAGCGAACCAAATACCTTACCGCTGATCACGCAGATAAACGCTGATCAACACTGATCTTTGCATCCAATGAACGTGCTCTGGCTTGACTCAATGAAAAATTGAGCCCCTTGGCGCCTGATGGGAATCCAAGAGCAATGCAGTACGGCTGGTGACCGGAAATAGTGCATTTCTGGCGCTAAAAGCGTAGTATGTGTGCCCTGAATTCTTTCCAGGAATAGCGAGTAGCCATGTCCCCCTTGAAGTCAGTGCTCTCGTTTCGCGCTGCCCCTTCTGTCCAAAAGGAAGAACCGGCCGGCGAAACCTTA
>QHVI01000073.1 GCA_003223515.1 Candidatus Angelobacter sp. Gp1-AA117
AAAATGGATTCACCCATGTTGATTTATCTCATTCGCCAGGAAATGTTCAGCCTTAACTGTTGCAAGAACCTCGCAAGTCACCTCCCCCGGCATTGTCCGTCAGGCATTGACTCGCACTTTTAATTGCACCCATCCAGCACTTGTTAGATACTCCTGCTTGCTGAGGTATGGTAGTATCCGCTCGATAAGAATCGCATCAGGCGCATCATGCCAACGGAAAAACTCAGATGAGAGTCTCGGTATTTTGCGGTATGAGTGTTGACGGGTTTCTTGCGCGCCCGGACGATACCTTCGATTTTTTAAAAGCAGGCGAAAGTGTGCCCCACGGGTTCACCAGATTTTTAAACAGTGTGGACGTAGTGGTGATAGGACGCAGGACATTCGAAGTGGTTCGCAGCCTCGGCCACTTTGGGCTGTACGGCAAGAAGCAGGTGGTGGTGCTGAGCGGTACTCCGCTGGATCTTTCTTCGATTCAAGGCGTCAATCTCGGGCAGATGTCAGGTACGCCGCAGGAGATCGTGGCACAGCTGGAAAAACGTGGCTTCAAGCACGCTTATATCGATGGAGGCATCACGATACAGGCATTCCTGAGGGCCGGGTTGGTCAATCGGATCACGATTACGCGCGTGCCGGTGCTGATCGGGCAGGGAATTCCGCTGTTTGGGCCGCTATCGCATGATATCCAGTTGCGCCATGTAAGAACGCAGTCCTGCAAGGGTGGGATGGTGCAGAGCGAATACCAAGTTGACGGTGTGGGGCGCAGCGGCATTTCTAAAAAGAAACGACTTGACCCGAAAGCCAGGCAGAATAAACGGAAGTAGCTCCTGGAGACGTTAACCATTTGCAACCGGCACTCACGCCCTGACGCTATTTCCATGGTGAATTCACATGCTGCCGTCGCGGAACTAGGGGCCATCGAAGCGGGCGGGACGAAGTTCGCCTGCGCTGTGGGCACTCCTGCCGGTCACCTGATTCATGAGACCACGATTCCAACCACCACACCCGAAGAAACTCTGAAGCAGGTCATAGAGTTTCTGCGGTCTCATAGCCGGAATCTTGCTGCGGTTGGCATCGGCAGCTTCGGCCCGCTTCAACTCAACCCGGGCTCTGCAAAATATGGATATATCACCAGCACTCCAAAACCCGGATGGAGTAACTTCGATCTGGCTGGAACGATCCGCAATGCCTTCCATGTTCCTGTGATCCTGGATACCGATGTGAATGCCGCTGCACTGGCTGAATCTCGCTGGGGCGCAGCCCAGGGGCTCAGAACATTCTTATACGGCACCGTAGGAACGGGCATTGGTGGAGGAGCAATCGTGGAAGGAGCGATCCTCCATGGGAGAACCCATCCTGAGATGGGACACATTCGCGTTCCTCACGACCGCTCCCGCGATCCCTTTCCGGGAACCTGCCCGTATCACGAAAATTGTCTGGAAGGATTGGCCTCAGGCACTGCGTTGGAGGCCCGCTGGAAAGTTTCACCAGCGACTCTTCCGCGCAATCATCCGGCGTGGGTGCTGGAAGCTGAATATCTTGCCCTGGCCTGTGTGAACTGGATGTGCACACTCTCGCCGCAGAGAGTCATTCTGGGCGGTGGAGTCATGCAGCAGAAGCAGCTATTTCCGTTGATATGCGAGCGCGTTGCACGCCTGATGAACACCTATATGGATACCTCTGAATCCGCCGACAATCTGGGTAGCTTTATCGTGCCATCTCCGCTGGCGGGCAATGCCGGGTTATTGGGAGCATTGGCTCTGGCGAATTGCCACACCGCGTCCGGCAATAGTTCATAGGGACGCCGTCTTGAGGTGGCCATTATTTCCTGGTTGCCTGATGCAGGCCTTGTCAATTCGGTGTGTAGCGTCGATTGTTATAAGAATAGAAGAAAGACTTCTTATCGGACATTATAATCCGAAACACTCCGTCATTTACCACAGAGAGATCAGAGATTGCAGAAGAATTCTGCTGTTGCTTGGGCAAAAACTCTGGCGCACAATGGTCGCATGTGCCCACGGTATTTCCGCAGCTCTCTTCTTTCCTTGTGTTGGCTTGTGCTTGCCCAGTCTGCCGCGCAGCCGGCGCAGACTGGACAATCAAATGAGAACCAATCCACGCTCACGGTGCGCGCCAACACGCGGCTGGTGGTGGTTGACGTGGTAGCGACCGACAACAAAGGCGAGCCAGTCACTGGTCTGAAGCCCGGTGATTTCATCGTGCAGGAAGACGGAACCGAGCAGGAGGTGCAGGTTTTCAGTTTCCATCAACCTGGATCGGAGCCTCCGGCGGCCACCGGCCCGTTTGCCGCTCCCGGGCGCCTGCCCAGGGGCGTCTACACGAATGTGCCGCAGTACCGGACCGGCGGGGCCCTGAACGTGCTTCTGGTGGATGCGCTCAACAGCAATTTTGTGGACCAGGCTGCCGCGCGCGACGCCATGCTGAAATTCCTGGAGAAGCTGCCTGCGGGAGAGCCTGTGGCTATTTATCTTCTGGGTAACAAGCTCACCCTGATACAGGACTTCACCAGCGACCCTGAGATGCTCAAGAAAGCCATTGCCGGGTTGAAGCAGCCAAAATCGCGGGCAATGACCAATGCCGCGGACAGCATGGTTACGGCGCAGTTGCCGATGGGATCGGCGGCCGCGGAAACTGTCGGGAGCATGCCCGGGTTGCTGCGTGGGCTCGCGGAGTTCCGCGACCAGCAGAGCGCGGCGCAGGCTGATGTCCGTGTAAGCATCACTCTGGACGCGCTGAACGCGCTGGCGCGTTCGCTTGCCGGATATCCAGGAAGAAAAAATCTGATATGGGTCTCCGAAACCATTCCCATCACGATTGCGGTAGGGCGGACCAGAGCAAATAGTAACCGTGACTATTCTGCTGCAGTGGAGCGCACCGAAAACCTGTTGAGTAATGCCCAGGTGGCCATTTATACGGTGGATAGCCGTGCTATTGCCGGGAGTACCCAGTTCAACGTGGCCGGCGATCCTAATCCCATCAGTGCTCCTCAATCGGAGAAGCAGACGCTTCGCGGGGAAGCCGGGGCTGTGGCCAGCATCGAAAGCGATGATCGCGTCAGCACCCGCAGCACCATGAATGATCTGGCGGAAAAAACCGGAGGCCGCGCATTTTATAACACCAACAACCTGGAAGGCGCAGTCCGCAAGAGCATAGAAGACGGCTCGACCTATTACACTTTGGGCTATTATCCGGCCAACAAGAACTGGGACGGCAAATTCCGCAGGATTACCGTCAAGACGGAGCGTCCGGGAGTCAAGCTCCATTACCGGCAGGGATACTTTGCCATCGAGCCGCAGTCGTACGCGAAGCTGGATGCATCGCAAAAATCCAGCGATTTGGCCCAGGCGCTGAGTCTCAGTTTCCCGGTTTCCACTGCCCTGCGCTTCCAGGCCGCCATCTCGCCTCCTTCGGCGGAAACAAAGAACAAGGTGCTGGTCAACTATGCAGTGGACCCACGCCAGATTTCGTTTGAGCTGCAAAGCGATGGGCTGCAGCATGCCAGCATCGATTGCGCCGTGATTATTTATTCGCAGAAAGGTGAGGCGCTGCAAACCCTGAGCAATACCATGAACGGGTCGCTCAAGCCGGAGGAATACCAGCGGGTGATGGAAAGATCATTCCCCTGCCGACAAACTTTCGATCTTGGCCCCGGCGAGTACCTGCTGCGGCTGGGCGTGCGCGATACGCGCACAGGACTGATTGGCACGCTGGACGCCCCGCTCACCATTCCCACACAAGCAGCTGGGACAGAATCAAAATAAACGCTTCGGAAGAGCGAGTGATGGAAATAAGGCCGGGCAACAGCAGGGTAAACCAATGCCAGAAACCCACAGGATGGCTGGGACGATGTTCAGAGGATGAAGCTCCTGACTTTGCGGCAACATCGCGAACTCTTCGAAAATGCCGGCTATTCGGATATTCAAATGATCGATGAACCTGCCAAGGGATGGGTTTGTGCGATGGGCAGGAAGCCTCTCCAGACAAATATCCCCACATTTGTGACCTGCGTCACATCCTTCAATCCATGAAAGCGTTAGCGTTAGCTATTATTGCCGTGATCGTAGCGCCTCGGGGAGGAAGGAAACAGGATGATAAAAGTTTCACCATTACAACGTGCCAGAGAGATGGCCGAGTTCGTTATGGCCATGAACGCCAACAACAGGAAATTTTCCAGCGAGACTCTGGACAAATTGGCTGTGCTGCACCAGAGGATGAAACTGGAAGCAGAGACTCCCCAGATATCCCGTGCTGAGAATTTTGAGGAAAGTCTCACTGTCAACGAGAAGGAATTAGTTGGCGCGAGTTGTGACTGACGTCTCTTCATGAGTCTGCGACTCCTACTTGCAAGATTCATCAGCGCAGCCGAGGGCGGCTGTGATCCATAACAGTTTGCTTGAGAACACTATAAGAAAAAGGGCGACATGCTGTCGCCCTTAAAAGTTTCAAGAAAATCGCCTACGTCATTTTTTCTGTCTTGCATTCGGCACGACCGTGCCGCCCACAATCTTGTTTGACTGTCCTTTCGGATGGGCAACCGGCAGTAATTCGCCGCGAGCGATAGGCGCGTGTGCCAGCTTGTATTCACTGGCCCACCGTCCCTGTTCCTGAGCGCTCCGGTTATCGGCGAAGTTCTGCAGGGCAATGGCGATCTGGAAGGAGAAGTCGGTTGAGTAGGTACGCTCATCCATGGAGGTGGCGCAACGGAGATTCTGGAACCACTTCATCCATTCCGGTGAACCGCCTTGGGCCGGGGGCTCCTTCTGGCCATCAGGTACTGCGCCCGGAGGCACCAGCGAGGTCACCTGCGGATATTGCGCGGCGATGTGGCATCCCATGCACGACGTAGTGTTCAGGTCAGCCGGGCCATTCAGGCGGAAATTCCAGCCGAGGTGCTGCGGCGGCAGATCGGGGGACTCGAAGATCACGCTCTCTTTCAGATCATGATTGACCGTGGTCTTCAGCACCGGATATGCGCCGCTGGTTACGTTGGTTTTATTTTCAGGATCGTTGCCCCACATCAAGCCCACGGGAACAAGGTTCAGGAATTTATTCGGATTGTTGAGCTTTCCGTTATAGATAAATGTTCCGAAGACCCATCCGCCCCACGGATCGGCTCGCGAATCGCGCACCGCGATATCCATCTGCAGCAGGTTTACCGGAGCCACTTCGCGGGGGGCCGGTTTCTTGCCGCAATCAGGCGGCGGATTCTGCACTACGCACTGAGGCTGGAAGAATGTCTTGGTAATATAGGCCTTCCACTGCAGCGGATTTTGCAGGTAATCGATCTTGTCGCCGCCATAAGGCGCATTGGTAAAAAGCAGTTTGGCGAATACGGTACCTACCGGAAAACCACCGCCATAACGCGAGTCCGTCGCGCGTGGATCGGGATTGTTGGGATCGGCCCACATCTTGCTCATCGTGTAGCCGGCAAAATCGTTGACCAGGGTGATGGCGTAAATCGAGTAGTCGCCTGCGGGGCCTTTCTCGTCCGGCCCAAGCTGGTATGAGGTTGCGGGCGCTTCCTTGATCAGCCCGCGAAAGCCCTCGGTGCCTCCATCGGGAGGATAGCCGCCGTTCGCCGCCGTAGGATGCAGCCACGGGATGTGGTACCAGCCGCGGACGTGGTTCTTGAACGGATCCCACTCAGGAAGGTTTCCTTCCAACGAATAATCTCTCGCAGCCACAAGATATTCCCTGGGATTTTTTCTAAAATCGATCTGCTCCACGAAGGCCGGCAGATGATCAGGCTTGTCTTTAGGAAAATCCGTTTTCAGGCGGAAGATCGGCTGGTCAGAATATTTTTCCAAATATTCCTGCGGGGTGACCATGTAGCCAAAATCAGGAAAACTTACTCCTTCCCGTTTTATGGCGGAAAGCTGCTGCGCCGAAGCCGAAAGCGCCTGCGGCTGCGGATTATTATTGGCTGCCGGTTCGGGCTTGGAGTTGCAAGCGCTGATAACGATGAGAATGCCCGCCACTGTAAGCGTAAGCAAAGTCAGAATGGATCGTTTTGTAACAAACTTCAGAAGCCGTGATTGAGAGACCCGCCACAGGTTCATGTTTTTGCTCCTCGTGAATGTAAGTTGACTGCTGGTGCACCGGAAGACAGCTTGGGAGAGACGCGTTCTGAGCGTCTCTCTCCACTTACTTGTTATTGGGGGTTCTTGAAATCGTTGATGGAAACTTCGCAGGCCCTGCGCACTTCCTGCACGGTGGCCGGAGCGTCCATGCGGAACAGGCCGCTGAGATTGCGTTCCAGGCGTGAAGCCCTTACGGCATCTTTCACAGCGAAGAACACACTGTTAGAAAGGACCAGAGGCGGCTCGCCCACTTCTTTCGACGAGAACAACTCGTTGGGATCGTCCGGCACATTGGGAATGTTGCGCGGGAAGAGATGGACATTCATCTCCAGCGGAATGGTAGTCACTGCCGGAGGTTTATAGCGCCAGGTGTTGGTGCTGTTCAGGCGTCCCTTTTCCTCACCTTCCTGTTCGAACACCAGCTTTTCAGTCAGCAGATAACCAATGCCCTGAACGAATGCGCCTTCCACCTGTCCAATGTCGATGGCGGGATTCAGACTCCAGCCCATGTCATAGACGATATCAGCGCTGAGAACCTTCACCTCTCCTGTCAGGATATCGACCTCCACAACTGCGCACGCGCCCGAGTAAGTAAATCCCATAAACGAATCAACGATGCCGCTGATGGTCTTGGTGTTTGGATCAATCGGGATACCGGGAACGAGCGGCTGTTGTGCCTTGGCCTTGAAGGTCATGGCAGGGATAGGCGTGGTGCCGCCCTGAAGCGGCGCGGTGAAGTTGGCGATCAGGTTCACGCGTTTGCTATAGGCAAGCTGCACCAGGTTCTGCCAGATCAGTGTGGTCCGGCTATTCATGGTTACCTTGGCTGCCCAGCCTTTTTCGCCGTAGTTCCAGAAATCAATGCCCTGGGCTTTACACCAGTCAGCGCCGTTTTCCTTCAGCAGGTCATAGGCAAATTCCATCAGCCGCCCGCTGAGCTGCTGGCACGTTATCTTTACGGCAGCCCCGTTGTATGCGGTGCCCGTAGAACCGCCGGTACTGGTGGGATGCGGAGTTACGCTGGTCTTCGTGGTTTCCACATAAATCAACTCCATGGGAATATTGAGCACGTAGCTGGCAATCTGCACGATCTGCGTGGTGAGGCCCTGGCCCATCTCCACGCCGCCCTGGTGAATGATTACGCTGCCATCACCCTGGTTCACGGAGATGATTGCAGCCGCCTGCTCAATCTGCACGAAGTTGTACCCGGAGCCATACTTCACCGGGATCATGCCCAGTCCGCGCTTGCGCCAGCGATTCTTCTTATTGAAGTCATCGACGGCGCGCCGTTTTTCGTGATACTTCGACTTGTCCTTCAGGAATTTCCAGACGTCTTTCATGTAGCAGTAAGACAGCGCCTGTCCAAAGGGAGTCACATCGCCACGGTCGTAAAAATTTTTCTCGCGCAGCTCTTCCGGCAGCATGCCGATGGAGAAAGCCGCGTCATCAATGGCGTTTTCCAGAATGTTCTTTCCCTGCACGTCACCGAAAGCGCGAAAGGCCGTGCTGGGAGCAGTGTTGGTGCGGCAGACGTCAAGCTGGTTCTCAAAGTTTGCCACTTTGTATGCATTGTCTGCGCGAAGCTGGATGCAGTTGGCCACGATGAAAGAGCAGTCGTAGAACGCGCCGCCATCGCCCCACATCTTTGTCTGGAAGCCGCGGATGATACCTTTGTCATCAGGATTCGCCATGCCCCGATCCACCGCAATCTGGTACTGGCCGTAGTAAGCATGGCGCTTGCCGATCATGCTGGTGTCTTCTTCGCGCGGCACTGCCACACGCACCGGCTGCTTGCTGGAATAGGAAGCCACTGCAGTTGCTCCAGTTACGAAGCGCGCCTGTTCGGTCTTGCCGCCAAAGCCGCCGCCTACTGCGGGCACCTGCACATCGATGCGGTGATATTCCACTCCCAGAGCCATGGCCGTGGTGGCATGCATCTCCATGGGACTCTGCGTGGAAGGCTTTATGATGATGCGCCGCTCATCCGCAGGTTCGGCAATGCAGGCTTGCGATTCCATGTAGAAGTGCGCCTGGCCACCGTTGATCTGCGTGCTCTCTACGATCTGGCAGGGAATACCGTCCACGCTTGCGGCCCGGTTCACGATCCTGCGGTCAAGAGGATCCTTTTTGGGAGTGGTCCAGTCAAAGCGGCTGCCCGGACGGGTGATCTTCCAGATGTGCGACACAAAAGGCGCAGAGGCGGGCGCATCAGGATAGATGCTGCCCATGCTGATGGCCTGTTCCAGATCAAGAATCGGTTCGTACCATTCCTTCTTCCAGTCTTTGCCATCCGGAAGCTTAGGCCACTTTGCCGGCTTGTAGACGATGCAGTGTTTGGTCACGTACTGGGCAATGTTGATAGAGTCCTGCTCGGTACTGGCCAGCACCATGGCAATGGATTGCCCAACGTAGCGCACCTGGTCAACCGCAAACAGCGGCTGGTCCGAGCCCATTCCCTGATAGTTGATGCCGCCGTTTTTGATTTCCTCTGAGGTAATCAGGTCAACGAATGCCGGGGAATGCTTTGAGAGGTGATGACGCAACTCAACTGCATCCACCTCGCCTTTCTGGCCGGGAATCATGAAGTAGTAGGTCGCCAGTGCGCGCAGGCTCTGCACAAAGGCTCCGTTTACAGTGAGCGGCGGTACCGGCAGTTCGTGCGTGTAATGCAGTTGCCCGGATGTCTGGTACATCGCCGTGAGTTTGATGTAAGGCTGCGCTACCGGCTTCTTGTAATCCTGAGTCACATAATATTGACGGCCATCACTCGCCGGCCATCTACCCCACGTGATGACACCGCTCGATCTGATGTCCTCAGGAACCGCGCCTTTATCGGGCAGCAGGGCATTGACCACGGCTTTGTAGAGGAATGAAACGGCGAGCTGTGCACGGTATTCGTCAGTGAATCCTTCTGAGGGCAGGCCTTTCATGCGCTCGGCCCAGCACTTCAGTTCGGCGAATACCTCCCGCTCCAGGATTTCAGCCAGCCGCGGCATCTCTGCGAGCGAGAGCTTGCGCCCAATCATGGCCTTCTCGGTGTCTTTCGCATGCCATGGATAGGGAGCAATGCCGCCCAAGACTACGGTTGCAGATTCCAACGTCAGATCGCGTGCAAGCGCAAACCGCGTGGCGACATTTACGATGCTGTGAGCGTTCACATCACGCAGCGCCACTTTCTGGGCCAGGGTGACTTCGCGCCTCTCTCCCAAAGGCAGGTCATAGCTGAGCAGGATGATATTGTCGGCCAGCCTGGGTTCCTTCGCTACCTTCTGCACCAGTTCTTCCACGGTGCTTTCCACGCGGCGCTGTCTGCCGCTGGTGATGTCGAGGTATTCAATGCGCGCTTCCACCGCAACCAGTGTGGTGAAGATATCTGAAGGGAAGGGTTCGCCGGTTCCAGTAGCAATGTGCTTCAGCACCAGCATGGTGTTGCCGCCCAGGGAAGCGGCGTTGCGCACGATGCGTCCGGCGGTTCTACGGGCCATGAACTGCGTGGCCCAGATACGGCTTGAAACTGGTAAATTCTTCGCTTTGATTTCGACTTCAATGGCCGCAATCAGGTCGTTGTAGTTGATTCCGGAACCCACGTGCAGCGCGCCTTTTTTAACTTTTGACTCGGCATAGAAATCGGGAATCAGGCGGATGTCTACCAGCACTTCAGATTCCTGGTACTCCTCTTTGTAAACTCCATAACCGGTGTTGCCGTGGACCAGCCGCAGCTTCTTGTCGCGGTTCTTATCCATGATCCTCACCAGTTCATTCAGCGTGGCAGGTGTGTACCATGTCTGGTGGCCATGCTGCACGGCGACCGGCTGCGGTGGCGCTTTAGCCTCATCAGGAAACGGAATCACTACGTCTGCAGGACGCTGCGCCTGGCATCCGGCATCGCCCAGGCATTTCATGCGGTGCTCTTCGTCTTCTTCTGTCCAGTCAGAGGCAAAGGTCTTCATGCCGGTGAGGATGGCGCGATATCCGGTGCAGCGGCAGATATTGCCGTCAAAAATATCTTCGATTTCTTTCTTCGTGGCTTTGGGGTTATTCACGATGAACTCTGACATGTTCATCACAAAACCCACGCTGCAATAACCGCATTGGCTGCCATTGTTCATGGCCAGCCGGTACGCCACGGGATTCATGCCTTCATGCACAGCACAGGAAGGATGCTCCGCGACATCATGGTGCACCTTTAGCTTAGGGTCGTTATGCAGAGCCGCTTTCACCGATACCTGAACTTCTTTGCGCTTGGCCAGCGCCTCCTCCTGCGCGTGTATAACGGTGATCGATGGTGGAGCTTCGGCTGGAGCGCCGCCCCGCGAAAAAGTGGGAGCATGATTGAGGAAAGCGGGATTAGGACGCCGCGCAGCGCCGGTGCCTTCAACCGTGGTAACGACCAGTCCGCCCAGCGCACATACAGGGCGCAGACATGAGTTGATGGCGCGGTGCTCAGTCTTTTTACTGGCGGGATTCCAGTTCGAGAGAATCACGGTGCATCCGCCGCAGCCGCCCTGGGCGCAGGGCTTCTTGGGTCCGGCCAGCGCCACTTCGGGAGAGCGCAGATAATCGATCAACAAAAGATCGGGTGAGGGATCCTGGATAGTAACTTCTTTTCCGTTCAGGTAGAAAGAAACTTGATTTGCCATTTCGTGATGATCCACTTTCCTGGCGGGACGAAGACAGGTCCTTCGGCAGGCTTAGGCTTTGTCCCTCAAAGTTGAACAGCAAATAGGTTGTTATGTAAACAACGGGAGACGTTTGGGGTAGTAGGTGGTGAAGCTTATAACAAATCGATTCGGAAAGCGACAAGAAAGTTAAGGGCGATTTCCGGAGTAACTGGCGGGGCAGCCAGCAAATAGGAAAGCCAATTCCGGAATTTTCTGTTCTCCATCGTTTATCGGACAAACCCAGCAGGGTAGCTGGTCTTGCCTTGTCTGAAAATACCTGAGGTGTTCAGATGGGCGACCAGGAGATGCTTCTCAAGTAATGGGCAGCTTCTTCTTCCATTCTTCAATGGCTTTCCTGATAGCATCCGGTGCGAGATTGCTGCATTGCATCTTGTACTCGGGAATACCGCCCAGTGCGTCTGCCACGGATTTCTTGGTGATCTGCCATGCTTCGTCTACGTGCTTGCCCAGGATCATCTCGGTAGCAATGGAAGAACAGGCAATGGCGACAGCGCATCCCATGCATTTGAATCGGGCGTCGCGGATAATTCCGTTTTCAATTTGCAGCGTGATAAGGACCGTGTCGCTGTCCAGCGGACTGCGAATGATAGCCTCCGCTGAAGGATTCACAATGCGCCCCGTGTTGCGCGGATGCGCATAATGGTCGCGTATAAGTTCGCTATACATTCCGCTTCTTCATTTCCTTCGCACGGCTAAGAGTTATCGGCGAATACATAAAATTCCTATCAGCTTTTCTCCGTGATCTCAGTGTCTCTGTGCCTCTGTGGTATGTTTTTGATTTTGCTTCCACTGCCGACTCTGTTTCTCTGTAGTGCTATTCGTCAAATTCTTCTCGACTCACTGAAGATTTATCCCCGCAGCCGGGGGCACCTCCACCCTATTGTGCGCAAATGCGGCGCACAATAGGGGCCCGGCGGCGCTCCATTAAGTTTTCGGTTTGGTTGCGGCTCTGCTGCGTGGTGTTCCTTTGCGGTTGAATTGGAAATCGTTGCGGACTATGATACGTCAACTCGAATGTCTTCAGATTTCTACTCCAGAGTAGCGCAGCTTTCTGCTGAACGAAGCAGCTTTGCCATTGCCACGGTTGTGCAGGTGACCGGCTCTTCCTCCGCGCGTCGTGGATCAAAGGCGATCTTCAATGCCGAAGGAAAATTGCTTTGGGGCTGGGTGGGTGGCGGCTGTGCGGAAAGCGCGGTGCGCAACATGGCCATCCAGTGCATCGAGCAGCAGAAATCGGAGCTCATTACCCTGGACATGCAGGATGAAGCCCTGGGCGTGGGAATGCCTTGCGGAGGCATGATGGACATCTTTATTGAACCAGTGCTGCCCAAACCCGAACTGCTGGTCGTGGGCCATGGACGCATCGCTGAAACTCTGGTCCGGCTCGCCCATCTCATGGGCTTTTCTGTGGTCGTGAACGATCCCGGCGCCGAAAGAGAAGCTTTTCCTGACGCCGAGCGCGTCGTGAACACCGATTTCGATCTCTGCGAGACTCCCATCCGGAAAAGCAGTTACGTGGTGATTGCCACCCTCCACAAGAACGATCACCTGTGGCTGGAGAAAGCCCTGGCCAGCGAGCCCGGATATATTGCGCTGGTGGCCAGCGAGCACCGCTCCCGCATCGTCTTTGATTATGTAATCGCCGCCGGAGTTCCCGCAGAAAAGCTCGATCGTGTCTGGGCGCCCGCCGGTCTCGATATCGGCGCAGCCACTCCGGAAGAAATTGCGCTGAGCATAGTAAGCCAGATGGTAGCCGTTCGCCGCGGCAAAAGCTCGATCCCCGCTAAAGGCGCCAGGGTGGAGATGACCACCCAGGAACCAAGCGTCGTTATTCGTCAATGCGATCTTGACTAGCATTCAGATTTACAAGTGAGCGGAATTTTGGTCCCTCATCTAATAATCTTCGCCAAAACAGAAAATATTTCTCTATCAGCGGGAGGCGGGCATATGGGTGGATCTTGGCATTAAGTTGTGAATTTAATTCCAATTTTGGAATGCTTCTCAAAATGTAATCCAGAAACAAGGATTTTCCGCCTCCCTAATGGAGCCAAGTATTTGTTTCTAAACCATCTAACTTCTGGAACTCTGATTGCAATTTTCCATACATAATAACAAAGGAGTTTTTCCCAGTTCTTTAGGAAAATTGAGGTAAAGTCTCAGATGGTTAATGCATTGCGGGGGCGATTATCATGAGATGGGAGAAAAAAAAGTTAGGCTTTTATGTCAGTGATAAGTGTAAAGAAGTCCAACCAAGCGGCAAGGACTTTTTCGACATACGCCACTTTATAAGAATATATTGGCAGGTACTCTCAAATTACATCCTGCTCGTATCAGAATCGACCGCGATCGTTCTACATCAAGTAGAACTTGAACTCAAATCACAAGGAAAGCGGCCGCAATGGCAACTAGAAGTGTTTAATACTCCACGTTCGCTGGTGTGCGAACTTGTAGCAAAAAACAAAGAAGAAGTAGCAAGGATCTTGTTATTCCTCGATCCGGATAGGCCAGAGAATGAGATTGAAAGCCTCTTTGTTCTTCGCGAAGCGGTCGCACAGCATAGCCAAACGCTGTACATCAATTTAGGAGCCCGGCTTTGGGCTGAAAGAGAATATAAGGCAATTCAGGGAATGCACCATAGATTCGTGGTTGGAGTCGATGATGCCATCGTGCTGTTCAGACAGAATTCAACCCGTGCAATTGATCATTTCGCCTCAAAACACTTGGATAAAATTATGCTGTTCCCCAATCTCATTCTTACAAGCCGCACCCAGACAGGCTTTAACGATTTCTTGAACGCTGTGAATGCACCTGCCTCCTTGACGGGAGAAGCCTATGAGCGAATGCAGGACATTGCCAATTTGATTGAGGAAAAGCGTTTATCTTGCTCCCATGACGAATTCGGTGGCAGACTTCATATGATTGCATGTGCTCCCGGTCGGCAAAGTCTCTATTTGACTGAGGGCGCAGTGTACGGAATGCAGGATATTACCAAAGTGCTGGTTAAAAACTATTTTTACTCTGGCCATGGTGGGACTGAAGACAGTCTATGTCACATACTTGCCTGCCCTGGTTATCATGCTGAGCGGACAGACATTGAAGCATTGAAGCAATTAATCAAGATATGCACGGATCCACACATGAGGGTCAATCTTGTACTAAACCAGCAAACGGCTGAAGAATGGATCGAGCCACCTTATGAATCATATGAATCATATCAACCGGGAAGAACCATTTAAGATGGTGCTGTTATGTTCAGGTCTTTAATGAGAGAATCCAGTTTTGGTGGTTGTATCCCAAGCGTATCAGCAGCCTCGGATTTGTGCCACTCGCAGCCTTCAAGAACTTGACTCACAAAAAAGTTTTCGAAATCCTGTAATCGCTCTTTTCCGTTCTGAATCTGCTGGAAGGCAGCCCGCGCTGTCGTCCTAGATGTTTGCGGATCAGGACTTTTTGCAAACATTACTTTCATGCGGCCATCAGCAAAGATAACCTCGATTGTTTGACCGTGCCAGTCGATCGATTGTTTATCACATACGTGCGAACAGGCCCTTACCTGTTCTCTCAAAAGTTCACCAACAGAACTCGGTACGTTCAACTCTGAAGCTCTTCGTTGTTGACCCATACCTTCGAAATAGACTGAACGTCCTGTAGGAGAAATCGCTATGGTACTAGCTCCTCGAACGGCTGCCAAGGTGAGTAGCCCACTCACAAACGCGTCATTACCCGCCACAACATTAGGACGGAGTTCAGTTACAACAGCAGATTTTCCTGCCAATGCTCGGTTTGCTAAGTCTGCACTTATTGAAGAGAGCCTAGTTGACGGCAATTTCTTATTCTTTTCAAGAGTTGCATCGTTTAATAGTGCCAAGACTGCAAAAGTGAGTGGAGTGGGAGAATACCGCACGCGCTTTCCAAATCGATTGCGCCGTAATAATTCCCTTTTTACCAGGGGTTTGCAGTTCTTGGAAAGATTTGATTCTTCGATACCTAGCTCTTGAGCCAACGCTCCGGCGCCAATCGATTTTTCTAAAGATATTCGTGTCAGAATATCTTTAGCTACTTTACTACGCGCCACCAACTCCATTGCTTCCCGCGGCACGTGTTGATGACCCAACCGATGGGTGATCTCGGTCAAAGCATGCAACTGGCCTTGATAAAAGCTCGCCTGCTCTCTAAAGTCGCCATTTACAAAACGTGCAATTTGGCCGTATGCGCTTCTAAGTAATCGTATGAGAGTATCAAATGGCTCCCGGACGGTTTCAAATGCCACTGCTGCTACCTTGGCCGTTAAAGCGTCAAGGATGTTCTGGAGGGGAGCGGTTTCGCCGCTGGAATTCGTGTTAAAAACAGCATTTGCGTTCGAAATAAGTTCTTTAATTATGTCATCCTGTCTCAATGCCACCCCAACTTCTTCCGCTACTCCGCCAACACTATCCATAAAAAAGACTCCTGTTACATTCTTACCAGTAAATTATAACTATTAGATAAATGTCAAGTGCCAAAAGTTGCACTTATGTAGGAAACTGAAAAATAAGGACTTCCACGGAAGACGAACCTGAAATCTTCCGCAACTCGCGCAAGGCCACCAGCGGTCTATGGTTTTCAGATACATTCAATAATGGTAATCCTACGATTCCGAGTGGGGGAGCCCCCAATCTCGTTCCCCATGCAGCCCTTGCCAAGGCTGCCGAGTTAGCCACAACAAAGATGCCGGGCGTCTCCTGCAACGTTTTGCTAACGCTATTACCGAATCCGCCGGAAGAATCTAGGGGACCAGCCATTACGGGGGCGAGGATCAGGGTGGGGTTCAACAAACGGACGCATCTAAGGCCTGGATCACGTGTTGCGTCTTCACAAATAAGCACCACCATTCGCAAGCCAGTGGCCGGAGAATCGACCACACACAGTTCACGATTCTCAAAGGCAATATTTTCCCTGCAAGACTCGCTCTTGAGGACAGACTCAAGGCCAAAATTCTGCTGCTCATGCAGCTTCATGTCATACGGCTGCATTTTGCGCTGTCGCCAGAGTTCTTCTCCGTCATTGCCAAGCACAATTGCAACATTGAAGGGCAAATTCGGAGAATATTTATGCACAAAACGTGTAAAGGTGCCGGCCAACAACAGGCCGGGACGGGGTTGGTCGTGGATTGCAAGCTCCTTGAGGACTTTCTTAAGGTGTCCAACAAGGAAATCAGGCACAACCATCTCTGGAAACAACACTATCTGACATCCATTTTCGGCAAGATGGCGCAATCCCACTTCAGCCCTATGGCACAAATCAAGAAGCACCTCCTTAGACGGATCTTCTATGTGAATTCCGAATGTTGCGGGCGTAGCAGTTTCCTTCTTGATGACAAGAGGTCCCGGCAGTAACTGAGCACTA
The DNA here is from genome assembly GCA_003223515.1 of Candidatus Angelobacter sp. Gp1-AA117. GTDB lineage: Bacteria > Acidobacteriota > Terriglobia > Terriglobales > Acidobacteriaceae > Angelobacter. The sequence goes on from QHVI01000073.1 coordinate 16,166, forward strand.
GATCCGCGGACCCGTAGTTCCTCGATCAAAGGTACAATTCCTACTTTGAAGCTTGTCCAGTCAAGTGTATGAAAGTCCTGATTGCCCCTTAGAACCCGAAAAGTAACACCGCAATCTTCAGGAGGAACAAGCCTGAGTAGATTTTCGAAATAGTTGTCGAGTTCTTCTCCCCTCCGGGGTATCTTCTTCCAAGTCTTTTCATCTTCAAGAGCCTGATCCAGCCATATTTGCGAGGGAGCCTGCTTAAAATAGCGCGGCTTAAAAACGACATGGCCGGAGGCATCTCTCTGAAGTTGTTTGTTACGCTCAAAATAATCGTTTGTGTTTGACCATCGCCGGGCTCCTAGATGCAGGTAAGCACCCAAATAATTCAAGCCTGAAACGGCTCGATCAATCGCCGACAGAATAGAGAAAAGCCGAATACAGAACTCCGGGGCTTCCATGTCAGCATCATCACCCGGGATATCTAGGTAAGTTCTCACAATTTCGGGAAAAATGCCGTCTGCATTCACGATCTGATTTTCGATATCGTAGCGGCTAATATTTTCCTGTTCAGCTTCCCATACATGCTCCAGAGCAGGATCAGAACGGGGATAAAAGCGCCCATTCAGAAAATCAAAGCCGTGTGCAAAAAGATCAAATATCCATATACATTTCCCACATTGATAACGGAATTGGTCAGGACTTATGGTCATAGTCTCCGAAGAAAATTCTCCAATCTGTTAATCGGATACTGATTTTGAATTTGCTTCTCGTACACCAGGCATTACCAGGCATCTGCTGCATTGCCTGCAGCATTAAGCCAAGATGGAATGGAAATGCATGCACCGCACATATCTATAGCCAAACGACAAACCCACATTCAGCGAGCAGCGTATGACAGCCTGTGCAGTGCGGCGAATGCTGCTAGAGGGATAAGTTAGTGCAAGATATTAAAAATCTATGACGATTATGTCAAGTACCACCTCAAGAAACAATAGGGCTCCGAATCTGGGGGCATGCACAGCGCTGGGCCGTGCAGCCAGCCAGTCTTACGTCACAAAAGCACATCTTTGAGACGCTGGGAATGGCTCACTCTGCTTTGAACCAAATCCGGATGTGCTCGCGCATCCTTCCAGGGGATACCAGATGGATGGCGGCAAAGTGGATGCCGATATTGCCCAGCGCGAGCATGCAGGAAGGGGCTACAAGGTACCAAATGGCGCAATTTTATACCACAGTGGGTGATCTGAGAAAGTTCTGCTCATTCATTATGGACGATGGGTCTGCGAGTTTATTGAAAGCCGCAGCCTGGAACGCTACTTCACCCAGGTGGAAGTGCCCTCAAGTGCAGAACTTAACTACGGTTACGGAGTGGGATTCGAGGTTATGCCGCGACCATTACGTTGCCGTTGGACATGGCGGCGCTGTTGCCGGATACCAGGCTGCCCTTTACATGAATCGTGACAAGCATTTTGGGTTAATTGTACTGGTCAATGCCCTCGGACCAGGCACCGTTAGTGCGGGTGATCTGGCATTGTCCTCTCTCGACTTGGTGTCTAGATAAAGAGCGGTGTTTCACAGCGCTGACAGAGCCGCAACCAGCAATGTCCTTTCTCCCGGGTTTGATGCCTTGGTACTAAGTGGCACATCCAGCAACTCTCGATTCTGGTCACGAGTGTGCCAACCTGTGGCGTAAGAGGATAATCAGACAAGATGTACCTGCGGGTTGTCTGAAGCGACCGGCAACTATTTGCGCGAGCAATGAGAGTCATTGAACCTGGTTTCCGCTGTCTGGCCACAGCGCTTTAAATGAAGATGAAGCAGCAGCCCTGAAGGGCGTGGTTGATCTGACTCTTTCCTTCAGACTTCCCGGAGAGATATATCGTGTCCTTGCCCCTGCGAATCGATCCTGAGGAGGCCAGCCTCATCGAAGTGCTTGAGCGAATTCTCGATGGGTGCATCAGGTTTGAGCCTTCAGCCCGCCTTTTCCTCAGTAGCGCCAACCTGAAAACTGACAACACCTCGGTCGTGGCCTTTCCCGATCGCCGCAGCAAGCCTTTCTTCATTCCCGAAACTCGCTAACAGCTTTTCACCAAAACGGTCCTACCATTGACGCAGCTATTCTGACCCGAATAGGATTCTCGTCGCTGTATTGGAGGATTTTTTTTATGCCCTCTCTGCATACCACCCGCCTGCTTTTGAAAAAACTTTTACTCGCCGCCGTCATGCTTAGTGCGATCACCTCTTACACTCAAGTCATTCCTCCTCCCGGACTGCAGATCGGCTCAGCCAACACTGCCACTGCTGATCCCACGGTTCCCCGGCCCAACACCACACCCTGCACGGTCACGCTTTTTTCAAACATTGCGTTCGCTGACTTCTCGCCGAAACTTTTTACCTTCACTCCTCCATCGGCCTGCGCTGGTCCGTGGGCCAAAGTTGTTCTCGAAGCTGATTTCTCGATTCAGGCAGGCCGGCAGTTTGATCGCACGGCCAACATCTGGATAGGCGGCACCAACGTTTATTTCGGAACCACCTCTGAGCCGTCCGCCGCGGTGGCGCGTTCCTGGCATATCGAGCGCGATCTTACCGATTACAGCGCGCTCTTCAACAGCACTCAGAACGGCCGCGTGGATCTTGGCAATCTGGTGAACTCAACTTTCACCAGCACGCTCTTCGGAACGGCACAGCTCCAGTTTTATCCGCTTTCCAGACATGAAGATGCGCCTGATACCGCCGACCTGGTTTTACCTCTTTCCGGCAGCAGCAATGGCGGCACTGTATTCCTTTCCAACACCGGCAGCGCGGTCTCTGCCACTTTCAACCTGCCCACCAACGTGGAACGCGCTTACCTTGACGTGCTCGCCCAGAGTCAGGCGGGCGACGAATTCTGGTACACCTGCGTTCCCACTGACGTTGCCAATGAATTGCAAAGCTGCGGTGGCACCGGTTTCCGTGAAACAGAGGTGACCATTGACGGCCAGCCTGCCGGCGTTGCTCCGGTCTATCCGTGGATCTATACCGGAGGCATTGATCCATTGCTCTGGCGTCCGATTCCCGGAGTGCAGACTCTGAACTTTGTTCCTTATCGCGTTGACCTCTCGCCCTTCGCTGGAGTGCTGAGCGACGGCCAGCCTCACCAGGTAAGCGTTCAGGTCTTCAACGCAAACAACGGCTTTTCCACCACAGCCACATTCCTCGCCTTCCTTGATCACGGATCAACTCAGGTCACTGGAGGGGTCACCAGGAACACTCTGGCTGCACCCGTGCCCAATGTCACTGAGAACCTGAGCACTGATGCCAGCGGCAACATCACCGGCAACGTGGTGGTGACCTCGAACCGCAGCTTCAGCATCGAGGGATTCGTTCGCACCTCGCATGGCCGCCTTGAGACCTCTGTAGAGCAGAACATCCGCTTCTCCAACCGCCAGGATTTCAACATTACCACACTGGCCTTCCTGCAGAACATCACCCAGAACACCAGCATCAGCCTGCTTACCAACACCCGCGGTCATGGAGGAAAGACTTCCTTCCAGACTTTCGAGTGGCCGCTCTCGCTCGATTTCAATTTCACCGTGAATGCCGACGGCTCCGGGGGTTTCCAGACCACCACCATCAAACAGGCATTCAACAACAGCCAACTCATCAAGGGCGACGGGCCTCCTTTCTTCAGCACGGTTTCCAATAGCGTCGCGCCGACCGATACGTTGTTGTTTGACGCCAACTTCCGCATCACCGGCAGCAGGGGCCAGGCCAACTCGCAGCGTTATTTCTCCACCGATTCGACCGGTGCATGCTTCAGCCGTTCTATTGCGGCAGCAGGCGGCATCCTCACCAGCATTACCGATGGAGAAGGCTGCAAGAGCCACAACGACGACTGATCTCGTTTCAAGCTGAATTGAACTTCAAGCCCGGGCAGCCATGCCGGGCTTGTTTTGTCTCAGCGCTATGAAATGGGGGTTCTCAGGACCGTTAAAGCGCCGCCACCCGGCGTTGCACCAGCAGAAAATACAGAGCCAGCAGAATCAGGAGCAGGCCATTGGCGCTGAGCACGACCGGGGCAGTCAGCGCCGGCACCAGCCATCCTGACAGGAGATTTCCCATGGGCATACCGCCGCGAAAGGCGGTGTTATAGACGCTCATCACGCGTCCGCGCATTTCATTGGTCGTAATCAACTGCACCAGCGAGGTCACCGTGGCGAAGACCGCCATCATGCAGGTACCCACAGCCATCAGCATGGCATAACTCAGCGGCAACGATCGGGAAAGCGAGAACCCTGCAATTCCGCCGCCCAAGCCGATGAGCATGATCAGGGCGAAGCGTCCTTTGTTGTGCATGTTGCCTCTTCCAGCCATAGCCAGGGAGCCGCAGATCGAGCCAATGCCCATGAGTGAAAGCAGGTTCCCATAGGTTTCCGGGCCGCGATGAAAGATATCTTTGACGAATACCGGGATATACGTACGCATGGGCATGGTCAAAGCGGTCATGCAGAAGGCCAGCAGGATCAGCGCCTCCATGGAATCCTGCCGGCGCAGGAAACTGATGCCCTGCTTCAGGCTGGCGAATATGGACTCAGTGGGTTTCTCCGGCACGTAACGCATCGCGATCAGCGAAAGGGAAATGATCGGCGCCAGGAAGGAGACCGCATTCAGCCCAAAGCACCACTTCTCCCCCAGCTTTGCCAAAGCCACACCAGCAAGGGCAGGCCCAATGGTGATCGCCATATTGAACTGGATGGAATTCAGCGCGATAGCGTTCGGCATGTCCTCGCGATCGACCAGCGTGGGAATCAGCGCCTGGTAAGCCGGGCCGCCAAAGGCCTGAGCCAGCCCGGAGACGAAGGACAGGCAAAGAATGTGCCACACCTGCACCCATCCGGCTGCGACCAGCAGGGTGAGAATCCCGGCGCTCGCCATTTGCACATATTGTGAGCCCAACAGGATCTTCCGCCGCTCCGCCCGGTCAGCCAGCACGCCACCCAGCAGCGAAAACAGAAATATAGGAATACCCGCCAGGAACTGGTCCAAAGCCAGCAAAAAGGCGGAATGACTCAGGCGGTAGATGAGCCAGCCTTGCGCCACAATCTGCATCCAGGTGCCAATGCTGGAAGTACAGGCGCCGAACCACATCAGGCGGAAATCCCGATAGTGGAAGGCTCTGAATATTTTATGAAGCGTTGACGTCAGCATGGCCTCCAGCGGATCGCTGCCAATCTATCTTCGCACAGAGCGGCGTCTGCCTGCGTGCATTGCCTGCGTCAGTGGTATCCGCAGCCGCAGCCCGTTGCGATAGTCCGTGATCCAGATGGAAGCGAAGCCAATCCGAAGTGAGTCCCCACCTGCTCCTGTCCATTGCCGCAATAACTTGTTCGATTTGGCGTCAATGCGGGTGAGCGGAGTGCCAAAGACCGTGGCCCATATTGAGCCGTATCCATACGTGATGTCGCCGCCGTGGCCCGGTATACGTGCAGGGACAGTTGCTGCCACATTCAATTTGCTCTCATCTACGCGGGTTACAGTTCCATCGCCTTGATTCAATGTCCAGATGGAGCCACCGCCAGCAGTAAGGAACCGGGGCTGCGGTCCCACTGGTATCGTTTTGATGACTGCGCCTGTAGACGCATCAACGGCAGTGACACTATTTGACTTTACCGATGTCACCCAGATTTTTCCTTTGCTGTGAATCGGATTGTACGATCCGGGCAGGATGGAGATTTTCTGGCGAACAAGGTTCGTCCGCGGATCGATGCGGTTCAGCGTTCCGTTGTCGTCGCTGACCAGCCAGACGCTGTCCACGCTGGTTGCAATTCCTCCTCCTTCTCCGGCAGGGCCAATGGGAAGGATGACAAGCTTGTTGGTGCGCATGTCCAGCCGGGCCAGCGAATTCGGCTTGCCGCACAGCGGTATCCACACGCTATGAAAGCCGGTGGCCAGCCCGGAACAGGCCTCCCCCGGCAACTCAATTTTGGCCGCAACCACGTTAGTTTTTGGATCTATGCGCAGGATGGAATAAGGACTGGTTCCGGCCACCCAGACGGCGTCCGCTGTTACTGCTACCCAGTCTGCATTCTTCCCAATCTTGAACCTTGCGGACACCTTCATGGCATTGAAGGGCGACTGAACGGCTGCGGGAGGCTGAAGCCGCTTCTGCTGTTGTCCCGAAGCAGCGGATGCAATTGCCGCCAGCAGTAACACAGTGCAATAAAACCGGAAGCAGGCGGCCAATGCAAGATTGTGATGGTTCCCATCACTTGCAATGATCACAGCCCCTCCCTTCGAACGAGACCACGCTGGCTTATTTGTGACATACAGTTTAATATATGTCATATCAGGAGAATACTGTCATGGAAACAGAAACTCGGCTGCGCGTCAATGAGAATGGCCGCGTGGTTATTCCTGCTTCATTTCGCAAAGCATTGGGCATCAATATTGGAGATGAGGTCGTGTTGCGGATTGAAGATGATGAATTGCGGATTACCACTCTACAACGGCGGCTGGAACGGGCACAACGTCTGATCCAAAAACACATTAAGAGGGGCACATCTCTCGTTGAAGAGTTGATCTCACAACGGCGTGAGGCTGCCCGTCATGAGTAGGGTGGTACTGGACGCTTCCGCAATTCTTGCCGTGCTCAACCGTGAACCCGGATGGGAGAAACTCACCCCTGATCTCCTCAGTGACGCTATCAGCAGCACTGTAAACCTGGCGGAAGTACAGGCGAAGCTGGTGGAAAAAGGCTTGACTCCAGACGATGCATGGGAGGCAGCCACAAGCCCTGTTCGTGAGCCGGTAGATTTTACTGGCGAACATGCCAAACTGGCTGGCAGCTTGATTACGCAAACCCGCGCGCTGGGTTTATCACTAGGCGATCGGGCCTGTCTGGCCGTCGGTCTTGTTTTGAAGGTCCCGGTCTACACCGCAGATAAGTCTTGGAAAAATCTAAAGATAGGACTGCGGATTCACAGCATTCGATAGGCTGCCTCAAATGAGAGGAGGAGCGATGTTTAATCCCGCATATTGCGGTTACCCGTTAAAGCCGGATTTCGACCGAAGGACTCTTGATCGCTTGCTAAATCATTTTGAAGGAGAGGTGAAGCGTGATAGCACAGCGGATCAGCCAGCTTCTGTTCGGGAGAATTATTGACAGAACCTCGTTGGGCCAATAGTCGGCTTTAGATACTCTGATCCATTGAAAATGAGAATCGCATACAGCCACGTCGCTTTCACCGGTTCTGCTTCTGGCTGGTTTCTCTGCTCATCATAAAGAACACATCAACCCTGCTTTCGAGGAGGCGAATGTCAGCGCTTTCATATTTTCGTTCACCATTTCCTTCCACCGCAGGCTTCTCTGCCTACCGGATGCCGGGAATGGCGGTTCATGCGCCACTCATTCTATCTTTCAGTGTGGTCGGGTTTTTCCTTTGCTGGCCCCATGAGATGTTGCGTCCGCTCCTGCTCGTCTGGGTGCTCGGCGGCGTGTATCTGGGCCGCGACATTACCATCCTCTGCCACTACAACCCGCTGCTGACGCTGCTTTCCTGGGCGGCATTCGGCATTGTTGTGTTTGCTCCGCACCGGATTGCAAGTTTTGGAGCTTCTCACGTTGTACTTTCCGGTGTCTTGTCCGTGGTGGTTGGAGCGGTGCTCGGCTTGGTTGCCTTCGGCATGACCCGGGACAGCGATTAAACTCGCCACTGCATGGCGAGCCATAACCAAAAACCTTTTACCGCAGTGCAGCCGAGCCGCAACCAAATGGCAAAATCTTTGCAACACAGAGGAACAGAGTAAGCAGAGGCAATAAGAATCAAAATCTTAACCACGGAGACACGGATTACCTGGGCGATCAGTAATATAGTAGAACAGCTATTAAAAATAGCAAGAAGAAAATTCGAGGAATTGGGGGTGTAATTTTGCGTTTCAGGATGACAAAACGAGAGAGTATCGTCTTATGAGAAAGTGTGGTCGCAATAAAAAGTCACAGGCTCTCAGGATCAGAATTGGATGAGGAGTATCAGTAGCAGATCTTGCCGTCCGGAAGGCCAACGGCCAACGGCTAAGGGCCAAAGGCTTACCCACGCAAAAACCTGATTGATCTTCGTTCTATCTTGCACTAGCGTAAAAGAAGCATCTGAATGCAGCTTTCCCGGCCAATCAAATCCGCGCTCGCCAGAATGGATGGCGAGGTTCTGCTCCGTTTCCTGGTGGCCGTGGTCGGCCTGATCCTGGCGTTCTTTTCCGCCATTCTCTCTACCGTAGCCCGTGAATCCGGCAATGTGGGTGCGACCGTCTTGTTTGCTTCGACCGCTCTGCTGCTGGCCGGAACTGTCGGTCTGATAACCGTCCCTTACCTGACGCGCCGTGTAGCCGTCGCCCAGGTTCGCGATGCTCTTGATTTCGAAGTGACACGCGAAGGCCTCGCCTACCTGGGTGTAGCCATGGTGATCGGCATTGCCGCCCTGAACACCACCAATAACCTGTTATTCATCGTGCTGGCGGCCATGCTGGCGGCGATTGCCGTTTCCGGTTTTGCTTCGGCAGCGGTACTGCGCGGTCTGGAACTTGACGTGGACCTTGGCGAGATCGCCTTTGCTGGAAAGGCGTTTACCGCGCAATTCAAAATTCATAATCCCCGGCGCTGGATTCCTGCATTCTCAGTGCGCGTGGTGCTGCAGCCGAAAAAGAAAAAGAAGAACCTGGGATTGCAACTGCAGAAGACCGAGTTTGTCTTCCCCCGGCAGAAAAGCTGGGTACGGTTGACCGACTACAAGCTGGTGCGCAAAACTGCTGATCCGGAAAAGCCCACGATCTTCAATCAACCGGTGTATTTCACCTTTATTCCGCCGCATACCAGCACTGAGGCCAGTGTCGAACTGAACATCCCGAGGCGGGGGCGGTACAGCCATGATCACTTCCAGTTGGCCACGCGCTTTCCGTTTTCATTTCTCACCAAGAGCCGCCGGGTTCCGCTCCAGCGCGATCTGCTGGTCTATCCGGCGCTGCTCGATTCGCAGGAGTTTCTCGAACTAATCCCGGTGATTACCGGCGAGTTCACCACCATGATGCGTGGATACGGCTCGGAACTCTATCGCATTCGCGAGCATACGCCTGAAGATCCTGCGCGCTTCGTGGACTGGAAGGCCACAGCCAAGACGGGCGCACTCAAAGTCCGCGAGTTCACCCGCGAGGATGACCGGCGCATGCGCATCGTCTTTGATAATCCCGTACCTGGACAACTCGCGGAAGAGATGTACGAGTACGGCGTCTCCATGGCGGCTTCGCTGGCGTGGCACTTCACCGGACAAAACGTGGAACTTTCTTACGCAGCCCCGGGCTACGGCGGCGAGCCTTTCATGTACGACTTCTGGTGTTACCTGGCGCTGGTGCAGCCTGCGCGGGGCGAATCAATCCTCGATTCTTTGCCGGTTTCCTCTGATTTCAACGTGATCATTACCCCCCGCGAACCGGGAAGTATTCCCGCAACTCTGCGTACCGGTTCCTATATCATCTATATATAGGCAGGCCCTCATTGAGTAGGAAGCACGCGGGCTGCGGCCGGAATCTCTCGTTATGAATGCCTCTGTAGTGCGCCAGTTGAGAAAGATCGTGGGCCATGAAACGGTCCTTGACCGTCCTGAAGACCTCGCTCTCTACGAATACGATGCCGGTGTAGACAAGAGCCGTCCGGGTGCAGTGGTCTTTGCGCATAACACTGAGCAGGTTTCGAAGGTCATGCGGCTCGCGCACGAGAACAAAATCCCGGTGGTGCCGCGAGGGGCGGGAACCGGATTGAGCGGTGGCGCCATCGCCGCAAAGGACGCCATAGTTCTCTCCACGGCGCGCATGAACCGTATTCTTGAAGTGGACATTCCCAACCAGCGGGCCATCGTGCAGCCCGGCGTGGTGAATCTGGAAATGAGCAATGCGGTAGTGAAGTACGGTTACTACTATGCGCCCGATCCTTCCAGCCAGAAGGCTTGCACCATCGGCGGCAACGTGGCCGAAAACTCCGGCGGGCCGCACACGTTGGCCTTGGGCGTAACCGTGAATCATGTTACCGGCATTGAAGCCGTGCTGCCCGATGGACGCATCATCGAACTGGGCGGCAAGACGCAGGACTGCTGCGGCCTGGACCTCACAGGATTCTTCGTCGGCTCGGAAGGCACACTGGGAGTAGCGACAAAAATTACCGTGCGTTTGACCAAACTGCCGGAAGCCGTGACCACGCTGCTGGCGATCTACAACAGCATCCAGGATGCGGCCAACACCGTGGTTGCCATTACCCAGAGCGGCGTAACTCCTGCAGCACTGGAGATGCTGGATGGATGGCTGCTGCGCGCCGTGGAAGCCGCCGTACACGCGGGATATCCGCTCGATTCAGCGGCCGTGCTGCTGATCGAACTGGAGGGCATGAAAGAAGCGGTGGAAGAGCAGGCCGAAACGGTGAAAGCGGTCTGCATGGCGCAGAAGGCCCGCGAAGTGCGGCGCGCCAAAGATGAAGCCGAGCGCCAGCTCTTGTGGCTGGGACGCAAGACTGCCTTCGGCGCCATCGGACGCATCTCGTCTTCTTATTACACGCAGGATGGCGTGATTCCCCGCACCAAGGTGCCCGCCACACTGGCAGAAATCGAACGCATCAGCCAGAAATACAACCTGCAAATCGGCAACGTCTTTCATGCAGGCGACGGCAACCTGCATCCGCTCATCCTCTTTGATGGACGCGATCCCCAGCAGCGCGAAGACAGCAGAAGCGCGGCCAAAGAGATCATGAGCTTCTGTCTCAGCCTGGGCGGTTCCATCACCGGCGAGCATGGCGTGGGCCGGGAGAAGATCAACCTCATGCCGTACATGTTCAGCGAAGACGATCTGGAGATCATGGTGCGGGTGCGCAACGTCTTCAATCCTGAATCGCTGCTGAACCCGCAGAAGGTGATACCAGAGACGCGCATGTGCCGCGAAATCACGGGGCCGCTGCCCAAAGCCAAAGTCGAGCCGGTGGACGGAGTGCCGGTATGACCACGCTTGCCGCTATAACTTCGATTGAGAGCGAACTGGCTTCCGTGGTTGGGGAGGCCAATGTCCGCAACGAGCAGGTTGAAATCAACGGCGTGGTTCCCGCAGTTTCGGTTTCGCCTGGTTCTACAGAGGAAGTTGTCGCTATCCTGAGGCTGGTTTCCGAGCGTGAACTGGTGGTTGCTCCCGCTGGAGGTTTCACGCGCCAGCAGGTTGGCGGGGTTCCCGAACGCATCGATGTGCTGCTGCGCACCGAACGCCTGAACCAGATTCTGCAATATGACCCCGGCGATCTCACCATCAGGGTTTGCGCCGGACTTCGCCTGGGCGAGATGCAGCGACAACTCGCCGAGCATCAGCAATGGATTCCCTTTGATCCACCGCAGGCGGCCACGGCTTCCATGGGCGGCCTGCTGGCCACCGCATCATTCGGACCGCTGAAGCAGGGCTTTGGCAGCCTGCGCGATTTCTGCATCGGCATCCAGTTTGTTCTGGCCGAAGGCAAGACCGGCAAGGGCGGCGGCAATGTGGTGAAAAACGTTGCCGGATACGACATGATGAAGCTGATGATCGGCAGCTACGGTTCGCTCGCAGTCATTACCGGAGCCAACTTCAAGGTCTTTCCCAAGCCGCGCCAGACCCGCACCTTCGTTTGCCCGTTTCACTCATTGCAGGAGGCGATCAACTTCCGCAATCAGGTCATCCAGTCGCCGCTGGCGCCCATGTGCATGGAACTGATTTCACCGGCAGCCGGCGAATACCTGAGTGATCCGCCGGTAGTCAACGATCCTGATCACTACGCGCCCGCGCAGCCGACGGCCAAGCCATTACAGGAATGGCAGATGGTGGTGCGCGTCTCCGGCAGCGACAATATTCTGGCGCGCTGCCGCCGGGAGCTTGGCTCCGCCGTGGGGCGCGAACTCGAAGGCGCGGCGGAAGAGCAGTTCTGGCGCTGGGTTTCTGATTTCGAGCACAGCGTCAACCAGCGTCACCGCAATGCGATGGTGGTCTATACACACGTGACCATTCAGGACGTGACCACAGCCGCGCAGGCGCTGGAAAAAGCTGCGCCTGATTACAATTTCGTTCCCGCGATGGTGGGCCGCGTAGGCACAGGAAACCTGGTGATGGGATTCGTCCCGCTGCCGGTCGACCCGCCTTCGGCCATGCAATATGCCAATTGCGCCTCGGAATTTCGCGGACTGCTCCCGCCCGGATCGTCTGCCATGGTGGTGCAGTGCCCGAAAGAAGCCAAGGCTTACTTTGACGTGTGGGGCAGCACGCCCACCGACTTGAAGCTGATGCGGGAAATAAAGCACGCGCTCGACGCGAAAAATATTCTCAACAGGGGCCGATTCATTGTCTGAACAGGCGAACACATTAGTTTCCATCAGTGACCCCGACCAGCCCGGATGGGACCTGCTCAAGACCTGCGTCCATTGTGGCCTGTGCCTGAACCATTGCCCGACCTATCGCACTCTGGGCATTGAGATGGATTCACCCCGTGGCCGCATTTACCAGACGCTCCAGGTACATGAGGGACAGCGCGGTGTGGACGATTCTTTCGCACTGCACATCGACCGCTGTCTCGGCTGCCTGGCATGCGAGACTGCGTGTCCTTCAGGCGTGCAATACGGACGCATCGTGGAGCGCGCCCGCGCCCAAATCGAGCAGCACTACAAGCGTCCTTTGCGAGAGCGGATGATGCGCGGCTTCTTCTATAAAAAAGTTCTGCACAACCTGCGCCTGCTGGAATTCATGGCCAGGCTGGTGCGCTTTTATCAGCGCTCGGGCATGCAGACGCTGCTGCGCAAGATGGGAATTCTCAAGCTGCTGGGAGTTGCCGACGTAGATCGCCTGTCGCCTCGGATCGACTCCGAGTTCTTCTTCAGCGAGATTGGCAAGACTTACCCGGCAGTGGGCGAAAAGCGCGGGACGATAGCCTTTCTTGCTGGATGCATCAATAATGTGGCCTTCTCTCATCTGAACCGGGCTACTGTGAACGTGCTTACCCGGAATGGCATTGAAGTTCACATTCCCGCCGGACAAGGCTGCTGCGGCGCACTCGATGCTCATGCCGGCTTCCGCGATGAGGCCCGCCAGCTTGCGCGAAAAAACATCGATATTTTTCTCAGTGGCAACTATGACGCCATTGTCACCAACGCTGCCGGATGCGGTTCCAATCTGAAGGAATATCACGACCTGCTGGAGCACGATCCCCAGTACGCAGAGCGGGCAAAGCAATTCGTAGCCAAAACCAGGGACATCACCGAATACCTAGCGCAGATTGGACTGCGGGAGCCCGGCAAGAAACTCAACCGCAGCGTAATTTATCAGGACGCTTGTCGCCTGCTGCACGCGCAGCGCGTGCGCGTGCAGCCGCGCCAGCTTCTGCAAGCCATTGGCTGCCAGTTAGTTGAGATTCCCCACGCCGACCAGTGCTGCGGCAGCGCCGGAGTCTACAACGTCACGCAGAATGAACTTTCCATGAAGATACTGGAAGCCAAGATGGACGACATCGGCTCCGTCACCGCAGACATGCTGGCCACCGGCAACGTAGGCTGCATGATCCAACTCCGCGCCGGGGCAGAGAAGCGCAAGCTGAACCTGCCGGTAAAGCACGTCGTGGAGTTGCTGGACGAAGCTTATTCCTGATTTTCACCGCAAAGGACGCTAAGGGCGCAAAGGTAGCAAGAAGTTTATGGAGCGCAGCCGCCCTCGGCTGCGTGGAAGAATCTAACCATTACACCTGCTCTGAATGAAACGATAAAATCATATCGAGGTATCCCATGCGTTTTCCCATCAAAGTCTGCGCCATCTGCTCAGAAGAATTTGAACTTAAGCCTGGCAAGCCCGGCTTTGCCACGCATTGTCCTGACTGCACTGAGGCTGAACAGAAGAACCCTGAGTCGAAGCGTATGACCGCTGACGAGCGCAAGTATGAGAGCGGTGCCAACGAGGCGCGCCGGGAAGCGATGCGGGATTTGCTCTACAAGAAAGACAGTTGAGTCCTTCTTTATCTCGAGCGAAGCGAGAGAACCCTATCACTAGGTATCTCATGGCATTGGCCACGATTGATTCATCAATAGTCATGAACTTATGAGGATTGCATGAGTTACGAAATCAAGTTCCACCTGCTTTGTAGCAACTGCGCTCTGACTGATGTTAGAAGGGAAATTGTGGATGCAGCAAGCTGCCAAGATGCTGTTACTAAAATTGGCTCTGTAGCAGAATCTGTGGGCAAAAGGGCCGTGGAAAAGACGCGTAGTGGAAAAGTCTAAAGGCGGGACTTTCCCACT
>QHVI01000074.1 GCA_003223515.1 Candidatus Angelobacter sp. Gp1-AA117
GAAATTGAGATTGGTCTGCTGTCGCGCCAATGCTTGGGCAAACGACGAATCGGGGAGATCGCCAGCCTGGAACAAGAAGTGTCCGCTTGGAACCAAGAGGTAAACCGCCAAGCTATTCAGATTCAATGGAAGTTTGATCGTGCGAAAGCGAGAGAGAAGTTTCGTTATTCTCCCATAATTACCCGGTCAGAGCACTAGCAGCTGGAAGCTGATTTCTGGTGCCCTCTATACTCCTCTATACTCCCTGTGGCTCCCGGCTCCGGCAAACCGAAGCAATGAGGCAGAAGCTGGCAGCTCAGAAGTGGTGACCAGACAGGAAAAAGTCGTGCCCAATCAGACAGAAGTCGTACCAGGACGTGCAGAAGTCGTGCCAAAAACTTCCGAAGTGGTGACCACAATTTCTGCAAGTCATAGAAATCAAAAGAGCGCGTCACGACTTCACCGTTTCCGAGCCGGTTTTTGAGAAGTGCCAACCCGGCTGGTATTTACCGTATGCATGTGCCGGGGCTGAATGCTGACTGCTACTATGCTGCCCGCTTTGCCGGGGGTTTTGAGGCGCTCTTTTTGCGTCCGGCCCGGGTCTTTTTGCTGCCCATGCCTGCGCCGTTCTGGAGGCGCGGTTCTGCTCCGGTGCGGCGTCCGGAATTGCCGCCGCCCATGGCTTGAGGCCCTTGCTGGTGATGAGGATTTTTCGACATTGGCTTTCTCCAAAGAGTTAGATGTTGGGATCGCGGCGATGGAGTGCTGCCCCGGGGGCATGAAAAAATCACGAGGCAAGCTATTAGTTTTAGCTATTAGCTTTTGGCTTTTGGTCTTTCTCCCCCTCAGATTCTCGTTTCCCACATCCCTATAGTAGTAGCTCCGAAAATGAACTTGCACTCGCCTGCACCTCCGCTGATCTGGTAGGCTACTTACGCCTATGCGCCATCCCAAGATTCTCTTTCTGCTGCTTACGATCAGTGTTTTCACCTTTGCCCAAAACCAGAAATCAGTCTCCACCCGGCTGGCCGCCCAGAATGCTCTTTTTGAAGAGCAGTATGAGTCTGATCTCCGGAATTTTCCTGAGCGTGCCACCTCCTCCGGAGACTATCGCTTCAATGACAAGCTGGGCGACCATTCCCTGGCTGCCATCCAGCAGCGTCATAAGACCGATGCGGCTTTCCTGAAGCGGCTGGAAGCTATTTCAACCGGCGGGTTCTCCGATCAGGACAAGTTATCCCATGACCTAATGGCGCGCGTGCTGGAGCAGCGCCTTGCTGATTTCGACTTCAAAGAATACGAGATGCCCATCAACCAGCAGAATGGCATCCATACCAGCCTGGCCGATCTGCCGCTGGCCGTTCCCTTTGATACGGTCAAGCAGTATGAGGACTACATTGCCCGTCTTCACCAGATTCCGCGCGTCCTCAACCAGACGACTGAGGTGCTGCGCGCCGGCATGAAAGATAAACTCATGCCTGTCAAATTCCTGCTGGAGAAGATTCCGGCGCAATGCGAAGGCATCATTCAGGCTAATCCTTTCCTGCTGCCCACGAAGAAGTTTCCGGCGGGCATCTCCGCTGAAGATCAGAAACGCCTCACCCAGCAGATTACAGATGCCGTCAATAACGACGTGATCCCGGCGTACAAGAGCTTTGCCGCCTTCGTGCAAAAGGAATATGCGCCGGAAGGCCGCACGGCGCTGGCAATCACGTCGCTGGCAGATGGCCAAAGGCGTTACCAGAACAACATCTACGCCCGCACTACCACGCACATGACCGCCGAAGAGATACATCAACTCGGCCTGCGCGAGATGGAGCGGATCAAGGCCGAGATGACTGAAATCGCAAAGAAGCAGGGCTTTGCCGATCTGACTGCCTTCCGCGCTTCGCTCAAAACCAATCCAAAGTATGTTCCCACTTCCGCGGAGCAGATTCTTGATGACTTCCGCGGTTACATAGCGCAAATGGAGCCTAAGCTGCCTGAGCTTTTCAACCTGCTGCCCAAGTCGCCGGTTACAGTGGAAGCCATTCCAGCGTTCCAGCCGGGCTCTGCAACTCATTATGTGACCGGGACTCCGGATGGCAAGCGTCCGGGCCGCGTGGTGGTCGCCACTTCCAATTTTGCGGCGCGCTCCTTAATCAATGACGAAGCGGTTGCCTACCATGAAGGCGTACCGGGGCATCACATGCAGCTTTCGATTCAGCAGCAGCTCACCGGCCTGCCCAAATTTCGCCTGCACAGCCTGGGATTCAATGCTTACGTGGAAGGCTGGGCGCTCTATGCCGAAGAGCTTGGCAAAGAAGTTGGGTTTTACAAAGACCCTGTCTCGGATTACGGCCGGCTCTCGTCAGAACTCTTTCGCGCCGTGCGGCTGGTGGTCGATACCGGAATTCATGCCAAAGGATGGTCACGGGATCAGGTGGTGGAATTCATGCGACAGTCAGGCGCTGTGGATGAACCGACAATCCAGGCGGAGACGGATCGCTATATCTCCTGGCCGGGTCAGGCGTTGAGCTATAAGCTGGGCCAGCTCAAAATTCGTGAACTGCGCGAGCGATCCAAGAAGGAATTAGGCGCGAAGTTTGACCTTCGCAGCTTTCATGACGAGATACTCGACGGCGGATCTCTCCCGCTGGATCTTCTGGAAGCCCGCATAGACAAGTGGATCGCACAGCAGAAATCGAAGTGAAGCTGTTGGCGCGCCATTTCCACCAGGGCTAAAGTCCTCTTGATCCATGGCTGTAACGCGGGTCTGAAGGCCCGCTCTCCACCCATTGCGCTGAAGCGCTACAGCAACCTTGGTTTTGCTCTCACTGGGCGCCTCCGGGGGTTCGACTCGCCTGTGGATGGATTTATAATTTTTGTAGTAACTCGTGACAGCGTAGAACCCAATGTCCGACGGCCACAAGAAAAAGGAACACAGCCACTGTACATCAGCAGTTCCCGAATCGCCGGACCGTGAGACTCAAGCCCGGGCGCTCGCAACCTGGAAGCAAACTCCGGTTGTGCCGCGTACAGTGCCGGAGTTGCTGGAACTGCAGCTATCGCGCTCTCCTCATAAGGATGCTCTGGCTTTCGACTCCCGGACCATGTCCTATTGGGAACTGCACGAGAAGTCCAACATCCTGGCTCACTATCTGATTGACAACGGCGCTGGACCGGAGAGCCTGGTTGGCATCTGTATGGAACGAGGTCCAGAGATGATCGTAGCCATGCTGGCGATTCTGAAAGCGGGTGCGGCCTACGTTCCCTTGGATCCACGGCATCCGACGGAAAGGCTTCTCTATGTATTGCGGGAGGCCAGCCCTTTTGCAATACTCACTACTTCATCTTCCCGGAGTGCCCTGCCGCCCAAGCATCCGGATGTGATGGTGATCGATCAGATCATGGCAGAGCTTCCGCTCAACCTTTCAAATCCCACGAACGATGATCGAAACGAAGCTCTCTTTCCAGAACACCCGGCCTACGTAATTTACACTTCAGGCACGACCGGAAAGCCCAAGGGCATCATAGTGACGCATACAGGGGTCGCTGCCCTGGTACATACTCAACAAGAACGGCTCGGAGTCAGCACTGGTTCCCGAGTACTGCAATTTGCCTCGCTCTCATTTGACGCATCTTTTTGGGAAATCATGATGGCTCTCGCGACGGGCGCCACGCTGGTACTACGAAGAGATGAAGAGTGGGGCGGCGAGGCGCTGCAAGAACTTTTAACGGCCCAGCATATAACGCACGTGACGCTGCCTCCCACTATTCTAGAGAGTCTCAACGACGACAATGCACTGGCTCTTGAGTCAGTCATTGTTGCGGGCGAAGCTTGTCCTGCTTCCCTGCTTTCATGGTCGCGGCATCGGCGTATGTTCAACGCCTATGGTCCAACCGAAACCACCGTGTGCGCAACCATCAGCAAACCGCTATCCATGGGAACATCTCCAGCCATCGGTCAAGCGGTTGATGACGCTTCCGTTTATGTTCTCGACCAATGGCTCAATCCTGTGGCGGTGGGCGTAGCGGGTGAATTGCATGTCGCTGGCCCAGCCCTGGCCAGGGGATATCTGAATTCTCCGGACCTGACGGCGGAAAAATTCATCCCTGATCCATTCGGTCCATCCGGAAGCCGTATGTATCGCACAGGTGATCGAGTCAGATGGCGGCGCGACGGTGAGTTGGAATTCCTGGGCCGTATCGATCAGCAGCTAAAGATTCGCGGCTTCCGTATTGAGCCCGGAGAAATCGAAACGCTTCTGGTACAACACCCAATGGTAGCCAAAGCAGCGGTGGTCGCGCGTGAAGATCAAGCCGGTGAAAAGTGTCTGGTGGCCTATATAGTCGCCGCTCCTGATCAGATCGTGGATAATACGGTTTTGCAACAGTATCTACTGCAAAAATTACCGGGATACATGGTTCCTTCAGCTTTGGTGATGCTTGCAGATCTGCCCGTGGGGCCCACCGGCAAGATAGATAGGAATGCTTTGCCAAAATACAGCGTGGCGAGCTCCAACCAAAGGCTTTTGCCGCAGAGGGCGCAAAGGACGCAGAGGTAACAAGAGTAGTTTACGTGTATTGGATTTGGCAGCGTGTTGCTCCCAAAGATTCTCGTAATTTGTATTTACAGCATTAAGCAGATATCAACTCCGGGGCGGCCGCAGCGCGTGGCGGCTTTTGCTCAAGAAGAATTTCTTTTTCGCCGAAGAGCCTTTCAGCAATAATGCCACGCTGCTTGCACGTTTCAATCAACCGGTTTGACTCGGTGATGGGCCGGGACTGCTCAGTGTACTTCACGCTCATGATGTAATTCAGCCAGGGTTCCTGTCCCATGGCATATACATAGGCTTCCCGGCAGTTGAAGGTATTGACGATGTGCATTCCCTGCTCGCAGTTGGAACCGGAAAGACGCCGTGACTCGTCCATTGCGCGTTCCACCTTCTGGGTCAACAAGGGGCCATAGAGCCAGCTCAGGGGAGCGCCATCGCACTCCATGCCGAGAAACAGCGCATCTACATCTCCGAGATCGCGGTGCAGATGCTCATAGAGATGCGGCTCAATGTTGCATGAGTCGGCGGCAAATAAAAGTGAATGCGCGCCTATCCGGGCAAGCCAGGCCATCTTGGACTTGATATCAAGGTCGGCATGTTCGCCAAAGAAGGGGAGACCGGTAATGCGAACCTGGCCGTCCTGAATCTCATCCAATTCATCGATTTCTATTACGTTCTTGAAACCGCAATTCTGGAACAGCAGCTTCAGCGACGGATCCTGCAAGGTTCCTTTGTTGTTGCGCGGCACCACGATGTTCTTCACCTTGTGGCGAATCTGGAGCAGGGTTTCAAACAAGATATGGTCCTGATGATCGTGGGTCACGAGGACGTAATCGATGGTTTCAGGCAGATCGAGATAGGTATACCGGGAGATGCCGTTTTCATAGGTGTAACTCAGCACCGGATCGAACAACATGCTGATTCCCTGCGACTCGATGAGAATGCAGGCATGTCCGAAGTAACGCCAGCGCACACCGGGCCCGGTATAAGGAGAATATGCGGGCGGCGCCTCGGGAGTCAGAAACATTTTCAGAAGGTTGTCCTGAGAATCAGGAGTAGACAGCATGTCTTTGATTTCATTCCAGGGCCGCGCAGTTGATTTCAGGCGAAACAGATCATCGATCACCGGGCTATTGAAAGGAAGGCGCAAATGGAGGCTATCCTCAGACTCCAGCCGTGGAGTGCTGAGCACAAACGGACGGTCATCACTGGAAGTCGTGGAAAGCATCATGCTCTGTTGGGAAGGATCGTAATAGCGGCTGCGGTAAAGCAGCGGCTCCATGAGACGGAATGAAGGATGATGGTTGAGATCATAGACAAGCTCCACATAGCCGCGCAGGGGAGCTGGAATTTTTTCGTAGAGCGGATGCAGGCTATAGCCTTTTGCGGAGGTCCGCAGCATGGCATCGAGGGATTCAATGGCTTGCGACAGCTCGATAAGATTGGCGCGGTCCCGTTTTGTGCGGTCGCGCAGTTCGCGAACCTCGTCCACCCGCTTACCGCCGTAATCAATGAATGGGCCCCCGAGCATTTTGGGATTCTTGACGGCGTTGGCATGGATCTGCGGCGCAGCGATATAAGAATCCATGATCTTGAAGTGACGATGGGTGATGTTCCTGGCCGAGGTGGCTGGAGGAATCAGATGAGGCCACGCATACCACTGATCAACCAGAGGTTCTACCTGCACGTTTTGCCGCAGATAATAATTTTCTGACATAGATTCCCTCCTGCTTTGCAATCGGTCCCGGCATTTCCACCAGGGCTGAAGCCCTTTCCTCTTATGCTCTAACGCGGGCCTGAAGGCCCGCTCTTCCACCTATGCGCTAAAGCGCATTTGCGGGTTGGTTCCACCCATACGCTGAAGCGCATTGTGGGACGGGTTCTAATATTATCCCAGCAATAAAACTCTGAGACCAATCTCTAGGTTATCGTTTCAGGGCGAGCGGACAGCGCCCGCCGGATTTGAGCAAGCACTGTACTCTCCTGCTCGTAAAAAGCAAAATGCCCGCCTGGCAGCACCTGGCTGGTGAACGCTGCCTGCGTATGTTCCCGCCAGGCCTCCATCGATTCCGGCGAGACCAGATCATCTGCATCACCGGTCCAGGCGGTAATCGGGCACTCCAGCGGGACATCCGGTTCGAAGGTGTAGGTATCGTCCAGTTCGAAGTCAGCGCGCAGGCGCGGAGTCAGGAACTGCATGATCTCACGATTCGCGAGCACATCTTTTGGAGTGCCGCCAAAATCGGCCAACCGCTCCATGAACTTGCCATCAGGCAAGGTATAGATGGGGTCGCGTTCTGAGCGCAGGTGCGGTGCGGAACAGCCGGAGACAAATAAATGGATTATCTTCTGAGCGCCATAGCGGGAGCGTAGCCGCCGGGCGGATTCGAACGCGATCTTTGCACCCAGGCTGTGGCCGAGCACGGCAACCGGACCCTCGATTGCGGGCAGAAGCTCCTCAGACAGCCGGTCGATCAGTTCGGAGACGCGCTTGAAACAAGGCTCGCGCAGGCGGCCTTCACGTCCAGGCAGTTGCACCGCACATACCTGAATATTCCACGGGAATTTCTCGGGCCACGCGCGGAAGGAGAGAGCGGAACCGCCGGCGTGAGCAAAACACAGCAGCCGCACATTGGGCTTGCCTGCTTCAAGACGGCAGTATGGCAACCAGCGCTGAAGCACAGCACTGCGATTCACGGTTTGCGTTACAGCATTCATGCACAACTCCGAATCAAACGAGACCGGCTGGATCGTGCCCTGACACACTTCTCACCCCACCACAAAGTCAACCCATTCGGGATGAGGCTGGATGCGTTGTAAGTCATGCTCAAAAATAATAAAGTCACCTGATTTCTCAACTTCCTTGAAGCCGCCGAATTTATACGTGACAAGCATCATGCGGTTCTTGCCGTTGGCGCGGAACTCGGCCTGCAAGCGGGCCCCGGCATCACGAGCCAGCATGAGAATGTGGTTCATGAAAATGGTACCCACGCCACGGGACATGACGCGGCAAGACATGAGAAGCAGCTTCACAGTCCAGACCTGCGCGCCTTTTTCCACCAGCGCCAGGCCGATCTTGCCGTAGTCGCCAAACCGGTCTTCGAGGCTGGCAATGAACAGCAGGTGATTCGGGGAGTGGCGAAAGGCATTCAACTCATCATAAGAATAGGTGTATCCGGTAGTGTTGAGTTGATGAGTACGAACCGTGAGTTCTTCGGCACGCTGTAAATCATCTTCTGATGCGGGGGAAATCACGAAGCGCATTTTCAAGGAAGCCAGAAATTCTTCCTGCGGGCCGACAAATTCGTCTTCTGCTTTCTTGCGTTCGATGTCAGCGCGATACATGTGCCTACGCCGCGCTGAGTCCTCGGTAATAAAAGGAGGCATGAACTCCTCGCGCTGGGCCAGGCCGGCCAGAGCGGTTGCATCCAGCACCAGAACTTCAGGTAGCGAATGGCTGACCTCCCCGCGTTCGAACGGATCGTCATCCATGAATGCCACTGCATCCATGCCGATGTTGATTGACTGAACAATCGACTGGACGTTGGCCGCCTTGGAGTTCCAATTTACCTGGGGATAGAGAAAATATTCATCCAGCCCCAATTCGCGAAGCTTCTGCATGGCGGTTTCATGATCATTCTTACTGGCGATAGAGTGAAGAATTCCCCTCTGATCGAGCAATGCAAGGATCTCCCGGACGCCTTCGCGCAGCCGTACGGCACCATCTTCAAGGATAGTTCCATCCCATAGAGTGTTATCGAGATCCCAGATCAGAAGTTTGACTGGCTTACGCTTCTCAGCAGGCGCTTGCGCGGCCTGTTCAGCCAGCCCTTGAGACGCAGACATATATGAGTCCTCCAAAAATTAAGCACAATCAATCTGTTTAAAGTTCGTCAAACGGATAGCCAGCAATGGTGATCTGCTGGATTTGAGTGCTGCCTTCGATGATCTCCATCACCTTTGAGTCGCGCAGGAGCCGGGCGACGGGATATTCGTCCGTGAGGCCATTGGCCCCGTGAAGCTGTACTGCATCGTTGGCGGCGCGCACTGCCATCTTTGAAGCGAAATATTTGGCTACCAGCGTCTCGGCGCTGGCGCCAGGATCTTTCATGTCGCGCAAATAACCTGCGCGATAGCAAAGGAGCCGGGCAGCCCGGGTGTTCACAATCATGTCAGTTAGTTTTCTCTGTACGAGCTGGTGCTCACGCAGCGCCACGCCAAACTGGCGGCGCTTGCTAGTGTAGTCCAGGCAGGCATTGAGACATGCCTGGGAAATACCGACCGAACCCCAGGCTACGCTGTAACGGCCATGATCGAGCACGCTGGAAACAACATGAGAAAAGCCGAAACCGATTTTTCCTATGAGATAGTGCCGAGGTACGCAGCATTCGTGAAATTCGATCTCCGCCAGCAATGAGGCCCTGGTTCCAGCAATACCTTTCATTGGCTTGCGCAGCAGACCGGGAGCCGCAGCGGGAACCAGAAAGGCCGCCAGTTGTTCCTGGCACCGGGCCAACACCAGGAAAAGATCGGCAATCTGGCCGAAGGTAGTCCACTTTTTCTTTCCGCTCAGGACATAACCATCGTCGGTTGCGCGCCCTTCGGTTTTTACGCTGGCAGCATCGCTCCCGGCTTCCGGCTCAGACAGGGCAAGAGCACAAAGCATCCGGCCGGATGAAACCGCTTCACCGAATTCCTCTTTCACAGCATGGCTGGCCCAGCGATGCAGCCCCAGCGACACCATGTCATGCACGGTGAGCAACGACCGTACGGAAGAGCAACCGCGGGCGATTTCTTCGGTCAGCAAGCCGTAAGTAACCGCATCCATTGCACCACCGGGATGTTGCGGGAGAGGGGCACCCATATATCCGCGCCGCCGAAGCTCATCGATGAGTTGTTGCGGCACGCGCTCCGCGCGGTCCCATTCGCCGGCAAAAGGAGTGATATGTTCCTGCACAAATTGACGGAAGCGGAGGCGCGCCTCCTTTTGCGCTTCTGACGGCTCGAACTGTGGTCCCGCGCTTTGAGCAGGAAGGGTTTCCAGCAACTGACACCTCCAATGGATCAGGCCGTAGCGCTCTGCATCTCAGCGGGCGCCAGCTTGCGCTGCAGCAGAGCATCCATGTCATTGAGCGTGCGAAAGTTTTCAAAGTCAAGGTCTTCGTCTTCAATGGTGATGGAGAACTCCTTCTGGAGAAAGTTCACCAGTTGAAGGGCCAAAAGCGAATTGACGAAGCCCATCGCAAAAATGTCATCCTCATCACGCAACTCATAATTGCGAAAGAACTTGGACAGGAAGCTTTTGATTTTGTCTTTTCTCTCTCGCATGATTACCCTCTCAGATTGCTGCGGCAATGGAAGATTCGTCATAGTTGTAGAAGCCACGGCCACTCTTACGGCCATGTAATCCGGCGTAAACCATTTTCTTGAGTAGCGGACAAGGACGGAACTTATCATCATTATAGCTCTCATAGAGAACTTCGAGAGAGTACAGAATGGTGTCCAGGCCGATGAGGTCTCCTGTTTCAAGCGGTCCCATCTTGTGGCCAAAGCAGGTCTTAAAGATATGATCCACATCTTCCGCTGAGGCCACCTGGTCCTGCACCACGTAAATGGCTTCATTCACGGTAAGCATGAGCACGCGATTGGAAACGAAGCCGGGCATATCATTGACCACGATGCATTCCTTACCCATTTCCGCCAAAAACCTTTTACCCTTCTCCAGAGTGGCCGGCGAGGTGTGGAAACCGCGGATGACCTCTACCATGGATTTAAGCGGCACAGGGTTCATGAAATGCATTCCCAGCACGCGATCAGGACGAGTAGTTGCCGAGCCGATACGGGTAATGGAGATGGCAGAGGTATTCGCCGCAAAGATGCAGTTGGAAGAACAAATGGAGTCGATACGACGATATACTTCCTGCTTGACATCCCATTTCTCGATTACGTTCTCGACCACAAAATCAGCGACCTTCAACTCATCGTAATCCGTGGTGAAAAGTATCTTCTCGAGAACAGCGGCTGGCTTGGGCGCAGGCGCCTTTTTCTGGAAGAGGGCCTGCATGCGGACGTTGGTCCGGATCGAGTCGCGGGCTTTAGTAAGCTGCTTCTCATCGATATCCACCAGCACCACCCGGTGCCCGGTTTCCGCCAGGTTCTGGGCCACACCTATGCCCATGACTCCGGCCCCAATCACTCCCACGGTATTGAATTCCATTGTGTGCTCCTTGATTCTTGTCTTCACTTTTGTTGGCGGTTTCGGCTAAAGCCCTGAATTTATTAAACTCCATTGACTCAATAAAGTCATGTCCTGTTCCACACTTCTGAGCGGCTTTACCAGTGTTGCGGAAAGAGCTGTACGAAGCGATCGGTGCCAGGCATCACCGGGTCTCCCGAGCGCCCGGTCGCGAAGTTTGGGTCTTCCGAGCATGTAGAATCATCTATTAAGCTTTCATGCACAAGAACCTCAGGCCGCTCTATCCTTATCTCTGGAAATACAAAGGCACACTGCTGTTCGGAGCGGTCTGCGTGGTGTTCACCAATGGCATCTGGGTGCTTTTTCCCCAAGTGATCCGCCGGGCGACTGATTTTCTCGACCGCATCACCTCGCATCAGGGACTGAACGGGCTGATGACCGGCGAAGCCCGCCACCAGCTACTTATTTATTGCCTGCTGCTGCTGGCCGTGGCTTTCTCCAAGGGAATCTTTCAGTTCCTCACCCGCTGGCTGGTGATCGGCATCTCCCGCGAGATTGAGTACGACCTGCGCAACGATCTCTTCCGCCATCTGGAATCGCTTTCGTACTCCTTCTACCAGAAGACCCGCACCGGCGACATCATGGCGCGCATGACGAACGACCTTAACGCAGTGCGCATGCTGCTGGGGCCGGCCATCATGTACTCGGCCAATACGATTGTCTTTACCGCCGCAGCGCTCTTCTTCATGTGGCGCACCAGCCACAAGCTCACGCTCTACGCTGTTGTGCCTCTGCCTCTGGCCAGCATCACCATTCAATATTTCGGACGCAAGATTCACGAGCGCTTCGAGCGCATTCAGGCGCAATTCTCCGATATCTCTGCCCGTGCCCAGGAAAATTTCTCGGGCGCGCGTGTGATCCGCGCTTATGTGCAGGAAGATCCGGAGATTGCGCTCTTCGAAAAATCGAACCAGGAATATGTCGCCCGCAGTTTGCCTCTGGCGCGGCTCATGGGCATGCTCTGGCCCAGCCTTGAAGCCATGCTGGGCGTGGCGGTGGTGATGGTGCTGTGGCTCGGCGGACGCGAAGTGCTCCTCCATCGCATGACTGTGGGCCAGTTTATCGCCTTCAACACTTATATGATTCAACTCACCTGGCCGATCATCGCGCTGGGCTGGGTCATCAACATCTTTCAGCGGGGCACCGCTTCGATGGGCCGTATCAACGAGATTCTCTCAGCCAAGCCTGAGATCTCTGATGCTGAAGCGATGGCTCAATCGTTCACCGCTCCAATCAATGGAGATATCGAGATTCGCAATCTCAATTTCAGCTACAACGGCGTGCCCGTTTTGCGTGACATCAATCTGAGCATCTCCGCAGGCAGCAGCCTCGCGATTGTCGGCCCTACAGGCTCCGGCAAGACCACACTCGTGAGCCTCATTCCGCGCATCTATGACGCGCCTTCCGGCTCACTTCTGCTCGATGGCCGTTCCATCCGCGAATATCCGCTGGCCCTGCTGCGGCGCAACATCGGCTTTGTGCCCCAGGAAACTTTTCTTTTCAGTGACACGGTAAAGAACAATATCGCCTTTGGAACCGAGACCGCCGATGATCACGAGGTGCGCGCCGCCGCTGAAGCCGCAAATATCGCTGCCGACATCGAAAGCTTCCCGGAGCAGTACGAAACCATTGTGGGCGAGCGCGGCATCACGCTTTCCGGAGGACAGAAGCAGCGCAGCGCCATTGCCCGTGCCATCATCCGCAATCCACGTATCCTCATTCTTGACGACGCGCTCTCCAGTGTTGACACTTATACCGAAGAAAAAATTCTGAACCATCTGCGCCAGGTCATGCACGGACGCACGACCATCTTCATCTCGCATCGGGTCTCCACCGTACGCAACGCCGATCGCATTGCCGTGCTGCACCAGGGACGGATTGTGGAACTGGGCACGCACGATGAACTGCTGGAGCGCAACGGCTACTACACCGATCTCTATAACAAGCAGCTCCTCGAAGAAGAGCTGGCCAGCGCCTCGTAACCAATGAAGCGCGTGGTTGTACCCGAGCTTCTGGATACCGATTCCGGCTCACCCCACGACATTGAAGGTTCGCTTGCCGACCTGCGCATGATCAATCGCTGGTTCGGCGGCGTCCACACCATGGCAGGGCTGATTCGGAAGGTTGCGGCGCGGCAGAAGATCAACTCTCTTTCCTGGCTCGACGCCGCCGGTAGTTCCGGCGACGTTGCCGCTCTTACCGGAGAATCGCTTTCCCGGTCCGGCCTTCAAGTCCATCCCGTATTGCTGGATAGCGCCGTCACCCATCTGAACGGCAAATATCCTTCTGTATGCAGTGATGCCATGAAGATGCCCTTTCGAGACAATAGTTTCGACGTGGTCGGCTCTACACTGTTCGTCCATCATCTTGAGCCACTGCAGATCATTGCATTCATCAATGAGGCATTGCGCGTCTGCCGCTATGCCGTGCTGATCAATGATCTGGTGCGCAGCCGCATGCACCTGGCCATGTCTTATGCCGGTTATCTTCTGTATCGCAGTCCCCTTACCCGCCATGACGCGGTAGCATCGGTACGCCGCGCTTACACTGTCGAAGAGATGAATGCGCTGCTGAAGCAGACTTCAGCAGCCTCGGTCGACATACAACGATTTTTCATGTTCCGCATGGGAGTGATCGCGTGGAAACGGCCAATTACGATCTGATCGTCGTGGGCGCAGGTCCGGCCGGATCTGCCTGCGCCATCACCGCTGCCCGCGCTGGCGCGAGAGTGCTCCTGCTGGAAAAAGACCGGTTTCCGCGTCACAAGGTGTGCGGTGAATTCGTCTCTCCTGAATCGTCGCGGCTGCTGGAAGAACTCCTGGGTGGCAACCCCTTCAAAGACAAGCCTCAGATCCATGCAACCCACATCTTCATGGAACACAGAAGTGTCAGCATGCGCATTTCTCCTGCTGCGCAGAGTATTCCCCGCTTTGAACTCGACGCGGCTCTTGCGGAGAGCGCCCGCTCTTCCGGCGTGGAAGTTCAGGAGGAGACCGGCGTGCCTGAGGTGCGGGAGAATCAGCTATTCGAAGTCATCACGCCCGCAAAGACTTTCACCGCTCACGCTGTGGTAAATGCCACCGGACGCTGGTCACAACTCACCCAGCGGCCCGCTGTGCCGGAGAAATGGATTGGCTTGAAAGCGCACTTTCATGAGGTGAATCCCTCTCCATCTGTTGATCTTTATTTTTTTGATGGTGGATATTGTGGCGTGCAGCCGGTGGGAGATGACAAGGTGAATGCGTGCGCTCTGGTGCGTTCTTCCGCTGCCCGTTCGCTGGAAGAGGTTCTTGCTCTTCATCCTTTTCTTGCGCGACGAAGTCAGGATTGGAAACAACTCTTCCCTACCGTGACCACCTCCGGACTCTACTTTCGCAAGCCGCAGACAGACCATAACGGAATGCTGCTGGCCGGGGATGCTGCCGGATTCATTGATCCTTTCGCCGGAGACGGTATTTCCCTGGCCCTGCATAGCGGTACTCTCGCCGCCGAGTCGCTGCTTCCCTTTTTGCAATCCAGATGTTCTCTGGAGCAGGTCCGCCGCCAATATCATTCTGCCTACATGAAGCATCTGGCTCCCGCCTTCCGCAACGCCGCCCGAGTTCGCATGGTCCTGTCGGCCCCTGCATTCCTGCGCTCCATGCTGATCAGCCTCGCCGCAAGAAGACCTTTTGCCCAAGCTCTCGTCAGCTCAACAAGAATCAAGGCGCGCGACTGACCGCAAAAGCTTTACCGCAGAGGTCGCAGAGGCTTCTTCGTCACTTCGCGGTCGCTGCTTTCGCGGTCCTCAGCACCCGCCGCACCACTCCCAGCAGGTCTGATACTCCGTAAGGCTTCACCAGACAGAGCACATTCGGCGCGTGCTTCAACACATCCATACCCGGTTCGGCAATGTCGGCAACAACCAGAATTGTTTTTGCTATCAGGTATGCCTGGGAACTTCTCATCCAGCGCAAGATGTCTTCACAGGTGCACACACCGGCAAGCTGGCTATCGAGCACCACCATATCGAAGCCTTCCTGCTGTAGTTTCTCAATGGAATTGTGCCTGGAATTCAGCACCACGGCTTGCAGTCCAGCCGCTTCAAGAACTTCACGCTCAAAGCCGAGCGTCGCTTCCTTGCTTTCCACCAGCAGCACCTTGCCGGTGAGTTTGGTTTCGCGTCGTGCGGCAATGCGCTCTTCTTCCGTGACGGGTTTCTGTCCCACGGCTACAGGCAGGCGTACACGGACCACCGCACCGCCCGCCGGATGGTTCTGGGCCGTGATCTCGCCTCCGTGCTCCTTCACAATGCCGTAGCAGATGCTCAATCCCAACCCCGTTCCCTTGCCAATGCCTTTGGTGGTATAGAAAGGGTCGAAGACGCGTTTTGGATCGCTTATGCCCGGCCCTGAATCGTGAAATTCAGTCATCACGTTGCCATTTTCAGCGGTGATCTTAATCTGCAACACTCCACCCGCCGGCCGCTCCAGGATGGCATCCGTGGAGTTATTGATGATATTGAGGAACACCTGCTCGAGTTGATGAGGGTCAGCCATTACCGAAGGCAGTCCTTGCTGAAAATCCCGTTCAACCCTGATCTTGTGCGCCTTCAGCTCATAATCGCGCAGGCCAATGGTCTCTTCGATGACGTTGCGCAGATCCACATGAATGCGCTGGGGCTTCTGCTGCCGCGCAAATGAGAGCAGGTTCTGCACGATCTTGTGCGCCCGCTGCGCCTGCTTGTTCAGCTTCTGGGTGTACTCATGGATCTGCTGCTCGCTCTTCTCGTTTTCCAGCAGTTGTGTGTAGCCGATGATCGCGGTGAGCGGATTATTCAGCTCATGGGCCACGCCGGAGACCAACTGGCCCACGGCCGACATCTTTTCACTCTGCAGCAGTTGCTCCTGCGTGCGCCGCAGGTCTTCATAGGCCTTTCGGGTCTCCTCATATAGATGGATGCGGTCAATGGTGGTAGCAAGCTGCCTTCCTACGGCAATCATCACGCTTTCGTCTGATGCGCTGAACTCACGCGGCACCCGGCTGCTGGTGCCCAGTATTCCCAGTATCTTGTCCTTCCGCCATAACACCATCCAGATCCAGGAAGTCAGATTTTCCTCTTCCACATACCTGCGGATAATCTCCGGCATGGCGCCGATATCTCTGTGGGCAAGAATCTCTACGTGCTGGTTTTTGATGGTCTCTATAAAATCTGATGGCACCGGAAAGACTTCGGTCTTTGCTATCCACTCGCTGCGGTGTCCATGACCCGCCACTCGCCGCAGTGATTGCGTGGCCTCATCGAACAGGTAGATGCCTGCCGTGTCGGTAGAAAAAAGCTCGACAATCTGAAACAAGGTAAGCTGCAGGATTTCATCAAGATTGAATGACTGATTGAACGTAACCGCAATGCTGTTCAGGGCATAAAGCTCGCGGTTGCGACGGCGAATCTCGTCTTCTACCCGCTTCTGCTCGGTCACGTCGAGCATCACGCCCTGATAGCGCTCGATCGCGCCGCTGGAGTTGCGCGTGGCAAAGCTGCTCTCCACTACCGTGATCTGCTTGCCATCCTTGCGCCGCAGTTCATACTCAAAGCTCCGGACAAAGCCTTGCTCCGCCATCTGCTCCTGGAACTTGCGCCGGTCTTCCATGTTCACATAGAGCATCGCCGCCGCATCCAACTGCAGCAACTCATCCTTATTCGAATAGCCAAACATGCGCACAAAGGCTTCATTACAATCCAGTATCTTGCCATCCGGCGACGAGACAAACACGCCTTCGTGCATGTGATCAAACAATCCTTTGTAGCGCTCCTCGGCTGTGCGGATGTCAGTCACATCTTTAATCACGTGCACTGTCCCGCCGGCTGAATCCTGGCCTGAGTAAGCAGAGGTTGAGACCACAGAGTACCCGCCAAAACACGGATCATACTCAGCCACCAGAGCCGCAGGATCGCAGTACGGACAGGTCGTCCAGTGGCGCCCACCGCCGGGTAAAACCGACTCACAGCTCTGCATGACCACGTTCGCATAAGGACGCTTCAGCCGGTCGAGCAGCGCCCGGTTTGCCCGCAAAATGCGATATTGCGAATCATGCACAAGGATGTAATCAGGAATCGAACTGAAGGTGCTGGCCCATTCATTTCTTGAGTAGACAAGCTGCTGCAGGAGCCTGCGGTTTTCCGCTGCCAAGCCAAGCTGGTTGGCCGCTGCCTTCAGGAAGGCACGGTCGTTCTCGGTGTAATTGCGGTGCCGCCGCAACCCCAGCACCAACATGCCGATCTGCGAACTCTTGCCCAGCACCGGTATCAACACAATATGGTTTATACCCAGATGCTGGAGTTGCCGGCTACGGTCCGCTTGTATGGCGGGCACCGGCAGAATTCCAACCTCCCCGGCGCTCAGCAGCTCACGAGTTATGCTGGTGGCGTTATCCACCTCACTGGAATATTCCACAAATGAATCCGGCATCCCATTCACTGCCGAAAGGCGCAGCTTGCCATCTTCACCCAGCGTGCGGAACCACGCTCCGCGCGCCCTGGTACCGCGCAGCAGTTCATCCAGCGTGCTTTCCACAATGGGCTGGAATTCATCTGAATTAGCGACAATGCGGCTCAGCCGGTTGAGCACTTCTGCGCGTGAAACCTGCACCCGGGAGTCATCCAGAACAATCATCATCATGCTGATGCCCAGCAGCAGATCGATCACAAAATCGTATTCGGCAACGGCATGGGAGTTGGCGCCCACGTCCATGTGGACGAACAGCAACATCAGTGAGAGCAGCCAGGAGCCTACAATGCCCCGTCCGCGCGCAAACATCGCCAGTTGCACGCAGGCCATCACCGTAATCAGCCGCCAGCACACCCAGAATGCCCATGAAAGGGAGATCGCGTGCGCCGCCCATTTTGCCTGCGTAATCCCCAGCAGCACAGCCAGGCCGATTACCAGGATCGCCGGACGCACCAGCTTCGGCTGGTGAACGTAATAAAAGACCGCAATGCTGAAGAGGCCCGCAGCAATGGCAAACGAGCTGTTGGCCAGAATTGCCCAGATCGTGTCTGAAGAGTAAGAGAGGCTGATGGTCAGAAACAGCTTGGAAGCGGTGTAGATGATCCAGCCGATTATCCATGGAACCAGGTACTTTTCCCGAAAACTCCGGTAGAGAAGCACTGCGCCTGCCAGCAAAATGAGCAGGGTCGATGCTTCTGCTACAAACGCAGATGGCAGGTCCGGGTACATTTGTCAGCAAGCCATTGGGGATGGATCGTTGTACTCTGTATATCACGGATTGTCTTATAGTTAGTTCTTTTTTTACCGATTGAATTTACAGCAACTCTGGGTTAAATTAGACATCCCCGGTTGAACCTTTTAATTCTTCAATGCCCATAGAACGAATTCTTGTCGTAGACGACGAAGAGCCGATTCGGGAGATCATCTCGTCGATGCTCAATGCTGCGGGTTACAAGACCCGGCAGGCCGCTTCCGGCATGGAAGCTCTTGCCATTCTCAATGCCACCGGCGAATTTGAGCTTGTCCTTTCAGACCTGATGATGGCCGAACTGGATGGCATTGCCCTGCTGGAGCGAGCCAAGGAAAAGTACCCGGACATGCCGGTCATCATGGTTACGGCAGTACATGACATTTCGGTTGCCCTGGCAGCTATCCGGAATGGCGCCTACGACTACCTGCTGAAGCCCTTTGAGCGTGAACAGCTTCTGGCCATCGTCCGGCGCGCCCTGGAGCACCGCCGCCTCAAGCTGGAAAATCGCGCTTACCAGTCGAACCTCGAAACCCTGGTGGCCGCCCGCACCGAACAGCTTCGCCAGGCCATGAACGACCTGGAGCGCTCTTATGACATTACCCTTGAAGCCCTGGGTGATGCCCTTGACCTCAAGGACGCGGAGACCGAAGGCCACTCCAAGCGCGTAACCGCCTTCACCATAGCTATTGCCCGTGCCATGGGACTTTCAGCGGAACGCATCCGGATCATTGCCCGTGGCGCCTTCTTGCATGACATTGGCAAGATGGCCATTCCGGATGCCATTCTGCGTAAACCCGGAGCATTAACGGCGGAAGAAACCGAGATCATGCGTGAACACTGCTTCCGCGGCTACCAGATGCTGAAGAAGATTCCCTTCCTCGCGGAGGCCTCTGAAATCGTCTACGCTCACCAGGAGCGCTATGACGGCACCGGCTATCCGCGTGGCCTCAAGGGCGATGAGATTCCGCTGGGCGCCAGAATCTTCTCCATTGCAGACACCTTGGACGCCATCACCTCGGATCGTCCTTACCGAGCGGCTCAGCCTATCACAGTGGCCCGCGATGAGATTGTGCGTTACTCCGGCCGCCAGTTCGATCCAGAAGCGGTAAAAATCTTCCTGCAAATGCCCGACTCCATCTGGGAAGACCTGCGCAAAGAAATCAACTCGCAGATTTACACGTTTACCTATCCAATCAAATCCCTCCACGGCGGCGCTCTCGCCGTTGGCAGAAGGACCTAATAGACGGGGAGATCGCCGTGATCGAGTGATCTGGCGATCGGAAATTCTAGGACCAGCTCACCATCCTCGTATCGGTCTACACTGATCGAGTAATTGAGAATTCTCCACCACGTGATACACGTCATACATCGCTGCCGTAAGACATGAGTGATTGGGCAGAATCCGCAGCCGCGTGCCCACAGGATATTTTGCGATCACATCCGGCTCGGCTTCAATCTTGCCATGCTCCTGAGACAGCACTTTGAGCTTCATCGGCAATCGGTGCAGGTTCAGATCACATACCACGCCAAAACCGCAATCAGAATCAAGGTGATCCGGCCCTGCATCTTTTGAAAGCGCCAGCGCGCCTGCATCCACCAGCAGATGGCGGTGCTGCGGATAGCTGCCAATCACCGTAGCCAGCACCGAGACCGCACATTGGGAAAGATCACACGAGCCAATCGCCGCCTGGAATACATCGAAGAAAACATAGTTCCCGGGCCGCACGTCATCGGTATCACTGAAGCGCTCAACCACAGAGGCCGTCGGCGTGGAGCCAATGCTGCGGGTAAGCTGACTGATTCCCTGCTCTTGGAGTTTGTTTTGAAAACCCGTCAGAGCAGAGGTCTCCTGCTTTGCAATCTTCCGGATCTCGTCTACATTGTGCGTGTGATACGAGTGTCCTGCATGTGTGAGCAATCCCTGAAAGTGGACACCCGTTGCATTGGCCATCTTCATAGCCAACTGCACAGCCTCTTGCGATTCCGGATCAACCCCGGCGCGGTGATACCCGCAATCCACCTTCAGGAAAACATTGAACCTTGTCCCCTGGCGCACAGAAAATTCTTCCATGGCCTGCAAGGCTGCAAAGCTGTCCATCAGCAGGTTGAGCCGCTTGATTCGTTTTGCCAGCGCTGCGGCCCGCTCCAGCTTGCCCGGCCCCACCGGCACCGCATAGGTAATATCGTCAAAGCCATGATCGGCAAAGAACTCCGCTTCTGCCAGCGTTGAAACCGTGATTGGTCCTGTCCCGCCACCGAACTGCATGCGGGCAATCTCGGCTGTCTTGTGCGTTTTCACATGCGGACGAAACACCACTCCCGATCGCTGCGCCTTCTCCCGCATGGCATCACAGTTCTTCCGGACAACACTGCGCTCTATGATGAAGGCTGGAGTTGTAATTTCAGGATTTGCCAGAATAGGATTCATACCAGCTTTTTACCGCAAAGGACGCGAAGGGCGCAAAGGTGACAAGGGTAATGGGTAAATTGGTAATTGGGTAATTTGATAAATGAGTACCTGCAACCCATGAGACCAAATTTACCCATTTACTAATTTACTCATTTACCAATTTGGCTAACTTTGCGCCCTTCGCGTCCTTTGCGGTTAAACAGACCGTAAAGCGTCAATCGGGTCTGTCGATGCCGCCCTGCTCGCCGGCAACGCCGATGCTACCAGCGCCATCAGCATCATGATCAGAACACCGGTCGCATAGATAATCGGGTCTGTCGCGCTCACCTCAAACAAAAACGAACTCACCAGCCGCGACGCCGCCACGGAGCCAATCACACCCAGAACACATCCAATGCCTGCCAGCTTCGCGCCCCAGATGAGAATCAGGCGTGCAATCCCGGTACGCTGTGCTCCCAATGCCATGCGAATGGCAATCTCCTGCGTGCGCAGCGAAACCGAGAATGCCACCACCGCATAAATCCCGGTGAGGGCGAGCAGCAGCGCCGCCATGGCAAAGGCAGTGATAAGGTCGGTATTAAACTCGCGCTGCGCCTCCACATTGGCGATCACCTCCGTCATGGGCTGCACCTGTTGCAATGCCAGCAATGGATCAGTCTCTGCAACCGCCGAGTGCAGGCTTTGCATCATCTGCTCCACCGGCAGCGCCGATCTCAGCGCAATGAATCCCGAAGCTGCCTGCACCAGCTTTTCAGGTGCGCCGGTTCCCAGGAGAGTGGCAGGCTGCTCCGCAGGCATATACCACTGATCGCTATTGGGCTCGTCGCGAGGCCCTGTCTTGGTATCCGCGACAACGCCAATCACCGTCGCCCACGGCAATCCTTTCTTCGGATTCCCTACATGCATCCGCCTGCCGACAGGGCTCTGACCCGGCCAGCAATGCCTGCCCATGGTTTGATTCACAACCACCACCAGCGGAGCATTGGCATTGTCAGTTCTGGTGAATGTGCGGCCTTCCAGCAGGGGGATGCTCATGACCTTAAAGAAATCACCGTAGGCAATCGTGAAGTTCGAGAATTTCAGCTTCCATTGTTCTGCCGGTTCTCCCTCAATGGTGTATGCAGCGCCTGCGAAATTGCCGGAAGACGGAAGAATGCTGGTCATGCTTGCGGCAACTGTTCCCGGCTGGCTCGAAAGACGATCCACAACCGCCCGCCGGAAATTGGCGACCGAAGTCTCTGTGGAATACTGATCCAGCGGCAACTGGTAACCGGCAACTGCAACGTGCTCAGCACGGAATCCGGGATCGACGGCGCGCATCTTCTGAAAGCTGCGCAGAAACGCTCCGGATGCCGTCAATAGCACCAGCGCAATCCCGATCTCTGAAACCACCAGGATGGAACGCAGCCACGCATGGCTTGCGCCTCCGCTGCCTCCCCTGGCGCTCTCTTTCAAGCTCTGCGTGAGGTTCGTCCGCAATGCCGCGAAGGCCGGAGCCAGGCTGCACAGCACACCGCTCAACAGCGCCAGAAGCAGATCGAAGACAGCCACCCGTGTATCGAGCGAAACGGAGTTGATGCGCGGCATCGATTCAGGCAGCAGGTGCAGAGCTGTACGGATGGCGGCAGCAGCAAACCCCAGTCCCATCAGGCCTCCGGCCAGGCTGAGCACCAATCCTTCAAACATGGCTTCACGAAGTATCACACCCGAACCCGCGCCCAGCGCCAGCCGCACCGCATATTCCCGCCGCCGCCGGATCGCCCGCACCAGCAGCAGCCCGGCGACATTGGCGCACGCAATCAGCAGCACCACGGCCACAGCCAGGAACAACGTTCGCAGCAACGGACGCACGTTAGACACAACATATTCCAGCAGAGGCGTGATTACACCCTGAATGTGGATGGCAGACATGTGTGCAGGAAAGTTGTGCATCACGATCTGTGATACCCGGCTGACATCCTGCGCGGCCTGCGTGAGCGTAGCTCCATCCTTAAGCCGCGCTACCATGTGGTATCCCCAAAAGCCGGTGTGCGCATCTGAAAGCTCTTCTGGCGTGAGACTGAGCGGTACCCAGAGCTGCGCCTGATCTAACCGTCCATTCTGCAGAGGAAACTCAAAGTCCCGGGGCATCACCCCGATGATGATGTACGGCTTGCGGTCGAGCACAATGGAACGGCCCACAGCTTCAGGATCCCTGTGGTAGCGGTTCAGCCACAAGGCATAGCTGATCACCGCCAGCGGCTGGTGGCTGTCCTCTTCCTGCTGCGTAAAAATGCGGCCGAGAATGGGATGCACTCCCAGCGTCGTGAACACGCTCGTACCCAGCCGCGCAGCATTGATCTGCTCCGGAGTAATCCCGCCAGATAACTCATATGTGGCGGTGTCATAGCCACCCATGGAAGAAAACGCGCTGCCGGCGGTCGAATAGGTGGCAATCTCACGGGCGGTGACCGGAGTGCCTGCGCCGGTGTTCAGCCGGTCTCCCAGCAGCACCAGCCGGTCAGGCTGACTGAAGGGCAGCGGACGCAGCAGAATGCCCTGCACCAGCGAGAAGATCGCCGTAGTCGCGCCAATGCCCAGCGCCAGCGTGAGTACCACCGTCAAGGCAAACCCAGGCGATGTCTGCACCCGCCGACCCGCGAACCGAAGCTCCCGTATCATCGCCACCATAATATCCCTCATTAGACGTACAACATAGATGAATGACAGCCATTTTGATTTGGTAAATGGGTAATTTGGTAAATGGGTAAATTAGCTTTTAGTCTTTTGATCCGTGTTAATCAGTGTCCATCTGTGGTGAGATTTTTTTTCTACCTTTGCGTCTGCCCGCGTTCTTTCGATCACATTTTGGGTTTCCGATCCCCAGCGTTCGCGTCAGCTTCGTGCTGGAGTAATCAAGCGGTCTGGAATACCCTGAGAAATGATGAAGCATGGCACTCTTGTGGAAAGCTTGACTGTGCCGCTCCTACGGGGCTGCGTTCCTGTTCTTCTTTGTTCCCGGCGCTTACGCGACCGGGCTAACTTCTTTCGCGCCTACGGCGCTGGAGCATCGCAGGTCCATTCACATTCGATATTGCTTAAGTGAACAGTATTGGGGTTAGATCGTCTTTTTCAACTTTTCGTATGCTTTTTCTCCGGCACGCGCGCCAATTTCGCGGGCTTTCTCCCGCGCATTCCGGTCGATCTTCTCGGCAATACGCGCGCGCATCTCTTCTCCGGATGCCGGAGCCATCAACAAACCGATGGCGCAGCCAATCGCTAATCCAAGCAGAAATTTCATCATGTACTCCCAGGCAAGTCTTCTCTAATGACTGATGCGCCAAACTTGAATTACGGATGCATCTGAAGACGAACCGCGGCCTTGGTTTTGGCGCTTAGAAACAAAAAAAACTTACCGCTGATGACGCTGATGAAACCGATCTGTGCAGATAAAGCTCAACATAGATGACACAGATTGGACTGATTCACACAGATAAAGCTCAAGTCAAAAGTTAGTTAGCTGGCTAGCTGGTTGAGATTGGCAATGCTCTCGAAGTTACGTAACTGTTCATATACTATTTCTGCCGCTGTCAAGGTGATGGCCCGCTGAGCGCATGTGATGAACTTGGTTTTCAGTTCTTCTTCACTGGCTGGATTCTCGGGATAGCCGCGAGCGTTGTTGGCCGCACGCTGAAGTTTCCTGCCGTCGCGGCACGTAATGCTGACCATGACCTGGGTCAGCGCCGGAGCATCTTTCCCCAGTGCAGGATTGGTCTTCATCACCACCCGCGCCATCAGTTCGCGAATGGCCGCATCGTGAATGCGTAGCTCAAATGTATCGAGACCGACCTGTCCATCCACCAAGGCTGCCGCGATACAGAAGGGCATACTGAACTTGCCTTCCAGCCCTGCCTGCGGCTGGTTATAGATCAGCAGCGTGGGAACAATGCTGTCCACCTGCACCTCGACACTCTCAACCTGATCTGGCTTGAGCTCATGCTCACGTCTGAGGTGGAGTACCGCATCAAGCGCCGGATGCGTTGCCGCACACGAGGGATACAGCTTCACCGTGATTCCTGTCTCCAGAATCTCCCAGCGCCTGCCCAGGTCTGCGAAAATTTCCCGGCCATCCAGATGCTCGCCCGTCATGGCCACCAGCAATCCCTGTGGACCATCAATCGCCCGTTCTGAAGCCGTGAACCCTGATTGCGCCAGCAGCGCCGCCATCACGCTGTTCTGCGCGGCCACTCCCGCATGCAGCGGCTTGGTCATGGTGCCAAAGTTTTCTTTGAGCCCCAGCGCGCTCGATGCCGCTATCGCCATGCAGTTCGCCGTGGCCTTCGCGTCCAAGCTCAGCAGCCGCGCACAGGCGGCGCTGCTGCCCAGCGTACCTATGGTTGACGTGCAATGCCAGCCGCTCTGGTAATGCCTGGGATTCATCACCCGCCCCAGCACCGCCTCGACTTCAAAGCCAATCACGTAAGCCTCAAGCAGCGTCCGCCCCGGCGCGCCGGTCTTCTCACCCAGTGCCAGCAACGCGCTCACCAGCGGCGCGCTGGGATGCGCCAGCGAGACAAAACACATATCGTCATAATCCAGCGCATGTGCCGCCGTCCCATTGGCCAGCGCCGCCCATCCGGCATTGACCGACAACTCAGTTCCCAAAATCCTGCTCGATCCGCTGCCTGCTTCCGATGCCGCCAGCTTCTGCACAATCCGAGCCGCGGGCTCAACCGATCCGGCCAGAGTGCAGCCCACAGTATCGAGAAATGCCGAACGGACGACAACAAGCGCATCCTTAGGGACATCGGTCTGCGTAATAAATTCAGCAATGCGTGTGATGGCAGCCATTTTGATTTGGTAAATGGGTAATTCGGTAAATGGGTAAATTGGCTTTTGGCCTTTGGCTCTTGGCCTTGGCTCTTAGCTCTTTATCTGTGTTGATCTGTGTTTATCTGTGGTAAAGGTTTTGATTTTTGATCTTCAATAGTTACCTTTGCGCCCTTAGCGTCCTTTGCGGTTACATTTGGTTTTGGCCTGTGGTCCTCGGGAACGTGGCCTCGCTTGTAAATCATGGCCGTCCGTTTGAACTCAATGATGACGCTTCCGTCCTGCTTATACCCCGTCGTTTTGAACTTCACGATCCCCACGTTCGGCCTTGACTTCGATTCCCTCTTCTCCAGCACCTCGCTGCGCGAATACACCGTATCGCCCTCAAAGAGAGGATTGGACAAACGCACCTCGTCCCATCCCAGGTTGGCCATGGCGTTCTGCGAGATGTCCATCACCGATTGGCCAGTGACCAGCGCCAGCGTGAACGTGGAATCCACCAGCGGACGCCCAAACTCCGTCTGCGCGGCATAAGCATGGTCGAAGTGGATGGGGTTGGTGTTCTGCGTAAGCAGCGTAAACCAGATGTTGTCCGCCGCCAGAACAGTGCGCCCCAGCGGATGCTCATAAATATCTCCCACCTCAAAATCCTCAAACACCCGGCCTGTCCAACCTTGCTTAATCGCCACTCTCGTACCTCAGCTTTCTTCAAGTTTTGACCACAAAGGACACGAAGGAACACAAAGGTTTTATTTTTGGTTTCCCAAACTCCTCTGCGATCTCTGCGTTCTCTGCGGTTAAAGCATTTTCATCGCCCGCCATGCACTAATCGTCTCGGAATCGAATCCCAGCTCTTGCAGGATGCTGTTCGTATGCTCGCCCAGCGCCGGTATCTTCCCCATGAACGTCTCCGCGCCTTCCATCTGTACCGGAGGCACCAGCGCCCGCAGCGGCCCCACAGGTGAATCAACTTCCGTCCAGCGCTCCCGCGCCTTCAGTTGCGGATGCTCCAGGAACTCCTCCACCGAATTCAGCCGCGCATAGGCAATCTGCGCGTCATCAAGACGCTGCATCGCTTCAGCCGCTGAAAGTCCGGCAAAAACTTTATGGATGATCTCTTCCAGCACCACCCGGTTCTTTACCCTGAAAGGATTGGTCACAAAGCGCGCATCATCTTTCAATTCCGGCCTGCGCAGCACCTTGTCACAGAAACGGCTCCACTCGCGTTCGTTCTGCACCGCCAGGATGACCTCTTTGCCATCACCGCAATGGAACGGCCCATACGGAGCAATCGCCGCATGCTTCGCGCCGGCGCGTGGTGGAGCGCTCCCACCGTATTCCGTGTAATACGCCGCGTAGCCCATCCAGTCGCCAATGGAGTCGAGCAGCGAGATGTCCATTGCGGTCCCCTGCCCGGTCTCTTTGCGCACCAGCAACGCCGTCAGGATTCCCGAGTAGGCATACATGGCGGCGGCAATGTCAGAGATGGAAATCCCGACCTTGGACGGCGTCTCTTCCGTGCCGGTCAGCGCCACCAGTCCTGCCTCGCTCTGCACCAGCATGTCATAAGCGCGGCGGTCGCGGTACGGGCCAGCCGGACCATATCCGGAAACATTACAGACGATCAATCGCGGATACCTTCCCCGCAGCTCCGCTGTACCAAGCCCCAGGCGGTCACAGGCTCCCGGCGCCAGGTTCTGCACAAAGACGTCCACCTTCTGGAGCAGCCGGTCGAGCACGGCTTTGGCTTGTGGTTGCTTCACGTCCAGCGTGAGCGATTCTTTCGAGCGGTTCACCCAGACAAAGTGGCTGGCCATGCCCTTTACCGTGGTGTCATAGGCGCGGGCAAAGTCGCCGCTGCCCGGCCTCTCGATCTTGATCACGCGCGCGCCATGGTCGGCAAGCTGGCGCGTGGCAAAGGGCGCGGCTACCGCCTGTTCCAGCGCTACTACGGTAATGCCCTTGAGCGGCAGCATCAGTACGACCGGGGTAATCCGAGCACGTGCTCGGCCAGGTAAGCGAGAATCAGGTTGGTGGAGATGGGCGCCACCTGGTACAGGCGCGTCTCGCGGAACTTGCGCTCCACGTCATATTCTTCGGCGAACCCGAAGCCGCCGTGCGTCTGGATGGCGGCATTGGCTGCTTCCCATGAAGCGTCGGCGGCCAGCAGCTTGGCCATGTTGGCCTGCGCGCCACAGGGCTGGTGCGAATCAAACAGCCGCGCCGCGTGCGCCACCATCAGCGAGGCCGCCTCCACGTTGGCGTAGGCGCGAGCCAGAGGAAACTGCACCCCCTGGTTCTGCCCAATCGGACGCCCGAAGACCACGCGCTCCTTGGCGTAGCGGCAGGCGCGGTCCACAAACCAGCGTCCATCGCCAATGCACTCTGAAGCAATCAGGATGCGCTCGGCATTCAGCCCATCCAGCAGATACCGGAACCCCTGCCCTTCTTCGCCCACCAGGTTCTCCACCGGGACTTCCAGATCGTCAAAGAAGACCTCCGTGGTCGCGTGGTTCACCATCGTGCGAATGGGATGGATGGTGAGTCCGTGCCCCAGCGATTTGCGAATATCAACCAGCATGGTCGAAAGCCCTTCCGTCCGTTTCTTTACTTGTTCGACGGGCGTAGTGCGAGCCAGCAGCAGCATCAGGTCAGAATGCTCGGCGCGGGATATCCAGATCTTCTGTCCTTTCACAACGTAGCGGTCGCCCTTGCGAGTCGCCAGCGTCTTCAGCTTGGTGGTGTCCGATCCGGTAGTGGGTTCGCTCACAGCGAAGGCCTGCAAGCGCAACTCGCCCGAAGCAATTTTCGGCAGGTATTGTTTCTTCTGCTCCGCCGATCCATGCCGCAGCAGCGTGCCCATGATGTACATCTGCGCATGGCAGGCAGCCGCGTTCCCACCCGAGCGGTGGATCTCTTCCAGAATGATCGCAGCCTCAGTAAGCCCCAGCCCCGCCCCGCCATATTCTTCCGGAATCAGCGTAGCCATGTATCCGGCCTTGGTGAGCGTCTCGACAAACTCAGAGGGATAGGCCCGCCTGGCATCGAGCTCGCGCCAGTAGGCATCGGGAAAACCACGACACAATTCGCCAACAGCTGCTTTCAGTTGACTGTGAAGTTCCATAGAGAAATTGAAATTATACGAGAAGGAAAACCTTACCGCTGATGAAGCAGATAAACGCTGATCTGCGCTGATAAACCAACACCTTTCACCGCAGAGATCGCAGAGAGCGCAGAGGGAATGGGGGAAAACTTCTGAGATCTCTGCGAGTATAAATATTTTCCAATTTCCTTTGTGTACCTCTGTGTAACCTTCGTGTCCTCTGTGGTTAGCCTTGTCTTATCAGCGTGAATCAGTTCGATCAGCGTGATCAGCGGTAAGGTTTTGAATTTTGCGTGCGACCGCCAGTTTCTTCTGTTCGGCCACCAGGCTTGCCGCATCAATCATCTCGCCCTTATAGACGAACACGCCCGTGCCAGCTTCCACGTCAGCTTTTTCGTATGCTTCCACCAGTTCCCGTGCGCGCGCCAGTTCCTGCTCTGTAGGCGTGAATACCCGGTTGATGACTTTCACCTGTTCCGGATGGATGGCCCACTTGCCATCAAATCCCATCTCCGCCGCCAGCCGCGCATCGCGCTCGCACTGCTCCAGGTCGCGTACCTGAAGGGTGACGCTGTCCACGGCGTCAATGCCCGCCGCCCGCGCCGCCGCCAGAATCTTCGTTCTCGGATAGTGAT
The DNA here is from genome assembly GCA_003223515.1 of Candidatus Angelobacter sp. Gp1-AA117. Taxonomy (GTDB): domain Bacteria; phylum Acidobacteriota; class Terriglobia; order Terriglobales; family Acidobacteriaceae; genus Angelobacter. Next base: position 28,970 of record QHVI01000074.1, read on the forward strand.
AGATGGCGGCCTGATCGCGCACCGGCCCACGCGCTCCCACCGCTCCCGAATAATCCAGGACGCCAAACACCAGCATTGCCATCCTCGGCGAAGCAGCGGCAATTTCTTCTACGTGAAGAAGCCCCGTGGGGGTCTCGATCACCGCCTCCAGCCGGATGCGTCCGGCTTCAAGCCCGGTGTTCTGCTCGATCTGGGTCAGTAGCCGGTCGGCAAACAGAATGTCAGTAGCGCTCTCCACCTTGGGCAGCAGGATGGAATCCAGATGCGCCCCCGTCCCCTCCACCACTTCGATTACGTCACGATAGAAGAACTTCGTATGCAGGCCATTAGGACGAAACGTCCGAATCTTGCCTTTGAAGTTTAATTTAGGAAAGGCCTCAATCAGGTTCCTGCGCGCCGCCAGCTTCTGCGAAAGCGCACAGCCATCTTCCAGATCAAAGACAACCTGGTCAGCCTCCCCCGCAGCCGCCTTGGTCATCTTGTCCGGATCACTAGCCGGACAAGCCAAAGCACTCCGCCGCACCCGCGCCTCACTGTTCCGTGCAGACATGGCCGGGATTATAAAGCACTCAGCCTCTGACCAGCCTCGTTCGTCCTTGAGTGTGAGGCGAGCAGAAGCATTCTCCGATTTACCGCAAAGGACGCAGAGGGAAAAGGAGCGAAAGCTGGATTACCGGCACGACTGAAGTCATGCGCTGTTACGCCTCTTTTTATATGCTGGATGACAGAAGGAGCCTGCGCTTCAGAAGTCGTGCCAAAACGATCGGAAGTCGTGCCCGCAAACACCGAAGTGTGACCACAATTGCTGCAAGTGATAGAACCCAAAGGATCGCATCTCCACTTGACGACAAAAGGAAAAAGTATCGTTGATGCGGACCCAAGGAACTCGGAGGCAGAGTCTTTTCTCTTTGTTCCTCATCCTCTGCGACCTCTGCGGTGAATGGGGTTTGCTAAGTACTAACTACTTCTATCCCTTGGGATACAGCAGCTTATATAACACCGCATTCCGCTTGATGGCCTGCACGTACTCGCGGGTTTCGGTGAACGGGATCGACTCTACGAATTCCTCAACATCTTTGAAGTTGTTCGCCTTGCGCCATTCGTCCACCCGGTCTTCACCGGCGTTGTAGGCGGCCAGGGCGTATTCGACTTGTCCGTTGTAGTGGTCAACCATGCGCTTGAAATAGCGCGTGCCCAGTTGCAGGTTGATATTGGGCACGAACAGCTCCGTATTGCTGAAGCCGCGCAGCTTCACTTCTTTGGCCATGCCCTTGCCTACGGTGGGCAGCAGTTGCATCAAGCCCATGGCGTTGGCCCGGGAATAGGCCGCTGGGTTGAATTCGGACTCCTGGCGGATCAGCGAGGCCACCAGAAAGGGATCGAGCTGGTTGAGCAAGGAATGCTTCTTCAGGTCTTCCCAGTACGGACGCGGAAAGAGATTTTCCCAGACCGGGCGCGGCAACTGGTTCAGATCAGCCGAGAAATAATTCGGCACGGCGCGCTTCAGCGTCTCAATAGCACGGTTGTAGCTGCCGGAGTCGGCATAAATCTGGGCGGTGCCTACGGCCTCCCACGGCGGAGAGCCTTCCGCAGCCGCCTGAATCTCTTTTACCGCAAAATCATAAAGGGCGGCATTGGCCAGCACCTGCGCCCGCTTCACGCGCAGGTTATCCACCGGAGGCTCCCAGGTCTGCGCCGGCAAGCCGAGAGGCTTGAGCTTGTTGAGCACCGGCGGCTCGCCTACATCAGTAAACCCGATCTTAATCAGCCGGTCACGCCCCAGGTTGGCGTAATAAAAGTAGCGGAAGTTTTCCGAGAGCTTTTGATAGTAGGCGCGCGCCACCGGGAGATCGTGATCTTCTTCGGCCATGCGTCCACGCCAGTAGAGCGCATTGGCAGCCTCGGCCGAGCCCGGATAGAAAGCAATCTGCTCTTCGAACAGGCGTTTGGCATCGTCTTTTTTGCCCAGCCGGTAATTCAGCCACGCAGCCTTCCAGTGAGCATAGGGAGAGAACCGGCCATTGCGCTGCCGCTCGAAAATCTCCGCATAGAAGCGCTGCGCCGATTCCATGTCTTTGCGCAGCAGGTACATGTTACCGGCGGAAAGCAGCGCCTCCTGGAACCAAACACTATCGGGGGCCAGGGTGCGCAGTTGGGAGATCAGTTGACTGTGGCGGTCGCGGTCATCTTTGTCGCGTGCCACTTCAGCCAGGAAATAGAGCGCCTGCGCCCGCACCTCAGCGCTGGCATTTTGATTCTGCGAGAGAGCGTCAAACAACTTCTTCGCCTCATCGCGCTTGCGATCGCGATACAAGGCAGTAGCAAACTCGACCTGCAATTCCGGCAGCGATGCGCTGGGCCCCTGCTCCACCAGCGAACTGAACTCCGCGACCGCCTGCGTGTAGCGCTTGTTCTTCAGCAGCATGGAGGCGCGTGCATGGCGCTGCTCAAAGCTGCCGGCTGGAACCGCCTCGCCCATGTTATGCAGCTCAACCGCGGCGTTATCCGCCTCAGGGCTGAGCGGCATTTCATAGAACAAGCGCCGGTAAATTTCCGTAGCCTTGGTTGTCTCTCCCGCTTTCAGGTATGCCTTGGCCAGGGCAAACTCGATATCAGCGCGTGTTGGCTGGCGATGTTTTTCCAGGAACGCTGCCGCCTTTTGCGGAGAGCCGCTGGCAGCCTGCGCATCGGCGTAGAGCAGCGTGGCATCATGGACGAAGAGCGAGTCCGGATACTTCTCCTCGAAACCCTGCAGTATTTTCAGAATACTGGTGGTGTCCTGCTGGCCCTCGTAATCGCTGGCCCGCAGGTAGTCGAGATAATCGCCCAGCACGGGTTGCAGCGCATTGGCTTTCTGAAAATCAGTGAGACTTTGAGCGTAATCCTTGTCGAGGTAGTGCGCGTACCCCAAAACCATCCACGCCAGCGGGCCCGCTTCGTCTTTCTGGTGCTTGCGGGCATACGCCTCCACTCCAGCATAGGCCTGCGCGGGGCGGAACTGCAGTAGCTGCTGGGCCATCGGCTTGAGGTCCGCGGACGCAACGAACGCGCGGTTCATGTGCTGCAGCTTGCGCAGCGCAGCCGGAGATAATCTGCTCGAATGCGTTTGCTTCTTGCTGGACTTGGTTTTTTTCTTGCTGGATTGAGGCACAGCCCCGCTTACGCCTGGCTGTATGGCCAATACGAGCACGAGCAGGAATGAAGAGATGGTTAAGAGACGTCGGACGGCCACAGATTTATTATTGCGGAAAATTCCCGCCCATCAGAGCTATATCATTATCCGCTAAAACGCGAATTAATTCCTGCGTAAAATAATTGCCGGACGCAGCCGGGGTACTGCCAAACCGGTTTTCGTAGGTAGCGCGGCTCTTCTCGATATCGTCCCGCAGCCGCTGGTACAGGTCGCGGTTTTGCTTCCCTTCACTCACCTTGGCTTGGTTATACAGCTTGATCTCGTCCACCAGGAGCCTGGCGAAGCGCCGGGCCTTCTTATGAACCTCATCTTCTTCGCCTGCCGGAGCAGCCGCGGCCGCAGCAGCAGGCTGGGGCGCAGGCGCTGCAGCCGTTGCCGCAGATTGAGGCTGAGCTTGCTGGCTTTCTTCGGCGGGGGCAGTGATTCCCGCTTTGCGCAAGGCGGTCAGCTCCAGCCACAGGCCGGTAAACCGGCACAGTAGGGTAAGGGCCGAGATATCTACCCGGTTATCGGGAACCGCGCCTCCATCGGCATAGATCAGCGCCGCTACCTTTTCTTTCACCACCAGAGGCAGCACCACGAAGCTGCCGTCCGCCGGAGGACCAACGGCGGTCACGAAATCAGCGTCGAGCTCGGTTATCGGGCCGGTTACAGTAGCGCGCTCCTGGATCGAGCGGGCAACCGGTCCAGCCGAACCGTTCAGGCTGATCGATTTGAGGGTATCGTTATTCTCGAAACCAATTCCCTGCCAGCCGGTGACCGCCCCGGCACGCACGACGAACAAGGCAGCGCGTCCGCAGAAGCGGGCAGCGCCTTCCAGCAGATGGCGCAGGATTTCCGCCTGCGACGGAGACTCCTGAATCAAGGCCGCAGCGGCATTCAGCAGATCGGAGGGCAGGTTGCCGGGAGCAGGCTCTAGCGACTGCAACTCCTCCACCGTGCGATTGACAATCTGGGTGCGCAACGCGGGCAGGGCTGCCTCAAATACTGCGGCAACCGCCTCTTCTACAATCATCTGGATCTTAGTGGGATTAGGCATTCAATAAAGCGCGATTATATGGACTGATTGGGCACTGTCAACCCAGTGGATTGCTCAAGTTTATTCCACCCCTGTATCTTAAAACACTTCCATGGATGTCACTTAGGTAACGGAAGTCTCAACATCGGAAGATCGGGGAATTTGTAATTGGTAATTGTGATTGCGATTTGATCCCGGAATCCTCTGCGTTCTCCGCATCCTTTGCGGTTAAATAGATATTTGGAGCAAACCATGAAACTCATAAGCGCACTCTTATCTGTCCTGCTGGTCTTTGGCGTTTTGCACGCGCAAACCTCTAAGAAGTCCCGCCCCAGGCCTGCCGCACAAGCGCCTGCCGCAGAGAGTGATAGAGACATTTCCAAAGAAATACTTGAGCTTGAAGACACCATGCGGCGCGCCGCCCTGGCCGATGACTCTACCTGGTGGGACCTGCATCTGGACGAGAACTTCGTCGGCATGGATGCCGATGGCAGGGTCATCAACCGAAGCGAAGCCATTCAACTGCATAACTCGAAAGATCTGAAGTACGACAACATCTACCTGCATGACATGACCATCCGCACCTTCAACAAAAACACGGTGGTCATCAACGGCAAAACCGATGTCGAAGGCGCCTTTCAGAACCAGAACATCGGCGGGAATTACAACTTTATGCGGGTATGGATCAAAGAAGGTCAGGACTGGAAGCTGGCCGCGTCGTCTGTCACACGAATACCTGGTAGAGCTCAAGGCAGCAAACCGTAAGACTGAATTGCCAAAATTGCCATAATTGAAACCCAAAACCTTACCGCTGATGAGGAGTCAGTCTGATTGGCCCGGGGCTGGGTTTAGCTAAGTACTAAGAACTAACTACTTTTGCTTTTGTTTCCTTTGCGTCCTTCGCGTCCTTCGCGGTAAAAAACGGGAAATCACTCAACCACCAGCTTGGCCTGCATATCTTCATGATGCGGGCCGCAGATCACGCTGCATTCAATTCCATATTCGCCCTTCGCGGGAGCCTTGAATGTAATCTTCGCCGGTGTGCCTGGCTGCACGGGCTCTTTGATTCCCAACCGGGGCACGCTGAATCCGTGCTGTACATCTGCGGATGAGACTTCCAGTTCGACTGTGTCTCCGCTCTTAACCCTGATTACCGCCGGATCAAAGGAATATTTCTTCATGGTGACTTTAATGTGCTCCGTAGCGCCGGAGCGGCAGCCGAGAGCCTCTGCCAATGACAGCAAACCTAAGAAAGTAAAGAAGATAGTTTTTCGCATAGCAAGATTAAGAGATGCCACCGTTCTAAAAGTTACAGAGCGCGTCTAAATAATAAAGCTATCGATCAGGTACAGCACCCCTTGCAGGGGCCAGACAAGATAAATTAATTTGAGTCGAGACCACATGGAAACCATCCAAAAGAAAGCCGGAGAAGATACCAGCGAGTTAGGGCTGGTGCAGGCCGCGAAAGGCGGGGATCTTGAAGCCTTCAGCGAACTGGTGAAGCGGTACGACCGCAATATTTTCCGGATTGCGCAGCACATCACGCATAACGAGGAAGACGCGCAGGACGTAGTTCAGGACGCATTTCTCAAGGCTTATCAGAATCTTGAGCAGTTTCAGGGGAACTCAAAGTTCTATACCTGGCTGGTCAGGATTGCAGTGAATGAAGCGCTGATGAAGCTGCGGAAACGGCGTTCGGACAAGACCGTTTCCATCGATGAAGACGTGGAAACGGAAGAAGGCACGATGCCGCGCGAGGTCGCGGATTGGAGCCCCAATCCTGAACAGCTTTATGGACAATCTGAACTGGGCGACATTCTGAAGAAGACCATTCAGGGATTGCCACCGGGCTTCAGAACGGTCTTTGTACTGCGTGATGTTGAGGGACTTTCGACGGAGGAGACGGCGGAGATGCTGGGCTTGAGCATTCCTGCGGTAAAATCCCGGCTGCTGCGTGCGCGCTTGCAACTCCGTGAACGTCTGGCAAAATACTTCAAATCCAAGAGGGGTGGAGACGGCCAACCGTGATCAAGTGTAAAGAGTTTCTGAAAGAGTTGACCGATTACCTGGACGGTACCATCAGCGTGAGCGTCCGTGAAGAGTTGGAAGAGCATTTGCATTGGTGCCACGAATGCCATGTGGTGATGAATACCACAAAGAAGACCATCGAGATTTACCGGGACAACCAGATCTTCGAACTCCCTGAACCCCTCCGAAACAAACTCCACGACGCCATCATCAGCAAATGCAAACACAGTAAATCCGGCAAAACCCGCTCGTCCTCATAAATGAGTGTAAACAGTACGAAGGTACTTCTCTGCTGGTTATAGCCAGCATCCAGCCCATTTTTTCAAAAATAATTTTTTAGAATCTCTTTTTTCGCGCTGCCTTGCCCTGAATTCAGGCCTGTTTCAGGCCCGATATCCCTCATTTCGGCTTTTGATTCCTTCCACTTAGCTCGGATTAAGTAATTTTTACGCGGTTTTTGCACCACAATCGGGCAGCAACTCTGCTGCGAACCTTTTACGGCAACTCTGAATCTAATGGGTGTGAGTACGAGAGGCTATGAACTCAAGTGCTCTATTCAATTGGCTGAGCAGTAAGCCAACCCGACCTTGGGGGTGCAGTGATTTTATGGCAAATCTTCTCGATATGCTTTTCGGTTGCTGGCATAAAAAGTTCAGTTTCCCTATTACCAACAGACCAGGACAGCGGCGCTCCCCTGCTGCTGCGCTGACTGGCACCTACGTGGTATGCCTGGATTGCGGCAAAGAATTTCCTTACGACTGGCAGGAGATGAAGGTTGTCAATGCTCAACCCAGCCGCCACGCCAAGGCGCTGGCTGCTAATGCTGCCGAGTCCTACAGCAAGACGGCCTGAAGCAAATCTCACTCTGGAACAGTTACCTTACAAGGCAGACCCAGGTTTTGATGGGTCTGCCTTTTGGCTTTTGACGAACAGCAAAACAGTGTTCAGCAAGCCAGCCAACCGAAGAGATTTGGTAAATGAGTCAATTGGTAAGTCGGTCATTGAAAGACTGGAGGGGCCTATCGGTTTTCATTTACCATTTACCAAATTTCCCATTTACCCAATTCCGGGCGGTTCTTGAGGGCCAAAGGCCCACGGTTTCCCTGCTGGTTATGACCTACTACCACGTTATAGAAGATATTTAGTAATATTAAGGGCGGAGAGTGTTACCGACTTGAAAACCTCAAAGACCAAACATCTCACAGGCCAGCAGTCTCGCCGCCGCCGCGGACCCACCCCGAAGAGCAAAGGATTATGGGTCTACCTGTCTGAAGATGAACGTGAATTAGTAGAACAAGCCCGTCTGCTCCTGCCGGGGACGCCGAGCGCAAGCGCCTTCATCGCCCAGGCATCACTGGAGCGGTCTCATGAAATTGTGCGCAAATATAATCGTGAGGCCCGCGAACAGCAGAAGTATGATCGCCGGTAGATAACTGGCCCGAAGTGTTTCTTAAATAGCTCTCACCAACTATTGGCCCAGCATGGCCTTTAGGACAACGTACGTCTTTTTTCAAATCCACGGTTTATTCTACTCTGGATTTGTGGCATTATCTGCAAAACACCATTGGAGTAACAATTGAAAGATCTTTCGCGTGCCGCAGATTCGACTCGGGATACCTGTCTATTCCTGCGCGTGCCCAACAACCGCAATGCCAAGCTCACGGAGTTGCGTTGTGAAAAGTGCTCCAGCTTTCTGGGGGCCAGTGACCGTCCCGAACTACTCGACTTTATTCAGAGCGTCCACCACTGCAGGCCTCCGCGTATTCGCGATTCGAGAACTTACTGAGAGCAATGGGTAAATGGGTCATTTGGTAAATGAGTAAATTGAAGAATCTGTTTCCCAAAATTACTCATTTACCAATTTGCCAATTTACTCATTTCCTCTGCGATCCCTGCGCACTCTACATTGCTATATCCAAAATTCTTGTTTTCCTGCGAAGCATTTCATGCTGCTCTTACCCCTTTCCAATCCAGCTTTGGCGACCGAAAAAGTCTTAAGGAACTGAAACAGTGCCAGATCAGATACACCCCAACTTACTTTTGTTACCTTTGCGTCCTTTGCGTCCTCTGCGGTAAAAAGTTTTTGGTTGTGGCTCGCCACGCTGTGGTAAAGATTTTGGTTCTGTTTAGACGGCCGAGAAATCGGCGATGCTGGAGAATTCCTGCAAAAGAGTTTGCAGCAGGCCCAGGCGGTTGGCGCGCAGAGCATCGTCTTCCACCATCACCATGACCTTATCGAAGAAGGCGTCAATCGATGGGCGCAGCCGCGCAATCTCCAGCAACGCTTCTTCATACTGCCTTTTGCCGCGCAAAGCGTTCACATTGGCAGCCACCTGGGGGATCTGCGCAGCCAGCGTTTTCTCCGCATCCTCCTTGAGTGCCACAGGAGCAAAGGGCTGAGCAACACTGCGACCGGCCTCTGCTGCCTGGCGCAAAATATTCTTCATGCGCTTGAAGGAGACGGCAATCGCTTCAAAGTCAACCGAAGGACGTACCTTCGCCAGCGCCTGGGCGCGTGCCACGGCATCGACCACATCATCAGCATCCGCAATCAGCGTGGCGTTCACTACGCCGTAAGCAAAGCCGAGGACCTCGCGCAGGTAAAATTCCAGCCGCTCGTAGAAGAAGGTGCGGACTGCCTCGCTGTAGGCCTCGCCGGTTTGCGTAAACTTCTTTGAGGCTTCGCTACCGTGATAACCGCCTAAACCTTCCGCCAGCAGCCTGGTGATGCTGACCGGCAGCTTGTGTTCGGCAATGGTCTTCACGATGCCATTCGCCTGGCGGCGCAAAGCGAAAGGATCTTTTGAGCCGGAGGGCACCAGTCCGAGAGCAAACATGCCGGCAATCGTGTCAGCTTTGTCTGCAATAGAAAGCACTGCGCCTTCGAGCGTGCGCGGGGGCGCATCCTCCATTGAAACCGGCTTGTATTGATCGTAAATGGCATCCGCTAGGGAATGCGGCAGTCCCTGTGCGCGCGCATACAGACCGCCGACAATACCCTGCAGTTCGGTAAACTCTTTTACCAGTTCCGTGGTCAGATCGGCCTTGGCGAGCCGTCCGGCATGCTCGGCAGCCTCTCTCTCCAGCTTGGTTCCGCGCCCGGCCAGGTCTACTGCCAACTTTGAGATCAACGCAACAACCCGGTCAGCCTTGGCGGCATAGCTGCCAAGGTCTTTCTGGAAGGTAACGGCTTTGAGCATCTCTGTGCGATGTTTCAGCGTGGTCTTCTGGTCGATATCCCAGAAGAAACGGGCGTCATTGAAGCGGGCGCGCAAAACACGCTCATTCCCGTGGCGGATCAGGCCGTCAGGGTCGCCATCTGTATTGAGCACCGCAAGGAAATAGGGCGCCAGCTTGCCGGACTCATCCTCGATGGCGAAATATTTCTGATGGTCGCGCATCACCGTGACCAGAACCTCTTCCGGCAGGCTCAGGAACTGGTGGTCGAAACTGCCGAGAATCGCAGAAGACCATTCGGTGAGATTTACGACCGTCTTGAGCAGTTCAGCGTCTTCACGCCAGCGCGCACCGGGTATCGCGCGAGTAGCAGCATCCAGTGCTTTGCGGATGCGGTATTCGCGATCAGAGGGCGTAACGATTACACCGGCTTTGCTCAGCGTCTCTGAATACTGATTCGGCGCTGAGATGGTTTGCTCGCCGGGGTTGAGAAGGCGGTGTCCGCGAGTATGTGAGGCTGCCCTGATTCCGGCAATCTCCAGCGGGACTATGTCACTGCCGATCATGGCCACCAGCCAGCGCACCGGACGCACAAACCGTTCCGGCTTCCCTGCCCGCCAATACATGTTCTTGGGCCAGTAAATGGCGCTGATCTCTTTGCCCAGAAACTCACTCAGCACCTCGCTGGCACTGCGCCCTTTCCTGGTCACCGTGGCGGCAATGTATTCACCCTTGGGATTGGTGACTCGCTCCAGCCTACCAACCTCCACGCCGACTTTCTTTGCAAACGCTTCAGCGGCAGGCGTAGGATGGCCATCTTTGAATGCCACTTTTACGGATGGCCCTGTGACCTGCTCTTCGATGTCGGGCTGTGAAGCCGCAATACCAGAAGCCAGTACCGCCAGTCGGCGCGGAGTAGAAAATGCACTAATCCCGGGCGATGTGCCCAGGCGCTCGCGGCTGATCATATCTATGACCCGTTTAGCTAATTCCTCACGGGCAGCATCGATCATGCGCGCAGGAATCTCTTCGCAGCCGATCTCCAGCAGAAAGTCAGGCATCAGGCTGCTCCTTCTTTCTTCTGCTTTTCAGGTTGTGGCTGTGCTGACTGTTGCGCCAGGTAAGCTTTGGCCAGCCCCACGGCAAGCTGGCGAATGCGGGCAATCACACCGACGCGCTCCGTCACCGAGATGGCGCCCCGGGCATCGAGGATGTTGAACAGGTGCGAACACTTGAGGCACAGATCATAGGCGCCCAGCAGCGGGAAATGCTGCTTCTCAAAGGCGCTGGCATTCTTGTCATTATTGAGCGCGTTGAACTGAGTGATGAGCGCCTGGCATTCAGATTCATACAGCTCCAGGTGCTTCCACGCCTTTTCCACGTCAGCAGCTTCAAAGTTATAGACGGAAAGCTGCAGCTCTTCCTTGTGGCGGACGTCACGGTAATAAACCGGTTGTCCGCTGTGCGGAGCGCGCGCCCAGACGATGTCATAGATACTGTCCACATCCTGAAGAAAGGCCGCGATGCGTTCCAGTCCATACGTGAGCTCAGCAGAGATGGGATCGAGGTCTACGCCGCCGCACTGCTGGAAATAGGTAAATTGCGTAATCTCCAGGCCATCGAGCATCACCTGCCAGCCAATGCCCCAGGCGCCTAGCGTCGGTGACTCCCAGTTGTCTTCCTCAAACTTGAGGTCATGCTTACGCAGATCGATGCCCAGCGCGCCCAATGATTCCAGATATAGCTCCTGCACGTTCTCCGGCGGAGGTTTGAGGATGACCTGAAGCTGCAAGTGCTTGTAGAGCCGGTTGGGATTGTCGCCGTAACGTCCATCAGCAGGCCGACGCGAGGGCTGCACATAAGCCACCTTGTAAGCAGAAGGGCCGAGCACCCTGAGGAAAGTTTCCGGAGCCATGGTGCCTGCGCCGACTTCAATGTCATAGGGCTGTTGCAGCACACAGCCGCGCTCTGCCCAGAAATTCTGGAGCCGCAGGATAAGTTCCTGAAAGGTAGGCGAGGGCGTCGTAGGCATCTGGATTCTTTTAATTTATCAGAAATAATCGTGGCAGCTAGCAAATAGCCAATGTCCAAACCTTTTAAGATCAGCGTCATCAGCGTTCATCAGCGGCGAAAAAGTTTTGCTTCATTCTTGCCCCTGTGGTGACTGCAGTAACGTGGACTGCTCCCGCCGGTAAACGTACCCTATGCGAAGTACGACCCTGTTTATGAGGAGAGATAGTTATGCCGCAGAACATCCCAGCGCAGTCCCAGGAAATTGCTTCAAGGCTGAAAAAGACCGACCAGGAATTGAGAGACCTGCAAAGCTCAGTCAAGACTGGCATGATCAACGTGAAAGTGCTGGTGGAATTCCGCAACGCCTCAGAACGTGCGCGGCAGGCTTCGGCCGCCGTCCAGCAATGGTTGGAAGCCCAGGGCAAAGGCAATGATCCTTACCTGTTGCTGCCCCAAGTCATGGCTGAACGCGTCAGCATGGCCACCGAACTCCTGAAAGACGTAACTCACGATCTCGAAGGCGGCGACATGGACTTTGAAACTCCTGGACTGGCAGAGCTGAATCGACAAGTAAAAACTCTGGCCGATTGCCTGGCAAAATTGTTTCCAAATTCGAAGTGAAGCTGATGGAGATCTTCTTCAAAAAGGATTGGCATTGATCGAGTTGATCAGCATCCGTACAAAGTCGTAGTCGATGGGAAACACACTTATTTCCTACGAGATTCAAGGAATGTCGGGAGACGAGACCGGAATTACGTCAGAATGAGTACAAGTTGCGATGGTGTTTTGGTGCCGAGAGGGGGACTCGAACCCCCACGCCCCTTTTAAGGGCTGCGGATTTTAAGTCCGCTGCGTCTGCCAATTCCGCCATCCCGGCCTTTTGTCCATTCTATGGAACTCTCATTCAGCCGTCTATTTTCATGCTGTCGCACGTTTGTCATTTGTACCGGATTTAACCGTCGCGAAATGCTGCAATCAGGGTGCACCTGGCTTAGATGTTCCCGTCAACGATGCCTGCTAAAACTGGCCCGCTTATCCACAGTCATCCAGATTGGTTCCTAATAAGTCCCTGGTGGTTCGGATAAAAATTTAATATTGTTCAAGACAATATACATTTTTACGTAAAAATATTCCTGCTAAAACCACCGAATCTACAGATTTACGTATATAATAATCAGTTTTTGACCTGAGGTTTGGGACTCACTGTGATGTGCTGGGCCCGGATTTTTCGGTACAAGCTGAATCCAGAAACAGCCGAATGGAATCAAACATTTAAGGCTATTTTTGGATACCTTATTCCCCCAAAGGCAGGACGAACTTACATATGGCAAAAAGACGCGGTAATCCTAATTGGGGTAAACCGGAGCCCATCGGGCCGGTTATCCCGATCGTCACTTCGTTCGAACAGGCGGTGAAGGAATTCAAGCTCACCCCTGACCAATACATTCGCTCGACCCGCCTGCGCGAGTGGGCGCGGCGTAACAAGAACTCCAAGTATATTCCGGAACCATTGCTGGAAGCCTGGGGTTTTGAGATCGAATCTACGCTGTAACGAGCCGAAGTTCTGAAAAGGCCGCCGCGTGAGGCGGCCTTTTCCATTTCTTCTTATCCAGGAATTAGCCGATGTGGATGCGCCAAATCACGCATCTGCATTGAGGAACTCCATTATAAAGGGATGAATGCAACAGCTCCTGGCCATTGTCGTAGGCGCGAGTTTTGCCGCCGGTCTGAACGTCTATGCCACGACACTTACCCTTGGGCTGCTAGCACAGGCCCATGCGCTGCAACTGCCTCCAGCACTACATGCGGTGCAAACATGGCCGGTAATTGCTGCATCAGGCGCGCTGTTCACCCTGGAATTCGTTGCAGACAAAATTCCCGTCTTTGACTTGCTGTGGAATGCGCTCCATACGTTTGTGCGTGTCCCAGTGGCGGCTATGCTTTCCTATGGAGCCACCCAGCATCTTTCACCGGTGGCCCAGATTGCAGCCGCCGCTCTGGGCGGATTGATCGCATTGGCCTCACATAGCGGCAAAACTGCGATACGCGCAGCGGTCACGCCCTCCCCCGAACCCTTTTCTAATATGGCTTTGAGCTTTAGCGAAGACGTAGCCGCAGTCTCACTCACTTGGTTTGCTACGAGGCATCCGGTGATTGCCGCGATCATCGTGATCATCGCCCTGGTGCTGATCGTCTTCGCTATCCGCTGGGTAGTGCGTTCATTGAAACGGCTTTTCAGCAGGGCGAGGGCTAGATTCCAGGGAGACAAGCGGCGAAGTGATTGGGTAAATGAGTAAGTTGGTAAATGGATAAAATGAAGACCCGGACAATCTGGCTTACCAAGGTCTCCGCACCATCTGGAGGTTCTGACTTTACCCAATTACCGACTTGCCCATTTTCCAATTTCCGCGAGTGTTATGATTCTCAATTCTGCATGAAGAAGCTTCCCGCACAGGTGGATTTCATTGTTGTGGGCGCGGGTGTCGCCGGGTTGCGGGCTGCCATCAGCCTGGCAGAAGCCGGCAAGGTGCTGGTGCTGGCCAAGCAGGAGTTGACCGAATCGGCCACCCAATATGCCCAGGGCGGCATCGCCGTTGCCCTAAGCGACGAAGATGAGATCAGCCTGCACCTTCAGGACACCATTAATGCCGGTGATGGTATTGTGAACCCCAAAGCTGCACAGGTGCTGGTGGAAGAAGGGCCGGAACGCATCCAGGAACTGATCGAATGGGGCACCCAGTTTGACCGCAACGGCACCAGGCTGACATTTACCCGTGAGGCAGCGCACAGCCGCAACCGCATCCTGCATGCGCATGGCGATTCGACCGGACGCGAGATCGGCCGCGCTCTGTATGCCAAAGCCGCATCGCTCAAGAATATCTCCTTTTGTGAATTCGAATTCATCTCCGCCATGCACGTAGAAGATGGCCGCATAGCCGGAGTACAGTTGATCGCACCTCAGGACAGCCTGCACATAGTGAAAAGCTCTTCGGTATTGCTGGCCACCGGAGGCGCTGGACAGGTCTACAGCAACACCACGAATCCCGCGGTAGCCACTGCCGACGGCGTAGCCATGGCCTACCACGCTGGCGCCGAGATCAGCGACATGGAGTTCGTCCAGTTTCACCCGACAGCCCTGTACTTGAAAAATACCCCGCGATTTTTGCTTTCTGAGGCATTACGCGGCGAGGGCGCGGTGCTGCGCAACGCCGAATTGCACCGGTTTATGTCCAAGTATCACGACATGGCCGAACTGGCGCCGCGTGACGTAGTCGCACGGGCCATCGCTCACGAGCTGGAGGTCTGCCGTCTCAAGGAACCCATTGTTTACCTGGATCTCACGCACCTCAAGGCTGACCACATCAAGACACGCTTCCCGCGCATCTATCAGACCTGCCTCCAGTACAACATCGATATCACCGTAGACGAGGTTCCAGTGCGTCCGGCGGCGCACTATCTGATGGGAGGAGTGCGCACCAACCTGCACGGCTGTGCCAGCCTGCCCGGCCTCTATGCCGCAGGCGAGACCGCCTGCACCGGAGTCCACGGTGCCAACCGCCTGGCCAGCAATTCCCTGCTCGAAGGCCTGGTTTTTGGCGCCCGAGCCGGTGAGGCGATGCGCAATGAGTTGTGCGAGTTAGAGGACGCTTCAGCAGCGACCCGGGAGACTCCGGCGCAGGATGCAAACATTGATCCGGACGCCTTGATTCGCGAGATTCAGCAACTGATGTGGAGCAAGGCCGGAATCGTCCGCTCAGGCCAAACCTTGAAAGAAGCGCTGGAGCAACTGCAGTCCGCCGGGGAATGCCTGCCTGCACCAACTTCGCGCCGGGCCTGCGAAGCCCGAAACATCCATACCGTTGCAACCCTGATCGCCCGCTCCGCCCAGGCCCGCCGAGAAAGCCGCGGAGCACATTACCGGACGGACTATCCCGCGCACGATGATGCCAAGTTCAAGAAGCATTCCCTCGCTGCCAATGGTGCGATCAGGTTTGAATAACAACGCCTAATTGGCGCCACAGCATTTCTTGAATTTCTTGCCGCTTCCGCACTGGCAGGGATCGTTGCGGCCGATTTTCGGTTTGCTGCGATTCACGGAAGAGACCGGCTTGAGGGGCTCAGTGTAAGATTTTGCAGGCTCCGGCTGCTCCGGCTTCCTAAACCAGCCTAGCCCGCTCATGTCTTTGGCAACATCGGTGATAAGAGGGTCCTCGTACAGTGACTTCTGCAGGCACCCTTCCCTGCCCAGGGCTAATGCTTGTTCTATGTTCTTCCACGAGATGCTCCCCGGATACACTAACCCTTCTCTGTATGCGCGGTTCAGTTCGTCAAGCGCTTCCTGCGGCCAGACATCAGCACAGGCGTTGGCCAGCGCATTCCACTGTTCGCCCGGCTCACGTTTCATCCTCAGGAACAACTGAACCAAGTACGCCATCACCTCGTCACGGGGACGCCAACCGGCAGCCACGAGGGAAACCATGGCCCTGATTGCCGAACCGCGTACCCATTCATTGGCTTCTTCGTTTTCAATGAGCGAAATGATGCCTGAGGTATCGCCACCGGAAACCGATGCCAACATCCTGTTGAGGTCCTCGGTGATGATGTCTCCTGCTAAATCAAACGCGAATTCGCCGGGACGCGCAAAAATTCGCACCATCAAAGGATAGGCACTCGTCTCGCGAAATAGCGCCAGGAAATACATGGCGAAGATGTGGATCATCCGCTCATGATCCTCAGCCCAGAGAGTCGGGTTATTATCTACATCCTCAAGTACCTTCAAAAAAGCAGGAATTGCTTCGTCTTTTCTGGCTATTACTTCTTCAGTAAGACGGGTGGGAAATGAGCCGCGGTGACGTTCCAGGCGGTGCAAAAGCTCATGAATTTCGATAGCCATTATCCTGAAACTGTACACTGGAGATAATAGAACTGGGCGCTCGAATCGTGCAGCAGACTGAATTTTTCACCAGGGCCAATGAACCTGCACCAAAACTGCGACATAATGGGAGAACGATGGGCTTCGTACCAATTCGAATTGAAGAAGTGGTTCGTGCCCAGCATAAGAGGTAAAACTGAGTTTTGAGTCCGGCAACCCACTTTTTGGCAGGATGGCTCCTGGCTAACACCACAGCTCTGGAACGTCGTGAACGTGCTCTGGTAGTATGCGCCGCAATCCTTCCTGATGTGGATGGGCTGGGATTTATCCCGGAACTGCTTACGCGAAACTCAGCTCATCCCGTGCTATGGTTTTCGCAATACCACCACGCCTTGCATACGTTGCTTTTCGCTCTCATTGTGACTACGGCTGCTTTCTTCTTGGCCAGACAGCGCTGGAAGACGGCCCTGCTGGTGTTCCTCAGCTTTCACCTGCATTTGTTCTGTGACGTCATTGGCGCTCGTGGGCCGGACGGATATCAATGGCCCATTCCCTATCTCTTTCCATTTTCAAACTCTCTCCAGCTTACATGGCATGGCCAATGGGCCTTGAATGCCTGGCCGAACATCCTGATGACCGTGGTATTGATTTTCTTTACCTTGTGGCTGGCCTGGAAAACCGGCAGGTCGCCGCTGGAGTTCGTGTCCGAGAAGGCCAATGCAGTCTTCATCCGCACGGTGAGGGCTCGATTCTCGGCAAGTTCATAGCTGGTGCATTTCCAGCAAAGCTGTAGCCCGGCAAAACGAACGTTGCCGTAGAGACGGTGCTCAGCACGTCTTTGAGACGTGGCACGGGCACGGCTCATTGATGGATGTGGGCTACACCACTTCTGGAACTGCTTTAACGATCTGAAGTTCTGCCTTGAACTGCCAATTCCTGCACCAGCAGAATATTAAAGCAGAGTGATAACAGATCGGTAGAAACTCCATCTCCTACAGCTATGGACAACCCACAGGTACTTCTCGAGGTTTCTTCTTCCAAAAGCTAATTCGCAATTTACCCTGCAATGTTTTCCATACAACGTAGTGTCTGAAATGTTTTGAAAAAAGTCTCATCCAGCAAAAGGGTATTCCCAAGATTTTTCTCTGTTATCTCTGCCAAAAAAAATGCAAAACCCTGAATTTTCACCCCAAGGAAAAGGAGAAGTGTATGACGCCACTAAAACCCTGGACCGTAATGGTCTATCTCGCAGCTGATAACAATCTCGACAATTTCGCTGTGGACTCGTTGAAGCAGATGAAGGCAGCCGCCACTGACAGCATCAATGTAGTCGCACAGTTTTACACCGTACCTAAGAACTCAACCAAGCGGTATTTATTTCGACAGCAGTGAAAGTTTTGGGCCTCTCTATAATAGCCGGGTTGAGCAATTCTCTCCCAATCACGCCGGAGACCCGCAGAACCTTTCTGATTTCATCATCTGGGGGACCAAGCGCTATCCCGCCAACCACCTGGCAATGGTTTGAGGCCAATCCCTGCTGAAAGGCCTTGTATTCGGGGCGCGAACGGGCGAAGCCATGCGGGATGCATTATGTGAGATAAAGAACCTTTCGGCGACAGCCGATGAGTACCCTACAGGCAGTGGAGCAGACAGTCCTGACGCCTGATCCGTGAGATCCAGAAGTTGATGTGGAACAAGGCCGGGATCGTCCGTTCAGGCCAAACATTAAAAGAAGCTCTGGAGGCAACTGCAGGCCGCCGACCGCTTGCTTGCGCCAGGATCGCGCCGGGCATGCGAAGCCTGAAATATCCATACCGCCGCCATGCTGATCGCCCGCTCCGCCCAGGCCCGCCGAGAAAGCCGCGGAGCGCATTACCGGACGGACTATCCCGCGCACGATGATGCCAGGTTCAAGAGACATTCCATCATCACCAGTGAAGGATAAAATTTATTTAGCCCGACGACGCCCTTTCTTAACAGGATGGCTTCTGCCCGATACGGCAGCACTGAATCGCCGTGAACGGGCTTTGGTGCCCTGCACGTCAGTTGTGCTTGATGTAGATGGATTGGGATTCATCCCAGAATGGCCTTACGCGAAACTCCGCGCATCCAATCTTGTAATTCTCGCAGTACCATCACGCAGAATTGCCGGGGATACGCAAACAACCTGAGCGGCAAAATCCGGCAGTGCACTCAATGGCTCAGTCTGCTGATCAATCGAATGCATTTTCAAATTCCTTGCCTTTGGCATGGCATCTGTTCCCAGCAGATACAACACCAATGACTAGAATCATCCATTGATGCCGCCGCACACCTGCGTGCCTCCGCCGCCACCCCGGTCGTCCTTCCCATACGTGATGATAAATTCTTCTTCTTCTTTTCGGCTCCTTTTTTTAAGCGCCGCCGCAACCCTGTCACGTACCGCCAATGCGCAAACCTGGTCGGCTGTGAGTCCCGGGGGCAGCCTGTCTCCGAAGGTCGCAGTCACAACCGCATTCGTCAGTTGCACTTGGTCCGCCTGCATGAAGCCCAAACTGTCATTGAATTCATTCAAACTATGCTGGAGCGAGCGGACTCCACCAGGGTCCTCTTCCGGTTCATTGTAGAGATGGAAGACTGCCACTGCCGCATTGGGGCAGTTCCATGAGAATGATTTATCTCCAGATACATTCACATCATTATAGTTTTTAAAAGAATATTGAAAGACCCGTGTTCCGGAAATGAGACAATGCTTCTCTTTAAGCTCGTTTTTCGGGTCTTTGAGAGCATCTCCTGGATCGCCACAGACAAAATGCAGAATTGCATTCGGGCGTTTCAGAATGATCCTGTTCCGTGCAAAAAAAGTCTGATCTTTGGGCTTGGGATTTTTCAGAACTGGATTCATCTTCGCAGATAGCCTCTCATTGCCTGTATCATCCACGCCCTTAAGCTGCAAAATCTCGGATTTCTCGAGGTCCTTTTCCTTTTCCTTGCCAAAGTCGCCGCCTTTGTAAACGTGTTGGATAAACTTATCATTACTCCTGTCAAGCAAGTACCCAGTAAACTTGTCGCCATCATCGACCAGGCAAATCAGGCCATGCAGAACGACATAAAGAATATTCTTGGGAGGATCTGCTTTTTCCTTTTGCACGTTATTTTTTTAGGCATATTGATTATCTTCAGTACTGCTTAGAAACGCGATGGAAGGCACCATCAGCCTATCTCGCGGCCATTGCTTGTTTCTTATCAAGCATAAGCTGCAAAGGCAACCCGACAACTTCCTGATTCGAGAGTTCTTGAATCACGTTGTCCAACCGGTTGGCGAGATAAAAAGGCGGCTTGAGGCTTTGGTTCTCCGGGATTTCGATGACGTGGTCGCTCACGGCAAACAGCAGTCCTATCGGCTGTTCGTTGCTTATGATCAGCGATCCTGAGTCTCCTGGCTGGGCAAACAAGCCGCCGTCGGAGACGATCGCAAGTTGATCGACAAATTTCTTTACCATGCGGTTTAAATCCACTATCTCCACCTTCGCGCACTGTAAGACCAGCTTCCCATTGGTCAATGTTGTGATATTACCGAATTTGCTGACCGGGGGCTTTTCATTGCCGATTAGGGGCGTTTCATTGAGCAGCTTGGAAAGTGCTTGGGGGGCGAATTGTTGCACTGGGCCAACTTCTTCAAAGTGCGGATTCACCTGTAATGGATCATTGATCTTGACTACGCTTGCATCCACCAAATTGCTTTTGTCCACGGAACGCACGTCCGTTCCCAGTTCAATACGGCCTGCTCCTAAAAGCTGACTGCCTGAGCATCCCGCCATTACATGGCGATTGGAGAGCAGCCAGATGCTGCCATCGCCAGCCGTGAGAAAGGCGCCGATGGTTCCGTTATGCGCGGAACGGCAATCGCGCAGAATTATATTTCCCGGCTGAAAGGTATCGAGATTGGGCAACTGCTGCGGAACACCGCCGCCTATCTCTCGAAAACGAGGGGTGACAAGGCCTTCCACTGTGACTTCCTGAGGAACCAATTGCTTGATTTTCGCTACTAGGGCAACCATGTTCTCCGGGTCGTCCACAAACGGGCTTACCACCACGCCGTTTGCTTCCTTGCGCCAGCCATAGCCATGCCAACTTCCGAATGGGGGTTGGGCGAGCTCGTTAAGATGGGCTACGCCTGCCACATGCTGGCGGTTCCACAAGTCGTCGATGGGCTTAAGTATCTCTTGTATGTCCATGATGTTTTCCTCTCCGCGCTGTGGGCGCTTGTGATCACACTATTGTGCCATCGCCACCACCGCATACCTGTGATCCCCCCGCGCCTCCGAGATCAAAGCCCGCTCCGATACGACGATCGTGAACGAATTGAACAATGCCTTTGCGGCGCACGTCCAAGGCAGCATTCTCTTCCGCAAGAATCCCAGGAGGGAGGGGCCCAAGTGATCCTGGATCTATCTGGGCCGCAGACGTGATCCGCACATCGGCGCCCAAGAAATCCATGCTGTCCTTGAACTCCTTCACGTTATGGTCGTTTGCGGCGGATTTGGGATTGATGGTTAGCAGAGGTTCGTTATAGATGTGAAACACCGCGATGTTGTCGTTTCCGGTGGTTGTTGCCAAGTCAGGACATTCCCAGACGGGATTTCTTCCCTGGAATAGCTTTACGTTGGCCTGCTGATCAAACTTATATTGAAAAAATCGAATTGCTGAGATTCGCGTCGGTGGAGCGCTCAAGCGATTGTGCTGGTCCACCAGCATGCCTGAGGTTATGGTGCCCCTGAGGGCATAGTCGATTTGTTGGGGTCGCGGCAACGTGAACACGGCAAGCACATTCGAAGAAGTGTCGACGGGAAAGCCGGGTAGCTTCACGACAGGATTCAGGTCAGTCTTCAAAATCGTGGTTTTTGGGCCTGCCTGAAGTTCATCGCTAAATTCGAGGCGTATCGGGAAATTCTCGCCTGGTGCCAGCAAAAACTCCTGCTCGGCCAGGAAATCGCCATACATCTGTTTATGTTCGTTATCGCTATCGCGTAAAACGTATGCTTTGAAACCGCGATCGACATTGTCGCTGGTAAATCGCCCATCTACTAGGCATATCAAGCCATGAAATGCCACGAATAGAATGTTAGCCATTTCTCCCCTCATACCTTACGGGTCCAACAGCGATTTTGTTGTTTCGCCCCCGGGTTTGTCTTGCAATCATTAAAAAAAAACGGCGGCTATATCGATTTCCCTTTAAAAGCCACTCTATTTATTCGTTGACCGGTTTTGTTTACGGCTCACCGAATATCTGAAATCCCGCCCAATAGTGAGGGTGCGGCGTCTTCTGCCGCTGTTGGAGTTCGGCTTGGCGGAGGGCTTCGGCGGGGGATTTGCCGTACTTAAGTTGTTCATAAAAAGATGTCATGAGCTCTTCCGTCCGGGCAGAACTCACGTCCCAGCCTGCGGCGATAACCCGTTGCGCCCCGGCTTCGAGGAAGGCCCGGGCCAGACTATCCAGATTCACAGTCCCGTTTTTCTCGCCAGTTCCCGACGAGCATGACGCCAAAACAACGGTTTTCATTTGGCGCAGGTCCAGCTCTGCAATCTGCTCGGCAGCGGTATATTGTGTGTCCGGCGGGCTCCCGCGAGTTTCAGGAAGCAGCAGAGCAGAAAACCCACCATTACTGATGGTGTGGCCGGCGAAATGGAAGAGTGTTCCTCGTGAAGCATAGGCCTTCAAGATTTGGAAATTCGTTTCCTCTCTCGGGAAGAGATGTGAATTTGGCAGCAGGCGATGCAGGATCTCCGCTTCTTCGGCAGCGCGATGCGGAAAAGGGTACTTGTAAGTCAGATCTGCGGAAAGAACAGGGGGGCCGAAGATAAGCGCGCTCTCTAGGCCAGCCTGTATCTCTTCAGCGGGCTTTCCCAGATCGAGAATACCAATCACCTGCGCGATCGCGAATCTTTCCACCAGCGGATGACCGGGTTTTTCTTCCAGCAGGTTCCAGGGAACAGCAGCAAGCTCACGATCGGGATCGATGATCAGCGTGCCGGAAGATGGGAGGCTGCCGGCAAAAGGCGCCAGCAGCAACCGGTAGAGTTCGGTGCTGAGAGATGAAATCTCCTCCGGCGAAGAGTCTGGATCGGAAATCAGGGTCGACAATCTCTCCACTCGTTCCTTGAGACCGGTACTGTCCAGATGCTTCTGCTCGACTTTGCCGTTCCCGATCAGCCACCCCGAAAGCCCGCTGGTGGGCAGAAATGCATATACCAAGGCGATCCGATCTTCTGGCAGAGCGAAGCTGGGCGGAGAGGCGGCCGGCTCACAATTGGGAGAGATAAAGCTTTGAATTTGAGGATTGCGTCCAGAACGGAATGTTTCCCACACAGCCAGGGCTTCCAACGGAAGATGCAGGCCCAGCTTGATGGCCGTCAGACCGCGCCATGAGGACTCGATTTCTCGTAAAGCATCGTCGCGTTGTGCTTGGCTTTGGACCGTTGCCATTTTGTCTTGGGTTTCAATAATCGATTGGAGGAAAAATTGGCAGGAGTCCTGCAATGCACCGATGCGAAGATAAGCATTGCCGAAGGCGGGAAGAAGCACTCGACGCAAATTGGGGTTAAGGTGCGGATAGGGCCAACTCACACCCTGAGTTCGTTTCTGGAGAAGCCCCAGGCCATCGCGGGCATGGCCGGTCGCGACCAGCGCTTCCGCATGGGCGACTTCGCCTTCGTCCCATACCTGGGCTATTTCTTTCGGGTCCACTTGCTTGAATTCATTGGCCATGTCGGCGAAGGTAAGGTCGGCCTGTTGGGTAAAGCCGGCCTCCATTTCCCACTGCCCCAGACTGGAAAGCAGGATTCCCCGAATCAGATACAAGCTGGAGCCTTCCAGCATCAAAGTGCCCTCACGCAATACGGCCAGAGCTGCGTGCAGATTTCCGGCGTTCCGAGCGGAATTGGCCAGGGTGTAATAAAACGAGTAGACGCGAATGATGGGCAAAGGCGTCGACCAGAAGGTCGTGAAGCCCTGCTGTGCTCGACGCCAAATCATCAACCTGGAACCCGCCGCTACATAAGGTTCGGTCAGAAAACCGAGTGAGCGCAGGGCCAGGCCGGAATACCCGGTACTGATGACCAAGTCAGACGCGGCATTTCTGAACGCGATGATGTCCTGGCGTCTCTTGCGCGTCAGACAGCCGACGTGCTCAAGCCTGGCTTGGGCCATTATCCAGGTGTATTTTTTTTGTTTCGCCCTAATTTCCAGATCTCCTGGCTTTGCCTCAGTTTCTGGATCCCCCCGCTTTATTCCCAGCGTGGCCAAACAATCATCGGCATTGTCTTGGCGGTCAAGAGAATAAACAATTTCAAGCCGAGCACGAAGCGCGCCAGCCTGGTTATGGTATTTCGTAAAGATTTTTTCCGCCGATTTCGCGACCTCGGCTGCGCGACGGTGCTCTCCTTTCAGGTTCAACCGAACGGCTTCTGTCAAATCGGTCAGTGCCCGCGTAGTTGCGGGTAAAGATTTCATCTTGAGAAGATTCAGAACCCAGTCGTCGTGACGGTCTTGGTGCAGTAGAGTGCCCAAATATTGAACAGCTTTGGCGGCGTCCAGAGACTGCCCGATTTCGGCCAGCCACTCTCGAGTGGCCCTATCGAGCGCGAACTCTTCGCCCTCTCGTTGTTGTTGTTCGTCGGCGGCGAGGTAAGAAGCCGGCGACGATAAGGAAATTATTTGCCGCTTGCGCGTCCATAGGAAATCCTGCAGTGCCATCAATCGCTGATTTGAATCTGCTTTCCATTGCGCGAGGGGCTCTGCGGCGGCTGTATCGGCCCATCGTTGGCGCGCTTGCAGGCGGAGCTGCGCCTGCTGAAACAAAAGCGCCGAATCATAAAGAGACTCCGGGCTGCTCCTTATCTGGTCGGCCTTCAAGATGTGCTCCAGAGCGTTTTCATACTCCAGAGGATTCGTCGGATTTGCATTTAAAGCAAACGCGATTCCGAGTTCCAGGTGCAGGCCGGGATTGTCGGGACTCACCAGAAGGGCACGTTGGTATTGGCTGATGCTCTCTTCGGGCTGGCAGGTAAGGAGGGCTGCTCGCCCTCGCAGACGCATCGATGTATCAGAGACTCCCAGAATGTCTTCGGCTTCGGCTGTTTGCAACCGGAACTTAATGGTCTCGTTGTCCGGAACGGGGGTGCAGTTAGCCGAACCTAACCCGTTGCTGTTGGCGTAAGGAACGCCAACCCAGCGATATAGGAAAGGCCGAAAGTTGGCATAAAGTCTGTCGCTCTCGATTTGTGCTGAATGAAGAAGCCAATATCCGCGGAATGGACGCGCCATGAGGCCGATGCCAGCCAGAAGAATGCAGCCGATACAGCTTTTCCACAGATGTGGTCTCATCTTTGGGAGAATGAGTATAGTCGACAAGCCGCGCCGGTTTCAGCGTCAGCGAAGACCTTCGAGTTTCCTGATTTTGTCTTGGATCTCGGCAGACCATGCTGGATCGCTCTCCAGGGGCAAACATCGGTTGAGATCAGCCAGCGCTTGGTTCCATAATTGCAAATGTTCCTCGACAACCGCGCGATCGAACAGGGCAGCGGAACTAGGCGGAAAGGAAGCAAGCATTTCCTCGAGGACGGCCTTCGCCCGCAAATAATAACTGCGATCGTCTGTAATTTCGCCCATGCGGAAATTTGCTATAGCCAAATCAAACAGAAGGGACTGCGAAGCTGGTTTGGACTGCGTGGCTTTGGTTAAATCTTCGATTAGTCGTGTTGATGGCGTGCCACCCAGGATTTCGCTTTGGGCCTGTAGATGGAGCCATTCCGTTCTTCCGAGAGTCTCTGGGGTTTGCCGCTGGATTGCGTCTTTCGCGGCAAGAAGAGGTCGTGGTTTGTTCAAATTGGCCGGGCCCAAGGTTTCCTTCGGTTCGCCCCACGCCATTCCCAGCCATCTCATCTCGGTCGTTCTATGCTCCGGGTACGCTTGAGCCAGCAGTTCCCCTACTTTTTCCGGGGTGTCGCGTTGGGTGTACCAGATGCTGAAAACTATGATCGCACAGGCGGCGGTGGCTGCGGGGATCAGAGCCCATCTCCACAAGAAAGTCCAGCGTGGTGGAGGAGAGGGCGTTGCCTGCTTCAGCATCTCCTTCGCAGTCTGCTGCTGCCACGTGGGTGAGCCGCTGCTTAACTGATTGAGGATGCCCTGCTCTTTGGGAGTGAAGTTGCCGGAAAAGTCTTCCGTGTATTCGCTCAGTAGCGGGCCACAACGGTCGCAAGTGGAGGCGTGGAGCTTGAGTTTTTGGGCGATCCGTTCAGTGCAGAGCCCTGCCGCCAGGTTGCGAATCTCATCTTCGCTGAGACACTCCGACGTGGGTATCGTTTTCATCTTCAGGTCAGGAAGCAATGCGAACTGAGTGCGCTGGAATTCGAGCACACGGCTGCGGCAGGAAGGGCAGTCAGCAAGGTGCTTCTCCACCCGCTGTTTTGTCTCCGGTCCCGCGCTGGAGGCCCGTTTCCCGTACTGCTGAATTTGAGCACTGCTCAAATGCTCAGATAGCTGGTCCACTGCGCTCTATCTCCTAATTATGAACGTAGAACAGGCGTTCCATCCTTTCAAATGAATCTTAATTATGCCCCGGCTCTTGAACAAATACAGATAAACTGCGAAATTGGTAAACTAATGTTAAATGTTTGTCTGAATCGTCTTAAAATTGCCTGCGTTGATGGGCGTTCCCACGCGCGAAAAGGAAAACTGCGGCGCTAAAGGCCCAGACATTCACTCACCCATATACTCAGGCGCAGCAGTGCGCTCTCTACTCCTTTCGCGTTTTTAAAGCCGATATCGGGAAGTTGTGAGATGTCCTGGGCCGTGAACCCTTCACGGAAGTAGAGCCAGAAAATTTTGTAGTCGCGGCCAAAGTTCGGTTCGCCTTTTCGCTGTTGCAGGCATTTTTCAATCTCATTCATCCTGAGAGTGTTGAAGATCGACTCGGCAGCACTGGAACGGTCCGACGGGGGCTGGGGAAGATCATCGATATGTTCCGCCGCCTCTCCGCCGCCTACTCTATCGCTGTTCTTTTTGCGCATATCGTCTTCTACCACATTGGCTGCCACAACTTTGAAATAGGCACGTAAGGCGTTCTCATGCCGAAATTCAAAGCTGCGCAGGGCCTTGAAACCCTCCCTGCAGATTTTAAGAAAGACATCGCCTACCAAGTCATCCACGTCGGTGCGGTCTATCCATCGTGGGCAGCGGGAGAGACGTTTGAAAATAACGCCGGCAATCACAGGCTGAAAACGGCGCACAAATTCGGCCCATAAAGTTTCATCCTGGGAGGCAAGACAAAGCCGCAGTAATTCTTCGTCTGACATTACTCTTGAGGATCCATAGCGTGAACTAGGATTGGTGCATTCTAACCTATTTACATTCAATGATAAGCACTTTTTATTGATGGTTAACATGAGGTTTCTTCTACGATCCAATACAGCTTAAATATCTCTAAATTTGTATTTAACTCATGCGAAGCTTGTCGTAAATCGTGTAGTCTGAGAGTCAGATAGTTTGTTCAATTTAGAATGTTCTAGATGGCCATTCGGCGCACTCCAACCAATCTGTTCACTATCGTTCTACTTGCGTCGGGCCTTGCTATATCAACGGAAACTCCCAAGACCCTCCACCCCACCGGCTACGTCAACGACTTCGCCGGGGTGGTGGATGGGACTTCGGCGCAGGAGATTACGGCCCTTGCGCAGCAGGTTGAGCAGAAGGCTAAAGCGCAGATTGCTGTGGTTACGGTGCATTCCCTGGATGGCGCTGATATTGAGGGTTATGCGGTTGATCTCTACAAGCAGTGGGGCATAGGTGCTAAGAGTACCAGCCGCGGGGTGCTGGTGCTGCTGGCTGTGGATGACCATCGCTACCGCACAGAGGTCGGCTATGGGTTGGAGCCTATCTTGCCAGACGGCAAGGTTGGCGGGTTCTGGCGGGATGCTGTCCCGCTGTTGAAACAGAATCAATATGGTCCAGCGCTGGCGCAGGTTACTCGGTCGATTGCTGAGACCATTGCTGCCGATGCTGGCGTCACGCTTGACGTGCAATCCAGCCGTGCGCCTCCCCGTCGGCGTCCTCGCTCTAATGAGTCTTTTCCCCTGTTGTGGCTTATCCTGTTTCTGGTTGTTCCCCTGGTATTCCGCTTTCTCTTTGGCAGGAGGCGTTACGGCGGGTGGGGTGGGCCCTTCTTCTGGGGAGGGTTTGGCGGTGGTGGTTCCAGCGGCGCAAGCTGGGGCGGCGGTGGTGGATTTGGGGGTGGGGGTGGCTTCGGCGGATTTGGCGGGGGCAGCTCCGGTGGCGGGGGTGCTAGTGGCAGTTGGTAACCCCACACCTTTAACCGCAGTCGGACATGGGACTTGAGTCCCACCCAGAAAAGATGAAAATAGGTATGAGCGACTGCGTGGGCGAAAGCCGAATCTCTGTGGCGCCTGCAAGAGCCCGCACCGCAGTCTGGCTTGGACATCGCATCGTACCCGAAACTGTTGCTCCTCTCAGGAAGCACGCAGGGCAGACTGATCCTGAT